>DATDPK010000050.1:0-21969 GCA_035292785.1 Candidatus Nanoarchaeia archaeon
AGAGATTAAGGAGACTCCTTGCAAGGATTGCCGCTCTCTGTACGCGCTGGCAAACAGCAAAACTGCAGAACTTATGGCAAAATCTGTGAAATTGCGGGAGCAGCTTGAAAATATTCAACGATACATAGATGAGCTCAAAGAGGAAATTGGTCTTCGTGGTCCTGGATTCGCAGAGTTTAAGAATCTGTATGCAAAACTTGAAAGCGCAAAACTCATGGAAGCAGAGGTTAAAAGACACCTTGAAGAGATTAAGAAAGAACTCGATGCGATTACTGATGAGTTAATGGCTTGCGTAGAATCTCCATTGCCGCCTTGTCCTGGCTTGGGTGAGGATGGACTTGAAGCCCCTCCAACTCCTGGAAGTCCTGGAAAGACTGTTGAACGGCCGAAATTCATTAGTGAGGCACCCTCAGAATGTTATGATTCTGATGCTTTTTCTGCATGGCCTCCTGAAGTTGAAGGCTTTGTAAGAGTTTCAAAGCCAGGCAACCCAGTCCAAGTCTTCAAGGATTCTTGCACAGTTCAAACAATTACAACAGTATTAGGCGATAAGCTACCTTTTAGCGCGACTGTAACAGAATGGTTTTGCAGGGGTAAAAATGCTGCATCTATGGAAATAATATGCAATTCTGCAGAATGCAATAAGAAAGGAACTGCCTGCGGGTATTCTCTGACAAAAGCCCCTCCTATATGTGGGAACCGGGAGGTTGAAAAAGATGAAGAATGTGATCCGCCAGGCATGTCATGTGGAGCTTCTACAGCAGATTATTATTTCAAGGGCGTATGCAAGTCTGATTGCAAGTGTGAATGGACTGAGAAAACTCCCAGAACGCCTAAACCTTCAGAACCAACTGAGCCAAAAGGGCCTCCTCCAGTTATGCGTTGGGATGATGAGGAAGAAGAGGAAGCTGAAGAACCTATTGGAGTGCTGCCCTGCAAGGATTGCCGCATTTTTAAAATGCGTTTGGACAGCCAAAAATCAAAAGCCAGTGAATTGAGCGCGCAGCTAGATGACATTCAAAAGTATATAAAAACTCTTGAAAGGGACATTGCTATAAGTGGTGAAGTAAAGGCAGCAGTTACTAACTTATATGCACAACTCGAAGATGCCAAACGCAAGGAAGCCCAAATTAAAAGTCAGCTTGAAGAGCTTCAGATAAAAATTGTTCAAGCGCTTGCCAAAGAACTAATGGATTGTATGAACGATCCGTTGCCACCTTGTCCTGGCTTGAGTGAAGATGGGCTTGAATATCCTTCTACTAAGGAAAAAAGTTGGTTGGAAAAGATTTTGGATTCTTTGTTTGGATGATTTTTTATTGGTAGGCCGAGAATACTGCGCGGTCTGAGCGATAGCGAAGACCCGCAATTGAATCGGCCTTAAGCTTCTTCTTTTAGTACCGCTTCCCTCGTTTATAACCGCGTAGCCAAGAATTTCATTTAATTCTAAATCACGCAAATCTCGTCAGTAGCATCAGCGATATTATTGCTGCGCCTATTCCTGTCATTTCATACAGGTCTATTGTTTCTTTGAAATAGAAGATGCCTACAAATGTCAGTAAGAGAATTAAGATGACTGAGTAAAATGCTCCGACTGTTGCTAATTTCATGTGTTTGAGCACGAAGAACCATCCGAGTGCTGTTGAGGCGTAAAGAATGAATCCGATGGTGAATAATTTCCAGTCAATGTAGCGTGTTCCGCTGCCGGCAAGTTTGAGTATTGTGTCGCCGATGACTCCGATGATTGTCATCCCAATTGTTACAAGAAGCACTGTTATTATTTTGTTCATTGTATTGCCTTTTGTTTGTTCATTTAAATGTTTTGCGCGCACTCTTCCACTTTTTTCTGCAGTTCTTTTGGCTTCAGGTTTGTTCCGATGAATACGAGTTTTGTTTCTTTTTTCTCTCCTTCTTCCCATGGCCTTGATAGTTCAAGTTCTGTTCTTTTGCCTACTTTGTGGAATATTATTCTTAGTTCGTCTCCTGCTCCTTTTTCGCTTTCTTTGATGCATAGTATTCCTTTTGCCCTGAAAATGTTGTCCGGCAGGTGTTCAAGGAATTCTTGCATTTGGTCAGAATCTACTGCTCCTGTTATGCACGAGACTGCTTCTATTCCTGTGTGGTGTGCGTGCTCGTGTTCTGCACGTTTCCAGGTTTGTTCATCGTGTGGTCTTTTGACGTCAAGCAGTAATTTTAATGGTGCTTTTCCTTTGATTGTTTCAATTATTTGTGCTCTTGGCACTTTTTTCTTTATTTCAGTTTTAATTTCTGCAACTTTTTTCTTTTCAACAATATCCACTTTGTTCAATAATATAATATCCGCGCACTGCATTTGTTCTAATGCTGTCCTGTTTCTTTTCAGATTGTCTTCGTAATTTTCTGCGTCTATCACGCAGATTATGCTGTCCAGTTCTGTTTTTTTCATTACATCTGGTGTGTCAAATGTTGCTGCTACTGGGATTACTTCTGCCAGTCCTGATGTTTCAATCATGAGATAGTCTATTTTTCCTGTCAGCATTTTTTGTATCGCTTCTATCAGGTCGCCTCTTACTGTGCAGCAGATGCATCCGTTTGGCAGTTCTATCATGTTTTCTTTGCTTGCGAGTATTAAGTCGCCATCTATGCCTACTGCGCCGTATTCGTTCACGATTACTCCTATTTTGAGCCCGTGTTCTTCTGTGAGAACATAGTTGACAAACGTGGTTTTGCCTGCTCCCAGTGCTCCTGTGATTATTGTTGCTGGTATCATTGTTTTTCGTCTCATTGATAAAGTTTATAAATTATGCTCTTAATTTTATTGTTATGTCAAAAATAGTGGTGATTTCTGTTGGCGGCAGTCTTATTAATCCTGGGCAAATTCAGGTTTCTTTTCTTAAGCGTTTGAAGTCATTTGTTAATAAAAGCAAACATAAGTTCATCCTTGTTTGTGGCGGTGGCATTAATGCGCGTTCTTACCCAAAAGTTGCTGGGCAGTTTGGCGTTAATACAAGAGGCCGTGATGAGATTGGCATTAGGGCAACTTTGCTGAACGCTGAACTGGTTCGCCAGATTTTTAACGCTCCTCCTGTTCAACAAGCTCCTAAGAAAATGAATTTCAGGAAAGTTCTTGTTGCTGCTGGCTGGCTTCCTGGTTGTTCTACTGATTATGATGCTGTTTTGTGGGCTGAAAAGTTTAATCTTAAACAAGTATTTAATATTTCTAATGTTGATTATGTTTATAACAAGAATCCTGAGCAGTTTAAGGACGCTAAGCCTTTGAGGAAGCTTTCTTGGCGTGAATATGAAAAGCTTATTTCTTCAAAGTGGTCTTCTGGTATGAATGTTCCTTTTGACCCTGTTGCTTCCCGTTTTGCCGAGAAAGGGAAAATAAAGGTTTACTTTATTAATGGTAGAAAATTAAATGAGCTCAATAAAGTTATGAACAATCAATCGTTTATCGGAACCGTGATATCATGAAGCGTCTCTTGATACTATTATTATTGCTTCCTTTTGCCTTTGCCCAGACTGATTGGTTTTCAAGCGCTGTAGTAAAAACAGAGCTTAATGTTTCTTCTGTTATTGATTTGTTGCCGTCTGGCGCTTTGCCGAGTGTTGATTATGTTGAGGCAAGTGTTATTTTTATTCCTCAGAACACTCAGTTTCAGGCAGTGAGGAATTTTAATTCTTATCCGAGTGCTGTTGTTGCCGGCGACCGTGCTGATTTTGAGTGGAAGAATCCTAAGCTTGGCCAGTTGTCTTATCAGTATAATGCTCTTGTTGAGGTTGCCAATGGCGCTCCAAGAGTCGCTGCCAAGATTCCTTTCCCTATGAGAGTTCAGCGTGGCTTTGAGAAATATCTTGCTTCAACCCCTCATATTGATTCTACTAATCCTGAAATCATCGCTCAGGCGTATAAGCTTGCTGAGAATGAGGATGATTTGTTTGTTGTTGTCAGCAAGGTTGGTTTTTGGGTTAAGAATAATGTTAATTACAATCTGAGCACTTTGACTGCTGAAGTTTCCCAGCCTGCTTCTTGGGTTTTGCAGAATCGTGTTGGCGTTTGTGATGAAATAACAAGTTTGTTCATCGCTATGCTGCGCTCGTTGAAGATTCCTGCAAGGTTTGTCAGCGGTGTTGCTTTCACAACAAGTCCTTCTTTCCCTCTTGGCTGGGGTGCTCACGGCTGGGCTGAGGTTTACTTTCCTGGTGTTGGCTGGGTTCCTTTTGACCCTACTTTTGGCGAGTTTGGCTGGGTTGACCCTGGTCATATTAAGTTGAAGGATAGTGCTGACCCTCAGGAGCCGACTACAAAGTTTGAGTGGAAGGCAAGAGATGTTCAGGTTGTTGTTCACGATTTGGACATTTCTGCTTTGACTGTTGCAAGGCAGAGCAGTGTTCCTTTCGATGTGCATTTTACTGCTTCTGCTTTGAGGACTCGTGTTGGTTTTGGCAGTTATAACGCGATTGTTGCTGATGTTGAGAATTTGGCTGATTATTATGTTGCTGTTGAGCTGGGCTTGTCCCGTGTTACTGATATGAATATTGTTGACGGCGAAACAAAGCAGGTTGTGTTGAGGCCTCGTGAGCGTCAGAGAGTGTTCTGGATTGTTCAGGTTAGGGAGGATCTTGACCCCAAGTTCCAGTATGAGATTCCTGTTAACGTGCATTCTGTTAGAAATGATACTTCTAAGGCGAGTTTTGTTGCAGGCCAGTGGGATATTGTTTACAGTTTGGCTGATTCCCAGTCTTCTGTTGAAAAGTTAAGGGTTACTCAGAGAGATATTCTTGAATTTGCCTGCGCGCTTGAGAGCGACCAGATTTTTGATGGTGAGGGCAGGGTTGATTGTGCTGTTCAGAATCGCGGCGATGAATCTCTTGCTGTCTCTGTTTGTTTTGAGTCTTGTCAGGATGTTGTTGTTCCTGCTGCAAGCAGTGCTCCTGTTTCTTTTGCTGTCAGCGTTCCTCAGCCTGGTCCTCGTGAAATAGCGATTACTGCTAAGTCTGATAAATTGTCCAAGAAGGCTGTGTTGACGTTAGTGCGTCTTGACGAGCCAAGGTTGGTCATTAAGGATATTGTTGCTCCTGCTGAAGTTGTTTATGGCGATACTTTTTCCATTTCTTTTGTTCTTGTCCGTGAGAGTGTCGCTTTCCCGAATAATGTTTCTGTTGAAGTGAAGGGTGGCGGTGCTGAGGTTGTTCTTGACTTGAATGATTTGATTGTCGACCAGGACGTCAAGATTCAGGTTGATTCTTCCCAGTTGTATTCAGCCAGTCCTAAATTCAGGATTTCTGCTGAATTCCAGGACAAGTTTGGCAATGTTTACGCTGCAGAAGACTCTGTTTCTGTTAGAGTTAATGGCGTTCCTTGGTGGAAGAAGGTTATTGGCTGGTTTGTTGATATATTCTAATTATGATTTTCAATATTCAGACTAATAACTGTGTAGATTATCAGGAAAGGCGAATAAATTATTCGCTCAATAGTTGTTAGTTGCAATTATTTTCAAGGGCTAAAAATAGAAGAGGGCAGTTTTCCTTATTTTTTTAAATAGAACGGGCTTTAGAATCAATATCCAGAATAACTTTTGCTTAAAACCAAATTTCCATTAGAATCTCTTAAAAATAGCGTGTCTCCACCATTATTCCAAATTGCCGCATAATCTCCTGATATTCTTCCCCAATATAAAGCAGAATTTGTATTTGTTCCTGTGCCAGTATATAGCGTGAATGTCGCTCCAGATTGGAATGCAAAAGAGGGGATTGCGTAAATATGGGAAGCAGTTTCATCTTTAACTGTCCAACTATCCATACTAATTGAGTAAGAACATTTATTCCCAAAAGTTACATATTCATCATTCAAATTATAATTATCATCTCCAGCCGAATTGAAATGGAAATTTGTTACATAGATACATTTGTCCTGAATGTAATTAACTTCTTCTGATTTCCATAAACAACTTTCAATTTGTTTTGCTTCATTTTCTGCCTGTTCAAACTCCGAAGAATATTTTGTATTTGAGCCATATTCATATTTATGAGCAAGTCCCAACTCCACTATTTCAAGATTTACAAATGTATTCCCAACATAAACATATCTTAATAATCTTCCATATTGGTCTTCATTATCAGCATCTTGCTCTAAAGTAACTTCTTTCCCAAGAACAAATTCATTTAATTTTGCTGTTGCTTCTGATGAACAACTTTGTCCTGACTCTGGCGCATTTAACCCAATTAATCTCACAGTTTTACCATTTGATAATTTGAATGTATCACCATCTAAAACATAAGATACTGTTATTGATTCTTCTTCGGATTCTAAATCTTGTTCTTCTTGATTCTGTGAAGCAGGATAGTAATTTCCATAAGCCCCTCTTCTTAAGTCATCTTCATATAAATCTCTCATCATATCATCATACCTCATATCGTCATACATATCGTTATACATATCATCCCTCCTCATATCATCATACCTCATATCGTCATACATATCATCTTCTAGTTGTTGTTGCAATTGATCATCATACACATCATCTTCTAGTTGTTGTTGCAATTGATCATCATACATATCATCTTCTAGTTGTTGTTGCAATTGATCATCATACATCATCTGGCGATACATAGAATGGCGATAATAAGAATTTCTAATAGCACTGGACATTATCATTAAAAATAAAATTATCAAAAACCAAGTCCACCAACTACTTCCTTTCTTGTCCATAGTTTAAAATGATAAGACTATACTTATAAATATTCTTTTTTAAAAAGCCCGCCCTTGACTAATTTGTTATAAGAGTCTTCGGCTTTGAACGGAAAACTACCCTTTGGTTCTTGTTCTTGGCGTATCGCATTCTAGGCCTAGTGGACAGAAGAAAAACTCGCCTTTTGCTACAGTCATAAAACCCTTCTTTATAAATGACCTTTTCGAACTGTTAAAAAAGGTGAGATAAGTGACGAAGAGTATAGTAAAAAGTTAAGATTAATCAAAATTGACTAACGATATCCTTTTAAACCTGCCTTAATAACTCAATATGGGGGATTTGAATGTCACTTGAAAAGATGAACTATAAATATGGCAACGATTGAACTGACACCACAATTACAAGGAGATTTAGGAGAACTATACTTTAAACATTTCACTAAAGAGCGTAACTATGCATATATAAAACTTGAAGACATATATAATACACTAACGTTAAAAAACGAACTGGTGTTTAGAAACGGATTTGAACGACTTCCGATAAAAATTCCAGACGAAATAATTGAGGAAGTAAGAAAGTTTGCTATGCCCATAAAGAATTACCCGAGTACTTCGCCGGGCTTCATATTTGATTTTCTTACCCTGTCTCTATGGCCAGAACCAGAAAAGAGAGGAAAAGAAAAAGACCAATTTCATTGGGTTGAGATTAAAACAGGAAACGCTGAATTATCTGAAGGACAAAAACAAGCAAAAAAAGAAGCAAAATTACAAGTTGATGTATTCAGAGTCATTCATACTATGCCAAAAGAGATAGATATAAAATGGGAAAGTAGGAGTTGACCGAGTCGTAAGAAGATGAAAAAACTAATTCTAACAACAACCCCTGCCTTCTCTTACAGTCCAGCATTACCTTTATAAACACCTTTTCTTTTTATTTTATTGGTTGGTTTGTTCTGAATTGTTCAACTATTCTTTCCAATTCATTTTGTAGTTCTGGGTTGTAGCATTTGATTGTTTTTCCTAATTGTACTGCCCATTCTACTTCTTGTTTCATTCCTGAAGAGATTCTTGGTCCGCAAAGCCAGAGTTCATCTGCAAATTCCAATGTTGCTTTGTTTACGCAAATTCCAAGCTCTCTTTGTTCTGGTATTGTGTCGTCAAGATATCTGAGTGAGGCAAGGTATGGTACGAATGGCAGAACTTCTCTCGTGTGCACTTCTCTGCAGATTTCTTCAACCAATCGGCAGTTTTCTTCTATGTTTCCTGCTATCGGGTGTGCGATGAATACTTTTTTTGCCATAAGTTTTTGTTTGGCAGAAAGCAATATAGACATTATCCCCTCACCAGTGGGGGAAAATTTTTATACTTGTTCGTGTTTGAGAAAAATATGGAAATACCTTTCCTAACGGCAGGAGAATCCAGAGTCTATGAAGCACTGACCGAGCTTGGCGAGAGCCCTATTGGAAATATCATTAAGCTTTCCAAGGTTTCTCATTCAAAGATTTATGATATCTTGAAGCGTTTGTCAGACAAGGGCCTAGTCAGCTCAATCAACAAGAACGGTCGTCAGCATTTTTCTGCCGCCTCTCCTGAGGCTCTTTCTCATCTTGTTGCTGAGCAGAATGCGCATTTGGAAATGGCTCAAAAGCGAATGAGCGAAGTTATTGATGTTTTGAAAGTTAAAAAGAATATTTCTACCCCCAAAAGCGTTCTTAGCGCTTATGAGGGAATGAAAAGTATGAAGGCAGTGTTGGATTATGTTATCACAAAATTGGGGAAAAATGATGAGATTTTGATTCTTGGTTCGCCTAAGAGTATTGGAGAAAATTTGGGCGGTTATTTGAGGGATTGGCAGAAGAGGAGGCTTAAGACTGGTGCTGTCTGCAAGATTATTAGTGATGTTGATGCTCCTTCTTGGAATGAGGACTGGTGGAAGAAGAGCAAAGCCCGGAATCAAACATTCAGTAAAAGGTCCAAGTCTGTTTCTCCGGCATATTTGGTCATCACAAAGGATTCTGTAACTACTATCTACTTTTCAAGTAAAATTTTGACATTTATTATTGAGCATGAGGATGTAGCAAGCCGTTATATAGAGTTCTTTAATGACTTGTGGAGACATTCTTAACAGACATCTTTATAAATCCCCTTTCTTCTTTTTTCATTATGCCAAAGAGTGTGGTGGAAAAGCTTGTTCCTGATACCTCTGTTATCATTCAGGGATTGGTCAGCGAACAATTAGCAAATGGCGAGCTTCAGGTAGGTGAACTTATACTTCACGAGGCTGTTCTTGCTGAATTAGAGCATCAGGCTAATTCTGGCAGGGCTTCTGGTTATGTTGGCTTGGATGAGGTTAAGCGTTTGCACGAGCTTTCTGTGAAGAAAATGCTTTCTTTGCGTTTTGCAGGCAAGCGTCCTGGTGCTTCTGAGGTTAAGTTTGCCAAGCTTGGTGAAATTGACTCGTTAATCCGCCAGCTTGCTTGGGATGAAGATGCCACATTGTTGACCGCAGACAAAGTCCAAGCAAGGGTTGGCGAGGCAAGAGGTATCAAAGTTATTTTCGTGCCTCAGAAAGAATATTGTCCTAAGCCGTTAAAACTTGAAGCTTTCTTTGATGAAACTACTATGAGTGCTCATTTGAGGGATAGGGTTCTTCCTATGGCAAAGAAGGGCACTCCGGGTAATTGGCAGTTCGTGCCTATTAAAGATAAGCTGATGACTGCTGATGAAATAAAAGACATTTCGCGTGAGATTATCGAGGAAGCTGGTTGCAGGACTGATGGTTTTCTTGAAATTCAGAGAGAAGGCTCTACTATTGTTCAGCTTGGATTGTACCGTGTTGTTATTTTGCGTCCTCCTTTCAGCGATAATTGGGAGATTACTGCTGTCCGTCCTGTTAGAAAATTAAAACTTGCTGATTATGAGATGTCTGAGAAGTTGAGGGAGCGTATTTCAAAACAGGCAGAGGGTATTCTTATCGCTGGCGCTCCTGGTATGGGCAAGTCAACTTTTGCCCAGGCTTTGGCAGAGCAGTATGCTGAATTGGGAAAAATCGTTAAGACTGTTGAAGCTCCAAGAGATTTGGTTTTGCCTGATACAATCACACAGCTCTCTTACAGCCGCAGTTCTCCTGAAGAAGTTCACGACGTTTTATTATTATCACGTCCAGACTATTCATTGTTTGACGAAATGAGAAACGTCCCAGATTTCCTATTGTTCACCGATATGCGTTTGGCTGGTGTTGGTATGGTCGGTGTTGTTCACGGCACTAATTCCTTGGACGCCATTCAGCGTTTTATTGGAAAAATAGATTTAGGAGTCATTCCTCACGTTGTTGATACTGTTGTTTTCATCAAGCACGGCAAGGTTGACCAGGTGTTGAGCATTAAGATGATTGTTAAGGTTCCTGCTGGTATGACTGAGGCAGATTTAGCAAGGCCGACTGTCGTAATTAGTGATTTCGAGACAGCTAAGCCTGTTGCCGAGATTTATTCTTATGGTGAGGAAACAGTGGTTGTTCCAGTTCAGGAGGAAAAGCCTCGTGGTGTTAGAGCTCTTGCGGCTAAACAGGTTGAGCGTATTTTCCAGAGGTATAGTGAGGATGTTGAGGTTGAATTAATCAGCGATGATAGAGCCATAGTGTACGTTCCTGAGAAGTATATTCCTTCTATTATTGGCAGGGAAGGAAAAAATATTCAGGCATTAGAGCAGCAGTTGGGCATAGGTCTTGATATTCGTGCGCTTGGCGCCCAGTCAAAAGCTCCTGCTGGAAAAGAAATTCCTTATCGTGTGTCTGGCAGCGGCAAGCACGTTGAATTTTTGTTAGGTGACCAGTATTCTGGCAAGGATGTGGGTATTTATGTTAATAATGAATATCTTGTAACTGTTGCTGTGGGCCAGAAAGGTGTTGTAAGGATTAAAAAATCTAATGAGTTTGGCAAAGTATTGATTAATGCTTTGGACCATAATGAGAAAATCATGTTTACAGGTGCTTGATGCTTGACATTAATTATGTTAGGGAATATCCGGATATTGTGCGTGAGAATTTGCGCAAGCGCCAGCAGCCTGAGCTTCTTGCTTTGCTTGATTCTGTTTTGAAGAATGATGAGTTGTGGCGCCGTTTGAAGGCTAAGATTGACGAGGCGCGTTCAAGGAGAAACAAGGTTTCTGCTGAGATTAATGCTGCGAAAAAATCCGGCAAGGATGCGTCCAAGCTTATCAAGGAGGCTGCTGATATTCCTAAGGTTATTGCTGAGGCTGAGAAAGAGCTTGCCGAACTTCAAAACAAGGTGCGTATTTCTTTGCTGGGCTTGCCTAATCTTACTCACGAGAGTGTGCCTTATGGAAAGGACGATACTGAAAATAAAGTCATAAAAACATTCGGAAAAAAGCCAGAACTGAAATTCACTCCTTTGAGCCACGTTGATTTGTTGCAGAAAAATGATTGGGCTGATTTTGAGCGCGCTGCCAAGATTTCCGGCGCAAGGTGGTATTTCCTGAAAGGTGATTTGGTTATTCTTGAGATGGCTTTGTCCCGTTATGCTTTGGATTTTTTGGCAGAGCGCGGTTATACTCCAATTGTTCCTCCTTTTATGATGTCGAGAAAATATTATGAGGGTGTTACAAGTTTGGAGGATTTTGAGAATGTTATGTATAAGATTGAAGGCGAGGACTTGTATGCCATTGCCACTTCTGAGCATCCTTTGGTTGCAATGTATGCTGATGAGGTTCTTGAAAAATTGCCGATTAAGCTTGCTGGATACTCAACAAATTTCAGGAAGGAAGCAGGTGCTCACGGCAAGGACCAAAAAGGTATTTTCCGTGTTCACCAGTTTAACAAGGTTGAGCAGGTCATTATTTGCAATAAGGAGGATTCTTGGCATTTGCACGAGGAATTGTTAAAGAATGCAGAAGAATTTTTTGAGAGTCTTGGCTTGCATTTCCGTGTTGTTGATGTCTGCACTGGCGACTTGGGCATTATTGCTGCAAAAAAATATGACGTTGAAGTTTGGTATCCTGTTCAGAATGCATTCAGGGAGGTTGTTTCGTGTTCAAATTGCATTTCTTATCAGGCGGTTCGTTCTAATATTCGTTATCAGGACAAGGATGGCCGTCATTATGCGCATACTTTGAACAGCACTTGTGTTGCAACCTCCCGCGCTCTTGTCGCTATTTTGGAAAACTTCCAGAACAAGGACGGTTCTATAGACATTCCTAAAGTCTTGCATAAATACACTGGCTTTAAGAAGATTGGAAATGGCTGAAATTCCTTGGTGGGCTTGGCTCGGTGTTGGCTTGTTTGTTGCTTTTTTCAGTCTTTATCTTGACATTACTTTGTTTGGCTGGGTTGGCTTGTTTTTCATCATTATCGGCATCGCGAAGCTTGTTTATTTTTTTGTTTTCAGGGAAAGGGAGGAAAAGCCAAAACCAACTGTTCAGCATCAGGCTTTTTACTGTCCTCGCTGTCGTTTTGCTGTTCACGCTTATGACCTTTTCTGCAGAAGGTGCGGTGCAAGGTTGCGATAGTTCACCACAAATTTATTATACCTGCAATCCAAGTTTTGTGATATGGGGTTGAAGGATTTAAATGTGGGTGATTCTTTGTTCAAGAATGAGGAGTCTTTAGACCCTGAGTGGTTGCCTAAGAACTTGCCGTATAGGGAAACTCAGCATCACGGTATTGCTAATTGTATTAAGCCGTTATTGCAGGGAAGAAATGGCAGGAATTGCATCATCTCAGGCGCTCCTGGTATTGGCAAGACTGCTGCAGTTAAGCTTATTTTGAAAGAACTTGAAGATAATCCTGATGTTAATGCTCCTGATGTTTATGTTCTTTACGTTAATTGTTGGCAGAAGAACACTACTTACAAGATTTTCGTTGAGCTTTGCGAGCAATTGGGTTACAAGTTTACCCAGAATAAGAATACTGAAGACTTGTTCAAGATTATCCAGAACATTGTCAACAAGAAGTCTGCTGTTTTTGCTTTTGACGAAGTTGACAAAGTGGAAGATGCTGATTTCTTGTACAGTATTTTCACTGATATTCTGAAAAAGACTATTTTGATGGTTACCAACCATCCGCAGTGGTATTCTACTATTGATGAGCGCATCCGTTCAAGGCTTTTGCCAGAAACTATTGATTTCAAGTCTTACACAAAGGATGAAATCAAGGGTATTTTGAAGAAGCGTTTGGATTTTGCTTTCCGCGATTGCTGGGATGATGAGGCGTTCAGTCTTGTTGTGGATAAGACTGTTGCTTCTGCTGATATCAGGCTTGGCCTTCACTTGTTGCGCGAGGCCGGTCTTTCTGCAGAGGACAAAAGCTCACGTAAGGTAACACTTGACCACGCCAATTTTGCTTTGTCCAAGATTCGTGATTTCAGCATTAAACCTAAAGATGAATTAAATGATGATTCTAAAATTATTCTTGAGCTGGTTAAGAGCCAGTCTGAGGGGAAGATTGGTGATTTGTTCAAGTTGTATCAGGACAAGGGTGGCAATGCGAATTACAAGACTTTTCAGAGGAGAGTTGAAAAGCTTGCGCAGGGCGGTTTTGTTGATACCAAGAAGGTTGTTGGTGGAAAAGAAGGAACTACTACTATTGTTTCTGAGAAGAACAAGTCTTTGGATGAGTTTTAGCTGAGAAAACCTTTATATATCCAGCTATCAGTTTTCTTTGTATGCCAAAAAGGGTGACTTTAGCAGAAGTTAGCAATAAGCTTGACAGGCTTATGGAAGCTCAAAAGAGGCTTCTTTCAAAAGAGGTAAAGGTCGAAAAGAAGGAAGCTCTTGTTGAGCGCGAGGAAAAGGAAGAGCTGAAGGAACTGAAAGAGTTGGAGGCTTTTGAGAAGGAGATTATCAGCGAGGTTGGTGAGCATCCTTTGAGAAAATTGACGTACAGGGATATTGCCAAGGGCAGTGTTGGTGCTTTTATTGGTGTTGCTGCCCATTACACTTTTGTTTACAGTGTTAAGGTTGCTGCTGAGATAGACCTCTTTCGCGCAACTTTGCTTTTTCCGATTTCTTTTGCATTAGGTGGCGTTTTTATGTACGTGACTGGCTACAGAAAAATAAAAGACCCGAAGCTTATGTATTTTCTTCCTGTGAGGTTGACTGTTTTGTATATTGTCTCGGTTATAACCGCAATGCTTACTCTTTGGCTTTTCAATCCCCAGTTTTTGAATGAGTTCTGGCCCACTTACAAGCAGGTTGCAACACTTACTTTGAGTGCGGTTATTGGTGCTTGCACTGCTGATTTGATAGGTAAAGAATGACTGCGTTTGAAATTTTGCAGGAACATAAGGTTGCTTTGGCGCAGGCTCTTCTGGATAAGTTTGTTGTCATGCGCCATCGTCTTGCTGTTGAGGAGGCGCTGGGCGGGAGAAAGATTGTCCGTGATTGGTTTAGAACTTTCGCAAAAACTTTGGAGGAGCTGGCAGGAATAATTGACCAGCAGAAAACGCTTTGTGAGCCTTCCACTGCCTGCAATGTTCTTCTTGATCAGGAGCTTGTTGCTTTGAGAGGGCGCAATAAGGTTATTGGCGCCATTCCTCATCTCAGGCAGGTTGCCCAGGGCGAGGATCTTAGGGAATCTATTGTTAGGGAACCATTGATTATGATTGTTTCCAGGCATCATTCTTTGGAGCATTTGCGCCAGGCAGCAGCATAGCACTGGACACTGGACAACCTCGTTCGTGGCGTATTTAAACTGTTTTTGGCAATACTTCTTAAAACGAGGTGATGGACATGGAGAACATACAAGAACTTTTTTTTGAGCAGATGAAGGCTTTGACAAAGCAGGCCTGCATCAGAGAACTGAGGCTGCGAAAATGGTAGACCTTTATGACGATGGCTCAATTGATTATTTTGAAGAAGATGACGACTTGAACGGCGCAGACGCTGCCTATATGCGCGGTTATTTGTCCGCATAATTTTTTCTTTTTCTAAGATAACTTTTTAAATCAAGCAATTATCACAAGCTTAGAGAGGTGATGTTGATGAAAAAACTGTTTGTAATTCTATTAACGCTCTTGTTGTGTGTTTCTGTTGCTAATGCTTATGTGTACAAGAACATTGGTGCTAATAGACTGCAATATCGTTCTGCCTTTACAGGCGCAGCAACATTGCAGGACGTGACTCCTTCTCTTGGTGCTGTTGGCTTAGAGATTCTTGCTTATGGTGCGAGGGATGTTGGCGGCAGTGTTAACCCGAATACTCCTTTGGAGTATCGTGTTCAGGTTTCCCAAAAGACTGCTGGCAGTCCTCCGATTACAAATGCTTACAGGCCAACGATCTTCTTGGTCGTAATATACAATGATGGCAGTTTCGAGTTGTACGGCACCGAGGATGTTCCAAACGTGCAGGCTTCAAATCGCTTTACTTACGACCCCACTCTTGGTCGCTGGGTTAACACCAAGGGTGTGTCTCAGGGCAATGTGAAGGGTCAGCAGAGGTTTGTTGGGCTTGTCTCTTTCAACGGCGAGACTAAGCTGATTCAAAAGAACCTGAACGTGCGTTAATTTTTCTTCTTTTTTTATTACCGTAAAGCTTTTAAATACCCCTCTTTCTCGTCTTATATATGAGTACGAAAGTAGTTGGTGCGGGCACTCTTAAGGAAGGCAGCTACATACTTATTGATGGCGCTGCCTGCAAGGTTGTCAGCGCTGAAACCTCAAAATCAGGCAAGCACGGCCACGCTAAGGTCAGGATGGTTGCTGTTGGTATTTTGGATGAAAAGAAGCGCGAGATAGTTATGCCTGCTCACGATAACGTTGAAGTTCCTATTATTGAGAAGAAGACTGCCCAAATTCTTAGTGTCTCAGGTGATGTTGCTAATGTTATGGATGAGGAGAATTATGAGACTTTTGACCTTAAGATTCCTGAGGAATTGAAGGCCACTGTTGTTCCTAATTGCAAGGTTCTTTATTGGGTTATTTTGGGCCAGAGGGTTATGAAGCAGTTGAAGGGAGGTGCTGAATAATGGTGAAGTTCCCTGAAGCTGATGCAAGAATGTTCCGTAATAAGTTTGTTTGCAGGAATTGCAAGGCTGTTGTCCGTGCTCCAAGCAGGAAGATTGCTGAGGGCGCTGTTAAGTGCCGGTCTTGTGCTGGAAAGGCTTTTAAACCGAAGCGTAAGAAGTAGTTTTCATGAATGTTGATTCTGTTGCAGCGATTATTTTTGTACTTCTGTTGGCTTTGTTCCTGTGGCGTAAGAGAAAGCAGGTTGAGTTTCAAAAGATGCTTTTCCCGATTTTATACGTTGTCTTGTTTCGTTCCAAGTTTGGCGTTCGTTCAATGGAGTATTGGGCGAAAAAGTTTCCTCGTTTTCTGTCCTGGGCTGGCTATGCTGGTGTTATTCTTGGATTTGTTGGTATGGTTTTAATCTCAGTTCAATTGATTTTCAGCAGTATTGAAGTTTTCCTTAAGCCGGAAGGCATTCCTGGAATTCAACCAGTGCTTCCTATTGAGGCAAAGGGTGTGTTTTTTGTTCCTTTCTTGTACTGGATAATCAGTATTTTCCTGCTTGCTCTTGTTCACGAGTTTTCTCACGGTGTTTTGGCAAAAGTTCATAAGATTCCTGTGAAAAGCAGTGGTTTTGCTTTTCTTTGCCTGTTGCTTCCGATTATTCCTGCTGCTTTTGTTGAGCCTGATGAAAAGGTTCTGCAGAAAAAGAGGAATCTTAAGCAGTTGAGTGTTTTCTCTGCAGGCCCAATATCTAATTTAGTCTTCGCCGCTTTTATGCTTTTGTTGTTCGCAGTTTTTTCTCCTGTTCTTTCTTCTGCTTTTGATGAGAAGGGTGTTGAACTGGTTTCTGTTTCAGCAGATGGTCCTGCTGGCTTGGCCGGTCTTGCTGAAGGCGATGTTATTACTCAGGTTGATGGGCAAATTGTTGTATCTCCGCACAACTTGTCTTCTGTTTTGAACTCTTCCATCCCTGGCGCTCAAGTTTCTGTTAAGACATTGGATAAGTCAATTTCAGTAACTCTTGGCGAGAATCCTAAGAATGCTTCTTTGGCCTTTTTAGGCGTTAATGTCAAGCCTTTTGTTGAGCCAAAAGAAAGTTTTGTTGCAAAGTATGGTGTTTTGCTTCCCAAATTTTTGAAATGGTTTGCCGGCCTGATTTTCTGGCTGTTTATGCTGAATATTGGAATAGGCTTGTTTAATCTTTTGCCGATTGGTCCTTTGGATGGCGGCAGGATGTTCCAGCTTGTTTGTTTCAAATTTTTCAAGAAGCCTGTTGCTTTGAAAATCTGGGCTTTCACAAGTATTTTCTTTATTGCCTTGATTATTTCTAATATGTTGTTAGGTTTCTTCCGCTAGCCCTTCACATTTCCCCAGGGCTTGAACGCTACCAGTTTTTTGCTTATTCCTGCAACGTCCATTACGTCTACTACTTCAGAAATTGGTTTGTATGCAAATCCTGCTTCTTCTGCTAATCCTGAGTATGATACTGTTCGTACATAGATTCCTCTTTTCTCCATTGATTTTTGTAATGCTTCTCCTTTTACTTCTTTTCTTGCTCTTGTCCTGCTCATTGTTCTTCCTGAGCCGTGTGCTGTGCTTCCGAATGTTTCTTCGAGTGCTTTGTCTGTTCCCATTAGCAAATAGCTTCCTGTTTCCATGCTTCCGCCTACTATGACCGGCTGTCCTATTTTCCTGAACATTGGCGCTAATTCTGGCCTGCTTGGTCCGAAGCATCTTGTTGCTCCTTTTCTGTGCACTACTAATTTCTTCATTTTTCCGTTTAATTTGTGCTCCTCAACCTTTGCAATATTATGCGCTACGTCATATACAAGGTGCATTTCCATTTGTTCCGGCGTTTTTTCGAATATTTTGTGGAAGCATTCTCTTATTCTGTGCAGTATGACTTGTCTGTTTGCAAATGCCGCGTTTGCAGCGCACGCCATTGCGTGATAATAGTCTTGTCCTTCGTTTGATGTGAATGGCGCGCAGGCTAATTCTCTATCTGGAACGGAGATGTCATACTTCTGCATTACTGCAGTGAATATTTTCAAATAGTCTGTTGCTACCTGGTGTCCGAATCCTCTGCTTCCGCAGTGTACCATTACGCATATTTGGTCTTCGCTGAATATTCCGAGTTTTTCTGCTGTTTTTTTGTCAAATATTTGCGCTGCCTGCTGTATTTCTAAGTAATGATTGCCAGAGCCGAGTGTTCCTAACTGGTTTATTCCTCTGCTTGTTGCCTTGTCTGATACTTTGCTTGGTTCTGCGTGTTCTATGCATCCGTAGTCTTCCATTCTTTCAAGGTCTTCGTCCCAGCCGTATCCGTTTTCAATGCACCATTTTGCTCCGTTTTGCATTACTTTTTTGAATTCTTGTGGTGTCATCTTGACGAATCCTTTGCATCCTACTCCTGCCGGTACTTGTTGGAATAGTAAATCTACCAGTGGGCGTAGTTTTGGCTGTAATTCTTTTAGTGTTAAGTTTGTCGTAATCAACCTCATTCCGCAGTTGATGTCAAATCCTATTCCTCCTGGAGAGATTACGCCTGTATTCGGGTCAAATGCAGCCACTCCTCCTATTGGGAATCCGTATCCTGAGTGTGCATCCGGCATGCAGAGTGCGTGATTCTGTATTCCTGGCAGACAGGCAACGTTTGTCAGCTGGTCGTAAACCGTCATATCCATTTCTTTCAGCAGTTTTTCGCTTGCGTAGATTCTGGCAGGAACTCTCATTCCTTTTTTGTAGCTTGTTGGTATGTCCCAGATTACTTCTCCTTTTCTTTCCAGTTTTGGCATTTCTGTCATATGTCGAGTACCACTCTTGCTTTCCATTCTTTGTTCTTCTCTACTTTGTATTGGTGCATTGTGATTGCTTTGACGTCTTGGTGCAGTTCTTGTTCTGTTGGTTTTATTTCGTCTCCTGTTAATGTTGCTTTTAATGTTATTTCTTTATCATTGACTTTTACTTTTACGTCGTGGAATACCATTGCGTCTTTGTCTTTCAAATAAACTATTTCTTCCAAAAACTCGAACAATAGTGTTTCTATGTCTTTTGCTTTTTTCTCTATTTCTTTTTTGACTGCCGGCTTTACTGTTTTCGTGTTTGCCATGCTTTCTATTACTGCTTGTGCTGCGCTTTGAAATAATTCTGCCAAGTCTTTGCCTGTTGCCTCGAATGCAATGTCTGCTATTGCAACGTCTTCGATAAATTTGTAAGGCATATAGAATGACGCTGTCTTTTTGTTTATAAATGTTACTTGGCTTGTATCGCCTGCAGAACTGCTTTTCTCACGTCTGCATATACGCTTTCCCTGTCTCTCATTCCGTCCACGTAGACAATGTTTTCTCCGAGCAGTTCTCTTAATCTTCTGTAGTTTGCCCTGACTTTGTCAAGGAATTCTTGCTGTTCAAAGCTGTTTTGTTTTCTTTTTTCTGCTGCCATTCTTTTGATTGCTTCTTCTGCTGTTATGTCCACAATTATGGTTAAGTCTGGAACTATTAATCCTGTGTGCAGTTGGTGTATTTTTTCAAACGGCACTCCTTGCGCCATTTGGTATGCGTATGTTGAGTGTTTGTATCTGTCTGATACTACTATGATGCCTGATTCAACTAATTGCCTGACTATTTTGCAGTGTTCCACTCTGTCATCAACAAATAGCTTGAGCGCTTCATCTCCTCTTTTTGTTGCGTCTTTTTCTGTTAGAAGTTTTGTTACGTGTGCGTATCTGTATGGCTCTCTTGTTAAGAAAACGTGATTATTCTTGTCCAGCGTGTAAAGTTCTACTCCGAGTCTGTTGATTACTGTCCCTTTGCCGCAGCCGTCTATTCCTTCTATTGCTATGAAAACCCCTTTCATATCTTGCTAAGAATTGGACTTGTTTTTATGTATTTCTAGTATTTACCCAATAGGTCAGAAACTGCTGCTCCTATTGCTGCTGGAAAGCTTATTACAACTACAAGTTTGAGGACATTGTCTAGTGTTCCTGCCATTTCAGCCATTCCGTATAGGTAAAGAAGAAGGAATGCTGTGAATAATGCGATGAAGTAGTATGTTGTTATGCGTTTTGCCCAGAATTGTCCGAATGGTCTTTGTTTGCGCTCGTTGTGTGGTACTCGTGCATATCCTACAAAGTAGATTTCTGCTGTCAGGATGAGCCAGGTTGCTATTGTCATCAGGACTAAATCCCAGGTTTCCAGGGCTAGTCCGACTTGTAAAAGCAGTCCTTTTAGCACGAATGTGAATCCGAAGAATAGTGCGCCGAAGAATGCAACGATGACGTGCTTTATGTCAAAGTGTCCTGGAATTTTTTCTACTAGTCTTTCTTTTAGTACTTGTACATCTCGTGCTATTTGGTCTATTTTTGCCATGTTAGTAGAACTCTATTTGTGGTATGTCGTCGTCTTTCTTTTCTTCCTGCGGTTGTTCTGGTGTTGGAACGCTGTCAAACATGCTCATCAGGTTTGAAACTGCCGGGCTTGGTGAGTCGAATATGTTTGGCTGGGATGCTGGTTTTTCCGCAGGCGCTTCGTTTGTGTACACTTCGTGCCCGCTGACTAATCCCATTAATAGTTTGATGGCTTTGCGTATTTCATCTTTAGAATCTGTTTTTGTGTCTATTGTTAGTTTCATCTCTTTTTATGTATTTTTACTATAGAACTTTAAATAGTTTTCGTGTTAGCGTCTGCTGTATACTACTCTGCCGGAAGCGTATCTTCGCGGCAGGTTTCTTGCCGCTTGGTATATCCTGCATCCTTCTGACGGGTTTGTTGTAAACTCGTATTCTTTTAAGCGTTCTGCAAGTGTTCGTTTGCTCTTGGACGCTTGAATAACTGCTTCCTGTCCTTCTCTGAACAAGTCATTTAGAAATCTTCTGTGGGGCCTTTCTATTTCGTTTGTTGCTGTTCTGACCAAAGAGCGCATTTTTTTGGCTAAGTCATTGCTGAAGTACAGTTCTGGTACTGCGCGGCTGCACCAAATTAGATATGCTGAAACTTTGTCTCTTCCAATAGCCGTGCCCAGTGGCGCATATCCGAGAAATCTAAGTACTCTTCCAAATGCTTGGTTGAACCGTTCCCAAGATACTGCTTCCCCCATATTCTCGTCAGAAAACCAGTCTCTTATAAACTTATCGTCTTATTTTGGCACTTCAATTTTGTATCGTTCACAAAGCCCAAGAATGTATTCTGGAATGTCTACAGTTATTCCGCGCCGCAGAGTACCTGTTCGTGGTGTTCTGTGCAATCCCAGTTCAAATGCTTTTCGTAAATTGGCTTCAAAATCATTTTCGCGCACTAATGCGTTTATTATTCTTTCAATTTCCGGTCTTTTTTCTTCTTCCAATTCCTGTCTTGTTTTGAATTCATCAGGAACCGGTTGTCCTAGTAATCTCAGTGCTTGGGCATACGACATATCTGGTTTTATTCTTCTGTTCCATCTTTCTGCGCTTTCATATTCTTCTGTCGTGTTTCCGTCTCTTCTGAAGTATTCTGCAACTTCTTCTCCTGTGTAGATGTTGAATCCGTGTTTGAAACGGTGGCTTGTGTCTGGGTGATGTCTTCTTTCCAAAATTTTGCCAAGATTAGCCAGATCCCAGGAAACGTTTATTGGTCCTTCTTTTAGTTCCCATTTTGGTTCGTAGTAAGGGCCTTTCTCTGCGCGCTTTTCAGTTGGTATTGTTACTTTTTCAGGGTCGTCTGCCAATTCTGCCGTGATTATGCCAAGATTTAGTGTTGTTTCAATATATGGTGGAAAAGTTGTCGAACATCCTCCGAATCCGTGGCACATTTGTGGACAGCGTTCTCCTTGGCTCACCGTAAGAACTTGTTGTCCTGTTTTTCCTGTGAGTTTTCTTTTTAGTTGTTCAAATTCTTTTGCTACTGCTGCTTTAAGCATTTGTTTAATTAATTCATTTTCATATTTAAGTTTTATTAGTCGCAAGAATACAAATGGGGCTGCGGAGGATCGAACTCCGGTCACAAGGTCCCGAACCTTGTATCTTACCATTGGACCACAGCCCCTTGGCAAGAACGAGCTTTAATGTCCTTTAAAAATATTATCTGGTTATTGTATTCTTCGCACGTGTTCAAGTATGTATTGAGGTCTTTCTGCCGGAGGCAATACTGGCACTCTTACGAGCGGTATTCCTGAGCGCGTGTATACTGTTTCAATTGCCGCGTGTATTCTTCGTGCGTGTCCAGCATCTTCTTTTCTTTCCGCATCCCGTGCATATTTGCCAAGCGGGTCAAGCAGGAACACTGCGGTGTACCGTGCCCTTACTATTTCCAATTCTGGTGGCGGTGCAATGTTTCCAGCAATGCAATAAGCAATGCCGTCAAGCAC
>DATDPK010000051.1:0-2273 GCA_035292785.1 Candidatus Nanoarchaeia archaeon
TCTCCTTTGGAGCTGAAGCTGAGGATGATAGAACCCTCGCCAGAAAAAAGGAGCCAGACCGACTTTCTGCTATGGAAGAAATTTGAGGAGCATCCGTATTGGGAGAGCCCGTTCGGCAAAGGAAGGCCCGGATGGCACATAGAAGATACGGCAATAGCGATCAGCAACCTTGGGCAGCAATACGACATTCATGGAGGGGGCGTTGAACTTGTCTTTCCTCATCACGAAGCTGAAATAGCGCAGGCGGAAGTGCTGACTGGGAAGAAGCCTTACGTCAGATATTGGGTTCATACTGGTTTGCTGAAAATTAGAGGGAAAAAGATGTCAAAATCCCTCGGCAATTATATTCTGGTAAAAGACATTCTGAAAAAATACAGTGCAAATGCAATCAGATTATTCTCTCTTTCAACTCATTACAGACAGGAAATAGACTTTAGCGAACGGGCTTTGAAGAAGGCTGCTAAAGATGCAGAATTAATATCGAAAGCTTGGGCTGCTCTGCAGAGAAAAAGCAGAGGCTCCAAGAATCTTATGAACAATATTAGTGTTATGGAGAAAAGGTTCTACAAAAACATGAACGATAACGTTAATACACCTAAAGCCATTCAATCAATGATATCCCTTGCAAAAATGATAAATGAAAAATCCGATTCTTTTGATGCGCAGTCCAATTCAACGGCAACGAGGGTTTTCGGCAAAATGTTAGAGATATTTGGAATTTCGGCATGAAAGTTTCTAGCCAAGAAATCAATAATATGGAGAACAATGAGCAGGGCTTCTTCTCTCTGTGGAGCAAAGCACTCGATCTTGATTCAGCAAAGCTCTTTTTGAATGGAAATTTCCCAGACGATCTATTGTTCAACAGGGTTTCTGCAAGCTATTCAAAACAAGATTACAATGGACTTGTGGACGAGGCTCTAACATACTTTCAAAAGGCAAAGATCAACCCTACATTCTTCATAGCAGAACATCACAGGAAACTCGAGCAAGATCTGCTGAAAAAAAGTTTCAAGCATGAGACCAGTTTCAACATAATGAAGCTCAAAAAATCTGTCCCCTTTCCAGACAAAATTGCTGAAGTTTCTATTGCAGATGAAGAGAACATTGCAGTCTGGATACTCGCATACATGAAATCCTTTGACATTGGTGAAAGTTTCAAAATTGAGGTCAGCAAAAGGGCAAAAAAATGTTTGGAAAACAAGGATTGTATTCTTTACACTGCAAGGGTTGGAGGAGAACCTGTAGGTACGTCTTTAACATATATCGAGGCAAATACTGCAGGATTCTATTGCATTGGTACAGTTCCAAAGTTCAGGGGAAGAGGGATAGCCTCTCAAATGCTAGAAATAGCGATAAGAGATGCAAGAAAACAAAGTGATTTGCTGTGCCTGCAGAACCTTGAAATCGATAACGTGAAATCATTTTACGAAAAGAGAGGTTTTGAAACCGTATTCGTAAAAAAGGTCTACCAGCGATGATCACAAATAGACCACCTTACCCAAGCAGGATTGCTTGGCCTTAACTATCAGAAAGTTCGAGCTTCTTGTTCCTGCAGCTGTTGTACTAGTGGGTATCGCATCGGCTTTCTATCTCTATTCGTCTGACAAATATTCGCTGCTTTACTACGGCGATTCGATTTCTCATCTGGTTGCTGGAAGGAAGCTTGTAGACTGGCAAAATCCCGGGATTTCTCAGCTCGGAACAGTATGGCTTCCTTTACTGCATGTTGTTTTAATTCCTGCAGCACTAAATGATTTTCTTTTTACAAGCGGCCTGGCTGGAACTGTAATCAATTTACCATCTCTGACACTTGCATCGTTCTACATTACAAGGATGGCTTACAATTGGTTCAAGTCGGAGAAAATCGCAATTCTGACTGGGCTGATCTTTGCGCTGAATCCAAGCGTAATCTACATGGGAATAGTTCCTATGCAGGAATCGCTCTTCCTGTTCTTTGCAATATCTTCCGCCTATTACGCATACGCTTGGCATGAGAATAAAACTTCGAAAAATCTCTACATTGCAGTAGTTCTTACTATACTAGCAACTCTGACAAGATATGAGGGCTGGTTCCTGCCCATAGCTCTCGCAGTTCTTGCAGCCTCTAAAACAAGGACAGAGAATATCAGAGTTAATTTGATAAATCTTCTATGTGTTTTAGCATCATTTGCAGGTATAGCCTTCTGGCTTTTGTGGAATGCCTTGGCATTTGGAGATCCCCTGGCATTCATCAACATACCGTTTTATTCGTATTTAGCTCAGGCGACTAGCAG
>DATDPK010000052.1:0-49311 GCA_035292785.1 Candidatus Nanoarchaeia archaeon
AGCAAGCTTAGGCTTATACTTATGAACCCACATACGATTTTTGACAAGGAGACGTGTTAATAATCTTTTCCATACAGCAATATTTATAAATCAGCACAATGAAGAAAATTTAAAATGAAAACAGTGGACGTGGCATTCAAAAAAATAGAAATTATGGACTATTATTCTCAATTAGACCAAGTCCAGGTAAGGATACTATTTAATGACGGGACAGACAAAGGACTGATGAAACAGATAACAATAACAGAACCTGCAAAGCACGTTGAAGAATGGATGCAGGAAATAAGAACAAAACTAAAAGAAGCACACAAGCAAAACACGCTGGAAGACCACCCATTAGCAGATGTTGTGCTATTGAGATACAAGCAAGAACAAGACGTACTGCAGGAAAAAATGACAAAATTCCTCGCACAAGCAAGAGAAAGAATACGCTCAGGAAAAATGTCAAAACTAAGCTATTACGACATGGAAAAGAAAATCAAAGGATTTACAGCAAAATTAGATTAAAGTTCTATCGTAACTTTCAGATTAGGAGCGAGCTCTTCTGCGCCCTTGCCAAACTCAACCTTTTCAGCACAAGCAGTAGACTGCAAGTCTGACAAGGCAGCATCCAAACTAACATCCGTCTCAATAACAAGACGCTTCACAGGAGCCTTAATTGAGACCTTTGCCTCTGATTTCTTCTTCCTGACAGCAGCAAGAACAAGAGTTACAACATTACCAACCTTTTCAGCAGACTCATTCTGATGCAAAGCTGAAGGCCATTTGCTCACGTGAACACTCGGATGCTTTTCACGGTCTTTCAAGAATAATTGGTAGACTTCTTCAGTAATGAAAGGGGTGAAAGGAGCCATCAAACGAACAATTGCAGAAAGGCAAGTGTACAAGGCAGATTGAGCACTAATCTTCTGCCCAGGAGACTTCGGCTCGTACAATCTTAACTTTACAAGCTCCAAATAATAATCACAAAAATCAGCCCAGAAGAACTGCTCAATTGATTTTTTAGCACGGCTGTACTCGTAAACATCAAAAGCAGAAGTTGCCTCATCAATAGTTTTCGCAAGACGGGACAAAATCCACTCGTCAATAATTTCAGTAGATTTGCCCTTGAAATCATAATCCTTCAAGTGCATAGAAACAAACTTGGAAGCATTCCACAACTTTGTAACAAACTTATCGCCAGCAACAAGCTCCTTCTCCTGATAAGCAATATCCTCGCCAAGCTTGGCGCTACCAGCCCAATAACGCAAAGCATCAGCACTGTGCTTGGAAAGAACAGTCTGAGGCTCAACAACATTACCCTTGCTCTTGGACATTTTCTCACCGTGAGGGTCCATAACATAACCGGAAATAACAACATCCTTCCACGGATTCTGCTTATAATGAAGCTGGCTCTTGACAAGAGTGTTAAACAACCAGAAAGAAATAATCTCGTGAGCCTGAGGACGCAAACTCATAGGGAACAACTTCTTCCAATACTTCTCAGGCAACAATTGAACAGCCAACTGAGGAGTCATACTGGAAGTAGCCCAAGTATCAAGAACGTCCTTCTCAGGAACAAAATCAGAACTATTACAAGAAGGACACTTGGAAACAGGCGGAGGACTGATCAACGGGTCAACAGGCAATTGTTTTGACTCGGCAAAAATTGGAGCGTCACACTTCTTGCAATACCAAACAGGGAAAGGAACACCGAAAAAGCGCTGCCTTGAAATAAGCCAGTCCCACTGCAAGCCACGCACCCAATTATCATAACGATGACGCATAAAATCAGGATGCCATTTCAAAGAAGCACCCCACTCAAGCATCTTCTCACGCAAATCAAGATACTGGATAAACCACTGCAAGCTTTGGATGATTTCAATCTCAGTGCCGCAACGCTCGTGCACCTTAACAGCGTGAGTAATCGGCTGCTCTTTCCTCAACAAGCCGGCAGACTTCAAATCAGCAATAATAGCCTTACGCGCATCGTGAACTTTCAAGCCCTCATACTTGCCAGCCAAAGCAGTCATCAAACCCTTTGAATTAATAGCGGTTTTCAATTCAAGCTTGAAAGCAAGATACCACTCAATATCAGTCTGGTCGCCAAAAGTACAACACATCACAATACCAGTGCCCTTGGCAGGGTCAACACGCTCATCAGCCAAAATTTGAACAGAAGCATTAAACAAAGGAGTAACTGCCTTCCTGCCAAACAATTTCTTATAACGCTCATCAGTAGGATGAGCAAACACTGCAACACAAGCAGGCAAAAGCTCAGGACGAGTAGTTGCGATGACAACGTCCTTTCCATCTACCTTAAAGACAATATCATTGAAAGTGCTGGCTTTTTCTACATCCTGACACTCAACCTGAGAAATAGCAGTACCGCACAACGGACACCACAATGAAGGAGCATTCTTACGATAAACACGGCCCTGCTTCTGCAAGTCCAAAAAAGACCATTGCGAGATTTTCCTGCACTTGTCATCGATAGTACTATAGCACAACTTGAAATCACAACTCATACCAATACGCTTCCAATCACCAACAAAAGCCGGGCGGATTTCAGCAAGAGTTTCCTGACACAATTTGATGAAAGCGTGACGCTCCATCTTCGCGCCCTTGACCTTTTTTAATTTTTCAACAAGACGCTCAGTAGGAAGACCATTATCATCAGTGCCAAAAGGATAAAAGACGTTAAATCCCCTCAAACGCTTATAGCGCGCAACAATGTCCTGCTGAGTATAGCTGAAAGCGTGGCCAATATGCATTTTGCCAGAAACAGTAGGCGGAGGAGTGTCTATACTATAGACTTCACTCTTAGAATCCGGGTCAAAGGCAAAAATACCCTCTTTTTCCCAAAACTCAAGCAACTTCAGCTCTTCTGCTTTAGGGTCATAACGGTCCATACGACGACGAACAAATAAACGAATTTAAAAAGCTTTCACTTTCCTGCTTTTACGCTCGCGACGAAGAAGGTCTCCAATGTCAAACAAGCGCTTTACAATAATCTTATCAGAAGTAAATTTGCCATAGCCGAGCGCATCATCGTATTCATTCATAACAACAACAAAATCGTCAGGAACAGGACTGCCAACAGTTGAGACAACACTCTTGCTAAAGACATCACGGCCACAGATGAACAGCCAAGCACCATCCTTGTTCACGACAACTTTCTTTTTGCAATGCTTGCCGACATACTGCAAAAAGTCAATACTGGGAATAAGCACAGGACCGCGCACGTGAGCAATGCATTTGCCAATGTAAGACGGGCGCTTTGATGCAAATTTCTCCAGCTTCTTAGGAATTTCAAAATAAGAAC
The DNA here is from genome assembly GCA_035292785.1 of Candidatus Nanoarchaeia archaeon. Lineage (GTDB taxonomy): Archaea > Nanobdellota > Nanobdellia > Woesearchaeales > ARS49 > CABMGU01. Next base: position 3,305 of record DATDPK010000052.1, read on the forward strand.
GGCCAATTAACTTACAATCTGGCACATTGTGAATGCCGAATTGAGACAAAAATTCCTTTACATTCATAATTTCACCAGCTTAGCAATGAAAAAACCCTCTGTATTAGTCTTATGAGGCCAAAAACGCTTACACTTTGCAATATCAGGCGAAAGCTTCTTGCCAAAGACATTTGTAAGGCCAGGGTCGCCTATCGGAAGACTGACATTTTCCAAACGCACAGGAAGATTATCAATAGCCCACTGCATATTAAGCTCGTTCTCCTCAGGCTCAAGACTACAAGTGCTGTAGACAAGAACTCCGTTTGGAGCAAGAACTTCAACAGCAGACTTTAACAAACGCTTTTGAATAGCGCTGCTGCGCTCAATGCCAGTCATGTCACGCTTTTCAAACCAGACAGGGTCAGTAACAAAATTGCCAGCGCAAGGAGCATCGAGAATAATTTTATCAAACTGAACGCCAAGATTTTTTGCATACGCAGCATCGCCCTTGAACACAACAGCATTCTCAACACCCATACGCTCAATATTCATCAACAAAGAAGGAATACGATGCTCCTTCTGCTCAAAAGCAACAATAACACCCTGATTTTTCATCAATTGGGCAAGCTGGGCAGTCTTTCCGCCAGGAGCAGCACAACAATCAAGAATAATGTCATCGGGCTTTGGGTTCAGAACAGAAACAGGCAATTGAGCAGCAGCTTCCTGCAAGTAATAATAACCAAGCAAGTATTCTGCAATTGCGCCCAAAGAAAAACTGCTTTGAGCAACAAAGCCGTGAGTGGTGAATGGGATTTTTTCAAGCTTAACCCCTATTTTTTCCAATCTTGCAATGATTTCCTTAGCGGAAGCACGCAAAGTATTCAAGCGAATTGTTTTCGGCAGAAAAATATCTACAATTTTACCGCCCAACTGCTCATACCGCTTACTAAAGAATTCTTTTCCACCTAGTTCCATGCGAAGTATCCTCAACAGAAATGCCTTTCTTCAACAACTCATCGCGCAATTCATCAGAACGCGCCCAATTCTTTACCTCACGAGCGCGCTCACGCTCATCAAACAATTTTTTCAAGTCGGCAGGTAATTTTTCCTCTTTCTGAATAAGACCGAGCACAGAATCAACTTTTTCCATAAAGCCCAGCACTTTTTTAGCGTCAGATTTGGCCAGCGTATGAATTTCGAGCTTGTTGATGTCAGAAATAAAATCAAAAACTGCTGCAAGAGCAGGGCTGATTTCCAAGTCATCATCCATTGCCTCTTCAAACTTTGCCTCGGCATTGTTAATAAGAACAGGAATAGAAGGATTGCTCTTCTCGCCGTGAGCTTCATTAAGACGCAAGATAAAATCGTTCAAGCGCTGAACAGCAGCTGCAGAAGCATCCAATGCCTGCAAGGTAAAATTAACTTTTTGACGATAATGAGAAGAAAGCAAGGCATGACGAACAGCCGAAGGATGGTAGCCCTTTGCCAGCAAATCACGCAAAGTATAGAAATTGCCCAAGGATTTTGACATTTTCTTGTTATCCACTAATAGATGCTCGGAATGAAGCCAGTAATTGACAAAAGGCTTTCCAACGCAACCCTCTGTTTGAGCAATCTCGTCCTGATGATGGGGGAAAATATTGTCAACACCGCCAGTGTGAATGTCAAGAGTAACAAATTTTTCAGGATGGAAACTGCTGTTCTTGAAAGCCTCGCTCAAATGCTTTGCACTCATTGCACTGCACTCAATATGCCAGCCAGGCCTGCCCTTGCCAAGCTCAGTCTCCCAAAAGACATCGCCGTCCTTATCATCCCATATCTTCCATAATGCGAAGTCTGCCACGTTTTCTTTCTCATACTCATCAGCAAGAACGCGCCCAGAAGCTCCTGCTTTCAGCTTGGAAACCTTAATGTGGGCAAGCTTGCCGTAATTCTTGAATTTTGAAATAGGATAATAAATTCCATCATCTGTCTTGTATGCAAGCCCTTTTTCAAGAAGGCAATTAATCATAACAACCATCTCAGGAATATGCTCTGTTGCCTTAGGATAAACCTCTGCGCGCTCTATGTTAAGAGTGTCAAGGTCCTCAAAAAAAGCCTTTGAATATTTTTCAGTAAATGCTTTCAAAGACATCTTGGCAAGCTGGCTGTTCTTAATGGTCTTATCATCGACATCCGTAAGGTTCATCACCTGAGTAACCTTGTAACCGCGATACTTCAGCCACCTGCGCAAAAGGTCCTCGAAAACATAAGTGCGGAAGTTGCCAATATGAGCGAAATCGTAAACGGTAGGACCGCAAGTGTACATACGGACTTTGCCGGCAATGACAGGAGAGAAATCCTCCTTCTTCCGCGTCAAAGTGTTAAAAAAGCGCATAAGTCAGCCACGAATACAGTGCTTTAAATAGTTTTTGGAGGACGCCTGACGTATTTCAAAACAGGAGAAAAGCTCTTCGTCAGGCGGTCAAGAGCGTGCTTTTTGGTAGCCATAAACAAGCCAACAGCAATAAGCGCTATTGCTGCTATATAGCCAGCAAGAACCAAAATTTCAGGCAGCAGGTTAATGAAAGAAGACTTGAAAAGAAGAGCACGCCTCAATGCAGAACTGCCAACCACAAAAGGATTGAATTCTGCAATACTCGCCAGCCAATCAGGCATGCTTTCAATTGGAATAATGACATCGCTCAAAAACAAAAAGATGGCACCGACACTGACGCCGGCAAGAGTTGCGGTCTCCTCTGTGTTAAAAAGATAACCAACACCCATTCCTACCAAGGTAAACAATGCGCTGACCAAAAGCAAAATCAAAACCGCGCCAGGAAGACTTGTAACAATCTGGGCAGAAAGAAACACACTGGCGATTGCCAAAATCAAGATAACCTGCACCAAAAGCAGCAACATTCCAGTCACAAAGTTGGCAAGAACATAACTCACATTGTTCACAGGAGTCAAATACATCCTAAACGAAGCAATGCTGTGCTTTTCGAGCAAGATTAAAGTTGGCACAATCAGCAAAGCAGTAAACATAACAATCAAGACAATCAAAACAGGAAGAAGATAATTCAAATAAGTGGACTCTGCAACAATCGGCTTAATTGTAGTCTGAATCGGCTGAGTGATAGCTTCTGGATCACGGATTTCAATGGCATTAATCTTGTTCTCAATCTCATTAAAGGCGTTCTGAACCTCAATAATGTTAATCAGAGACTTGTCAAGCAATGCCTGCACTGCCTCCAAAACACGCAAGCCAAGCTGCCTTGAAGCATCAGCCTGCTGCAAACGGGACTGGGTGTCGCCAAGCTGGCCGGACAACTGAGTCAAAACTGCATCAAACCTGGCAAAACTATCCTGAGTCAAATTCTTAGTTGTAACCATATCCGCCTGCAGCTTCTTAATGTCATCAACGCTCTTCTGGAAATTAGTTAGCAAACTGTCTTTTAATTCAGAACCTGCGCTGCTGCCCTTAACCAAAGCATCAGCAGCATCAATAAAAGAAATTGACTTGCTAAGGCCTTTATCGCCCAACGCCAAAACATTATCAAGCCACTGCTTGAACTGCTGCTTAGAATTTGACAAATTATCAACACCAAATTCATCCTTGTTAAAACTCAAGTCGATGTCGCCAAACTCAGCAATCAAATCTGCTGCATTACGATTGATAATGTCGTTCTCAGTAGTCAAACGAACAACAACGCCGCGCTGCTCACCAATACGCTCTTTTGTAAACTCTATTGTCTCGAGCAAAATTCTTGTCAAATTCTGGCTCTCCTGAAGCAAACGCTCGCCAACCTTCTCAGTCATAGCGTTCATCACAGCCCAAACAAGATTAATACGGGAATAATCAACAAAAAAAGTGATTTCGTTATAAGGAGGCCTTCCAATCGTGAAATTTGAGGAAAAAGACATACAGGCATTCACATCACTGCTCTTGATTGCAGAAATACAACGCTCCTCAGTATCATACTCAACTATCCTAAACTGGCCGTGCAATTGCTCCAAAAAAGAATCAGTGAGAGGGGAGACTTCAGGCCTGTATGCTCCAATCTTGACAGCATACGAATTTGTGTTGTTGAAAGCAAGACCTGCCAGAAAAATGACAATAATCGGACCGAGAATTACTACAAGAGAAGAAGCTTTTGCGCGAATCAGGTTCTTGAAATTCTTCTTAACCAATTCAAAAACTTCTGCAGAAACATTCTGCCTCATCTCTTCACCACAGCCTCGAAAACCTTGCCCAAAGACGGACGGGAAACGTGTAAGCTAATCATCTGGTCGCGCTGTTTTTCAAAATAATCTGAAATAGCAGGAAGAATGCGCTCAGGCCTCGGAGTTTCAACAATTAATTCGTTATCAGACTCGTAAACTTTTGCAAAGAAACGCTTCTTCTGCTCCAACTCCTTCACAAGACGGCCATACTTTCCTGCTGCTGTCTGCAGATAAATCTCATAGTTCTTGGAATAAATGTTGCGCAACTCATCAGCAGTGCCGATTTCAACAATGCGCTTGTTCTGCAATATTGCAATACGGGAACACAACAACTCGATTTCAGCCAGGAAATGCGAAGCCAGAATAATTGTAGTGCCTTTATCATTAATCTTGCGAATAAGCTCCCAGAACTGCTTGCGCAAAACAGGATCCAAATCAGCAGTGGGCTCATCAAGAATCAAAATAGCAGGGTCGTGAATAATCGCACAAGCTATGTCAAGGCGCTTTTGCATACCGCCTGACAAATGAGAAGCTATAACCTCCCTGGCATCCTTAAGACCAACCAAGTCCATAAGAGCATTACATCGACGAGTCCTGTCAGGCTCATGAAGACCATACAAAGAAGCAAAATGCTCCAAGTTTTCACGAACAGTCAAACGTGAGTAAAAGGAAGGAGTCTGGGTGGAAAAGCCGACAAGGCGCTTAACAGCATCAACATTCTGAAAAACGCTTGAACTTGAGCCATCAGGAAGAACAAACAACACATCACCCCTGTCAGGCTTCAAAAAACCGACCAGCAGATTCAGCAAAGTGGTCTTGCCGGCGCCGCTCATACCAATAATCCCAAAAATCTCTCCAGAACGAACGTCAAACTCAACATTTTCAAGAATATGAGAACTGTCAAACGCCTTGCCAAGATTGTGAACACTTATTACTGCTCCCTTCTCAACACTCTTAAAATTTCTTTCAATATATTCCTTCACGGTCTGCTCAGGCCAGCCTGACCTTAACAGCAAAGTACGAATTTCACTACGAGACAACCCTTTTTTGGAGGTCTCCCTAATATGCTCTGCCAACAAGTCGTCCATACAGCGCACCAAACATTTAATCGTTTAAAAGCTAACGCCACTATCCAGGAGTGGTTGTAAAAGAGCTTTAAGACGCAGGGAAGGAAAAGATTTTTATACCAAAGAATAAGAAAAACTCAGCATGGTTTGCGAACTCTGCGGAAAAAACACACAGCTCGTAAGAGCGATTGTTGAAGGCACAGAAGTAAACGTATGCGAAAACTGCGGAAAATACGGCAAAGTCCTTAGAAAGCCCGTGGTGAAAAGCACGCCAAAGCCCGCAATACAGGAAGTTCTGGATGTTGTCACACAGGATTATGCAAAACTGATAAGAGAAGCACGCGAAAAGAGAGGACTGACACAAAAAGAATTCGCAAAAGAGCTAAACGAAAAAGAAAGCATACTGCAAAAAATTGAAAATGGGAATTTTGTGCCACCAATAAGCATGGCAAGAAAACTGGAAAAACTTCTCAAAATAAAGCTTGTGGAGCTGGAAGAGGAAGAAAAACAGCAGGCAGCAAAAGGCAAGTCAGAAATGCTGACAATTGGCGATGTTATAAAAACTAAACTTTAACCCAAATTCTATACCAGCAATTGCCAGACTGCTTGTCGAAAGCACGCTTGAATTTTGAGTCCAGCAAAACCTGCAATTGATCAGTATTACAGTTTTGACCTATAGCGCACATTATTCCCCCGCCACAATTGTCAAGGAAAACGTATGAAATTCTCTCTGAGTGCAGTGAGGCGTAATCGTAAAAGTCATGCAATAATCCCTCATCAAAAATAGGATAATAAATTTTTTCCAACTTTGCATCAGTATGGGCGGCGATGATGGGGTTGGAAGTCCAGACTTCACCAGAAGGCTTGTCTTCAAGGAATGCAAAATACTCCTCTTCAACAGGGTTAGGAACTTGACGTTCGTTTCCGAAATAAAACAACAGAGTTGTATGAAGCATCCAAGCGCCCAAAGCTATGAACACAATGATGATTATTGCCTTTTTAATCTCGGGTTTCTCCAAAAACTTCGGCATTTTGAATGGAATATGCCCCAGCGCGGTCAGCATTGCCACAAAAGGCAAGAACAATGTCAAATAGCGATAATCACGACAGCTCAACTGCATATGGTAAAAAAGAGGAATGGCGAGGCATAGAACAAAGAGCAGCCATTTCCTTGACCAGTTCTTCAACAAAATAAAAAAGCCAATAATTGCAACAAAGTGCAGTTTTGTCTCACTAAAGACAAGCCACCAAAAATAATGCCACCATTCCCTGCCATGAATAACATTACAGCCGAGCACACGCTTAATGGCATCAGATGCAGCAATAAGAGTAGCAAAAGGACTGCCATAAACAAGCCAGCTCCACGCAAAATAAGGAATGGAAAAAATAGAAAAACCTGAAGCAACCAGCAAAGCGGGCTTAAACTTCTTCTCAGTCAATGCAACAATTAAAAGCAGGGCGACAAAAATTCCTGCATTAAACTTTGCAAGAAAAGCAAGCCCTGCGGATAACCCAGATAAAAAGAAACGCCCGCGAACAAACAGATAAACTGCCAACAGAGAAAAGAAAGTTGAAGGAATCTCAGTATACTGATGAAAGCCCAGATAGAAAACAACAGGGCTTAAAGCAACAATCAGGCTGGCCAGAAGAGCAGTCTGCTCATCAAACCAATGCCGAGCAATAAGATAGACGAGCAAAACAACACCACACGACAAAAGAATAGAAAAGAGCCTTCCAAACAAAACAGGATCAAGACCAAGACTCCAGAAAAGACCAAGAACAAAAGGAACAAAAGGAGGACGAATGTGCTCCCACAAGCCGCTTTCACCCCCGCTAAAAATGTATTTGCCCATTCCAATGTAAACACCGCTGTCCCACCACACTTCGTGCCAGCTGAAAGCAAAAAAAAGCCTTAACAGTAAGGCAAATGCGATAATGATTAACAAGGGCACGTTTTTTTTCATTTTAGATTAGGATCGTCGAAAGTTGCCTGAGGAAACTCGCGCAACAATTTCTGACCATACGGATAAGATGCAGAGTGGAAGACTATAACCTTGCGGGAAGGATCTTCCTCGAGCCACATTTTAACTTCTTCATAATCATTCTTATTGAAAATCCTGGTGGCAAGCACAGTAGCATTAATTTCACGAGCTTTATTGGTTGCTTTATTCATCTGACCAAAATCATCAAGAGAAACATAAGTGACATTAACGCCAGCACTTTGCAGAATTTCCATATACGATGCAGGTGTTTGATAATACCACAAGGCATAAGCACCATCAGTAGAATTCACAGCAACAAAACGCTCACTTAAATCAAATTCAAGAGGGCGACCGCCAATAACAGCGGTTTCGTTCTCAATCATTATAGGAGGGCTGCCAACAAGAGAAAGATTATGCCCCAAAGCGAGATAAACATATTTGTCAGGGAAACAGGCAACAGGAATTCCACTATCGCTCAAATACTTTGCAGCATAAACCTTGCCAGGATGGTCGCAATCGCTTATGACGGCTGAAACATTATTACGCAAAGACTGCTCAACAAGCATATTCACGCCGTGCGTATCGATAATGACTGCCAAATCTCTTCTAAGGAAACGCGTGGTAGGATATAACAGCTTGTCCAGAGGAACTTCAAACCTGAACACACCCTTGTCATCAGAAGCAAACCACCTGCTGCCCTTTTTTGCAACAAGAGTGCCAACAGCAGACAAATGAGTGAGGTTAACTTTTTTCAAATCACGAACCCTTGCGCCCTCGTGCCAGCCAATTTCAGGCAAAAGCTCAGACTCATTAGATTTCAAACGCTCTGAAAACGTGACAAGAATATCGCCTTTGAATGGATTTTGCAACTGCCCGCCCAACCAATCCCTGTACACCCTGTCTGTCTGAGACAGAATAGTGCTTGAAGAGTTCAGAATGATTTTTGTGCTTCCAATAATGAATGAAGAGGAAAGCTTATGCAGTTCCGGCACAATAGGAGAAGTATAACCAGAAATCACAGTAAAATTAGAACTTACAGCATTGTCATCAAAAACCAACTTCTGACTTTTGCCGCCTGCAAGATTAAACAAAAGCTTAGCCCTTGGCAAATTGCCAGCTTTCTTCCATTCCTCGGCAGCAGCACGCAGGAAAGCAGGCCTATTTCGGCCGCAGCCCAAAGAAGCACTTGTTTCAAATATTAGGGCACGCTCTTCAGGGTTTGTGCTGTTAACCCTGTCAAAATATTCCAAAGAACTGCAAATAATAGAATCATTCTTCAACAAACGACCCATAATCAAGAGAGCATCGCCGCGCGCAAAAGTGTCTGCAGACTCGTTGCTTACAATGACTTGCAGCTGATCGAGCAATAAAGAGGTGTTGATTCCAGCTGCATTCGGAGTAAACATAAAATCATACGGCGAAACATAAGGATCAGCTCTCCTCAAAAACCGGTTAATGGTAGCATTCAAAGGACCTGTGAAAATCAAGCCCTCGTGTTTTTCATCATTAATTATCAAAGTAGGTGCAGAAGAAATATTATAGTATTGAGCAAACACGCTGACCAAAGGCTCATCCTTGTAATCCTTGTCCAAAGAAAGGACAATCAACTGCTTCTCATATTCCCTGCTCAAATCCTGAAGGATAAAACCCTGGCGCTCGCTCTGCTTGTCATCGATTTCATAAAAGAACACAATAGGAAGATAAGGATTATTGCATTCCTGATTCAATTTTTGGATTAATGAAAGGAAACGGAACTCAAGAAGAAAATATTTTCTCTTAAGATAATCGTAATCAGTCCTCCTGAAAAAACTAAAACGGCTATAAGTCCCCAAATCCTCCCCAACAATCCTGATTTCATCCTTAAGGGAGGAAATACGAGACTCCATAATCGCGCATTCCTCTCCGCCAAATTCCTCTGTGAAGAAACTCTCAACCTGATACGCCTCGCTGTCAATCTCGTGGTTGCGCATAACATCAACAATGGAGGATATACGGAAAACATCAAGCCAATGATTAAGAAGAATACCAATAGCAAAAATCAATATTGTCAGAAGCAAACTTGTCCACAATATTCGCCTTCTTTCATCCATGGAGCAACGGAGCTATTTTTTCCTCGTCGGATACCCCAACCAACTTGCTTTTAAAATTAACAATAATCACAGGTGCCTCAGTCATTTCGTAATAATCCTCCAAAAATCCAAGCTCCTTTGAATATTGGAATTCAACTGCAAAAACCTTCAAATCGTACTTTTCAACCAAAGCATCAAGAATATTGCCCTGCTCTTCGCTATTTGCATCGTTCTGCTTGAAGTAGAATAAAATGACGTTCACATTATTTTGGCAGTCCTTCTGCAGTTTTTGATATAAAACATAAGTACGAATCTGCATCAAATGATATTTCATCTTAAGAAAAGCATAATCTTCCGGACCAAGCGCCTGCACAGGCTTAGGGCCTGACAGGGCTTTTCCAAGATTCCAAAGCTCTTCGCTCAAGGAAGACAAACGCTTTTCTGCAAGCCCGCAATTTGTTTCAAAACTTGAAAACAACTCCTGCTCAACCAAAAAACTTTCCGCGCTAAGCTCAGACTGCTTCAAAACCCTGGAAACATCATCTGCACCGCCGGAATTCCAGGCATTGCCAACAAGCACTCCAATTACAAAAACAACACAAACAAGCAAAAAAGTGACCAGCCAAACCTGACGATGCCTCATCTTACCTTCCAAACCTCAAATTCAACACCTTCCTTGATTTTTTTAAACCTTTCGCTATTCGCCACAACAAAAGCCAAACCCTGCTCGTCACGCTCCCACACAAGGCCTCGCCTCATTTCCCTTGAAAGAAGCACGTAATCAACGTCGTATTTTCTCAAAAGAAACATCGTATCCTCCAAAGAAGCGCTTGAAAACATGGCCGTAACATCCCAATAAAGCGCCTCGGCATCAGGAGCCCTCTTCCAAAATGGGTCAATAACCGCCTTGTGCCCTGAAAATTCAACCCAAAACCCGTATGACTCGTGGGTCAACACAACGCCTTCAGGAATATCGAGAACCTCAAAAAATTCAGGAACAGGAGGCAAATCAGCAAGCGCATTTGCGTGAGCGATGGAGCTGAACAGCAGACCGCAGAACAGGACAAGCAAAGAGGCATTGCGCAAGAATGAAAGCTTCCATTTTCTTTCTGCAAGACGGGCAAGCGCAACGCCGACAAGGCCTGAGACCATAATATTGGCATAAACAAGCAAAGACGGGAAAAAGAAACTAATAATGAAAAAAACACAGGACACTGCAAATGCACTGTAATAATTCCTCTTATGCGACCAAACCAAGGCAATTCCGACAATAGAAAGCAAGATTGCAAACAAGCTCAAGCCATAAATCCCGCCCAAATCGCTGACAAACTGCAGGAGAGAGCGGGGTATGTCAACTGTTGGCGGACTTTCGCGAGCCAACAAAAGAGCAACAGAGCCAAGCGCAAACAAGACATTTTTACTAAAACCAAGCCAGACACCCAATACAAGCAAAAATGCAAGCGATGCAAGAATCGCCAATGCACCTGAAAGAGCGGCAATTACAAAAAATAAAACACCAACAAACCACAATTTTTCACGGCAAAGCAATATTGCGCCAAGAAGAATCGAGCACAAAGCAAAACCGTTGGGATTGCCGAGCAAACTAAGCGAAACAAGAATCGGGGACAAGGCGTAAGCCAAGAGAATCCAAACCTGAACTTTTACAGGCACTTTAACAGTCCGCAAAAACAGCCAGAATAAAATAAATGAGAGAAATGCAAAAAATGCAGGAACTAACCTGAAAGCCCAATAACCAAACAAGCCGTAAGCAAATGAAAGAACAGCATCATAAGGCTGTGAAACCGAACCTTCAACCGCCATACGAGCGTGATAATAAGGCTCGATTCCTGCAATCGTATAATTATCATCAGCAAAGCGAAGATGATGAGGCAAAAGCACCATAATAAGAGCAAGAGCCGCCAAAAGATACAGCTGCCTCATGCGACCACTCTCATATGACATTTAGGATTTTTCTCATAAATAATCACATTGGCAGAATACACGCGCTTGAAGCACCGGCTGCCTGAAAAACCAATATCTTTTGAGTCAGGAGGAACAAAAAGATAATCAGCATTGTACTTGTCAAACAAACTCACGGCCTCGGTTTCCAAAACAGTCCGGAATATACGGTTAACATCTGCCAGCCTTTCAGCGGGCTGCCTTCTCAGGAGAAAATAAGAATCAATCACGTTTTTGCGCCCTGCAATCGCAGCAATGTAATTTCCATAATCCACAGGAGCCATAACAGTTGAGTCAGCAGGCGTGTTCTGCTTCAGCCATTCCAAAGAGGCAACTTCTTCTGCAGTGATTGTTTTCGAGGCAACAGCCTTGGCTTCTGTAAATGCAGGCAAAACTGAAGTCAGGAATACAAGAAGCATACAAAAAGAGCAGATAAAATTACCATATCTGGATGCCTTTGTCTGACGAATGAAATCCATCAAAAGCAACAGCCAATCGCTGAACAGAAGGACAAGAAAAACGCCAAGCAGCATCAAACCAGTTTCCACATCAAGCAACTTAAGCCACAACAATCCAAAAACAGCAGCTGAAAAACTGAACAAAACATAAGCGTCTCTTTGATGCTCCCGGAAGACGTATTTGTAAAGAACATAAGTTCCACCAATCAAAGGAAGAACGCCAACCTGCCACAACGCGCCAAGAACAGAAACCTGGGCAAAATGCTCAGACAACAACTGGCTCGGGATGTTCTGCCAGATTACGGCAGGACCGTGGAACAAAATCAATTTCTTATACAATAAGAATTGAGCCCACAATGCAAAGAACAGAGAGAATAATGCAAGCTCAAGCTCAGCCAAAGACTGCTTAAAACGCTCTGCCATTGCCAAGCCGACATAAACAGCCATGCCAAGAACGAAGACCAATGAAAGCGGGTGAAGGAAAACAAAGAAAAGAAGGCCGGCGAGGAAAGTGAGAACCCAGGAACGCCTTGGAACACGCAGCCAAGCATAAACCAAGAATATGAACAAAGGAATTGCCAGCGAAAGAGGAGAAACCTGATTTATAGTATTTGCAAAGAACACAGGCACAAAACCGCCAAGCAATGCGCTGAACAAGGCAATCCAATGCTTCCTTGTCAAATGGAAAGCAATAAGGTAAACAGGAAATACTATCAGGGAAGCAAATAAATTGGGCACGATTTTCAATGCATTCGGGATGAATAGAGCAAAAAATGCAAGCAGGTAGTCAAACAAAGGACTCAATACTAATGTTCTGCCACCATAACCAAGCGAGTCATCCCACAAAGGAGCGCCTGTCTGCAAAATGTTCTCAACATATCTAACGTGCAAATAAGCACCGTCAGAAGTGAAAAAAGGAGTCTGGAATGCGAAAAACAGACGGGCAAGTAACACCAACAGAAAGATGCCTACAAGCCCCACCCACGATTTACCCATACGATATAATTGCAATAGGAGCTTTATAAAGGTTTATACGATAAAACTTATACACAAAGTATAAAAAGCAAGTTCACGTAAAAAAAGACATGCAGAACAAGAGGGTGTCAACAGGAACAAAAATTCTGGATGATTTGCTGGAAGGCGGATATGAGACAGACGCCATAACAACGATTTATGGGCCGGCCGGAGCAGGCAAGACAAATTTGGCGCTATTGGCCGCAATAGAGACAGCAAAACAAGGCAAAAAAGTCATCTTTATCGATACAGAAGGAGGATTCAGTGTTGCGCGCTTAAAACAGCTGATGCCGGATTACAAGAGATTGCTTGACAGAATAATGTTCCTAAGGCCAACAACATTTGAAGAACAAAAAAAGTCGATTGAAAGATTAAAAGAAATGGCAACAGGCAAAATAGGGCTAATCATAGTAGATACAATATCAATGCTGTACAGACTGCAAAGAAGCTTCAAAAAAGACGACAATTTCAACCACGATTTAAGCATGCAAATGCTGGCATTGAACGAAATAACCAGAAACCACAAAATTCCCGTACTTCTGATAAGCCAAGTCTACCAGTCATTGGATACAAACAAGGTAAAAATAGTGGGAGGAGACATACTGGCATACACGAGCAAATGTTTGCTGGAATTACAGCCATTACATTCTGGAAAAAGAAGAATCGTATTAAGAAAACACAGAAGCATAGCAGGAGAAAAAGAAGCAATGTTTGAAATAATAGAAAAAGGAATAAAAGAAATTACTCTTCAGTAAAGTCGTCAACAGTAAATGACGGCTCCTGGTCTGCAGAAAGCTTATTGCGAATGCGCAAATACTCCCTTGCAAGAATGTAGAATATCAGGCCCAAAGACTTCTTGCCCTTGTTGTTGCACGGAACAACCAAGTCTATCTCATTCGACTGATTATTAGTATCGCACAAAGCAATAACAGGCATACCAATCTGCATTGCATCCTTGATAGCATTCTTGTCAGGCCAGCTGTCAGTAACAAGAACAACCTTAACTTCCATATAACTGTCAAGCTGAGGGTTAGTCAAAATGCCAGGAGGATACCTGCCTGCAAACACTCTGACACCGGTGTGCTTGCCAAAAGCCTTAACAGCCTTCCAGCCGTTTTCCCTTCTGCTGACAACAAGAATGTCCTGCGGTTCAAAGTTGGACAAGAGATTGGCAGCAGCCCTGATGCGCTCATCAATCTTCTGCAAGTTCAAAACAGACAAGCCGTCTGGCCTGGTCTTGTAAATAAAAGAATCCATATACTTGGTTCTAAATTTAGTTCCAATGTGAATACCAGACTTAAGGTATTGATCCTGTGCTACCAAAAAACTTTCTTCCGCCATTTTCTCTCCCGGTGATTTTTATTGCCTCACACCGTACTCGTTCAGTCCAAGCCGGTCTGAACTGTTGGCAATAGATATTGACGACAATAGGTGATTTATAAAGGTTGTGGTGGGAAAACGGCAATATCCCTGTAAACGTGACCTTCGCCTGTTAATTGGCTTTCAATCAATTTGATATGCTTAACTTCAAAAGAAATTGGCTTAACTTTCAAACTTTTAATGTGCTCTGCAAACTGCTTTTTGTCCTTAACAGTTTTAACTCTGGCTAAAGTAATATGAGGCTGGAATTCCTTTTCTTTTGGAAACAAGCCGTGCAAAGCTTCGTCGATTTGCTTCTGCAAGTTGCAAATAATGTCTTTTGGCTCAAGACCTACCCAGACAACACGAACAGAACTCTCTGAAGGAAAAACTCCGGTGCCGTCGAGGCTCGCAGTAAAAGGTTCGAATTTGATACTTTCAAGCCTTTTCCTGACTTCCTCTGCTTTTGCTGGAGAAACTTCACCCAAGAATTTCAAAGTAAGATGAAAAACTTTTGCCAAAGTAATTTTGGCATTGTCTGTAACCAACTGCTTTTGCAGCAAAGAAAGATGCTGGCCAGCTTCCTTTGACACTTCAAACGCGATAAACAATCTCATAAGAAAAAAGGAAATTAAAGAAAGATAAAAAGCTATTGTTCGTCAGATGACTCTTCTTCAGTTGATTCCTCACCAAAAGTCTCGGAGTCAGAAGCAGATTCTTCGGCCGGAGCTTCTTCAGCAGGCGCTTCTTCAGCGGGAGCTTCTTCAGCAGATTCTTCAGAAGATTCCTCTGCAGGCGCTGCACCAGCTTCGCCCTTACCGACAACTTCTGCAAAGCCAACCTTGCGCAAAACTTTCGTAACACGAATGCGCACTTGCTGACCTTCCTTGACGCCCGGAATAAACAGCACGAAGCCGTTCTTCTTGGCAATACCGTCGCCCTTTTCGCCGACAGCCTCAATGGTCACGTCCAATTCTTCGCCAACTTTAACAGGGGCAGTTGACATGCCTCCTTCGCCGCCACGAGAGCGGCCACCAGATCTATTTCCTCCGTACATACTCTAATTCACCTACCATATTTTATATTGCATGCAGAACTAACCACATACAAGACATTTCTTGGACGGACAGTATATAAACTTTTTGCCATTAAGCGTCTTTAACGCCTTCCTCGGTAACCTGGAAGATAGCCTCTGCTTCAGGCATACTAGGCGAGTCAACCATCTTTGCAACACGCGTGCCCTTCTTGCCTCTGCGCAAATATAGTCTGTAAGTGCTGTTGTGAGCAACGATATGACCGCCGATTGCTTCAGTCGGGTCTCCAAAGAACTGGTCGGGCTTTGCCATCACTTGATTTGTCACGTAAACAGCAATGTTATGCTTGTCAGCAACCTTCATCAAAGCATGCATGTGCTTGTTAATTCTTTGCTGACGGTCAGCAAGAGTGCCACGGCCAATGAATTCAGCCCTGAAATGAGCAGTCAAACTGTCAACAACGAGTAATTTCACATTAACACCCTTGTTGACAATAAGGTCGTCAATCTTTTCTGCAAGCAACATTTGATGGTCGGAGTTAAAAGCACGAGCCACTTTAACTCCTTTAAGAGCTTCCTGAGGGTCCATGCCAAGCCCTGCAGCGATTTGCTTTATTCTTTCAGGCCTGAAAGTTCCTTCTGTATCAATGTAGACTGCAACGCCACCAGCACCACCTTTCTCTGGAGGCAATTGCACTCTAACAGAAAGAGTGTGAGCGATTTGCGATTTTCCAGAGCCATACTGGCCGTAAGCTTCTGTGATTGCGCCGGTTTCAAAACCACCGCCCATTAGCTTGTCTAGTTCTGTGCTTCCTGATGTTATCTTGACCATTTTTTCCCTTTTTTTCATCAATTCTTCTCCTGAAGTAAATTCCATTTCAAGATTAGCGCGAGCAATAGCAATGATTTTCTTCGCAGTAGCTTCAGAAAGTTCTGTTGCGCCGACAATTTCGCCAGGAGTAGCAACAGCAATACTCATCAAATCGTGAAAGCCGGCCGAGGCAAGCTTTTCAATAGAAGCAGGACCAACGCCAGGCAAGTCTTCAACGCTCGTTACTTTCTTCTTGGGCTTTTCCTCATCTGTCTCGTCCATCTTTCTGCTTACCTCCATAACACCAGCAGATGTTTCTGCTCTTAATACTTGCTCTTCTTCATTGAATTCAATATTTTTTTTGTTTGCCATTTTTAATCACCTTTTTTTGTTTTTTTGAATATTATTTTGAGTTTGAAAAAAATAAAAATCAGCAGCAAGGCTGCTGCTGGGGTTGTGGCGGTTCTGCCTTCTTTTTACTCACTCGGTCACCTCCTTTTATTCTGCTTTGATTGGTTCTTCGCCGTTAAGCACCAAATACTTGTACGCTTCTTCTATCACGAGAGCTGCCTTAGGCAGGTCGTTCAAGCGCAAAGAATTCGTGCTCTGCCACTGACCTGTTTTATCTGTGTACCTGCGCTGCAAGTTGACAGTCCTGGCCTCAAAGACCTTACCATCTTTTCCTGCACGCACGTTCTTCCACACAGTTGCACTGATTGCCCCTGTGCTAAACTTTTTTTCCGGCTGGTTTTTTTCTTGTTCCATTTTCGATACCTCTTGCTTTCGCGTTTTATTTCAACCCATTTCTGGGTGAGGTGCTCGCACTATTACATTGATGCGGAAGGGGTTTAAATAGCTCAAGAAGGAGGTTGTCCAGTGTCCAGTGGGTTGATTAAGAAGAATTTGCAGTCGAATATGCTGGCGCCGGCCTTGGAGTTAGGCTTTTAATCATCGCTTTCAGACGTGCTAATATTGGTTTCCTTGGAGGCGGAACCCCAATATCGGACTTGGTCATATACTCTGCAGTTAGCCATGCAAGCGTGCCTATTCCAAGAGTCAAACTATCTGTTGCGTTGAAATAATACTGACCATGCCCGCCTATCGCGCCAGCAGCCAAATTTGCAATTCCGTTTACCACGCTTGCCAAACCTACGTGAAAAATGGCTAAGCTAAAAAATTTCGGTGTTTTGCTTGGCAGACCTGACGCTTCTGCAGACATTTGTTCCTCCAAAGCACTGCTACGTCTTGAAGTATATAAATGAGCAATCGACTTAAGTCCTGCCATGGCAGCTAAAACTACCGCTCCACTGTGCCCAGTTTGCACAGCATTTGTTCCAAAAAGAGCAAAGCTTCCAGAGTACAGCATTTCTTCTAAAACGCGTTTATTGTAACCAGTGTTATCTTGCCACTTTTTAGCGAGTTTTTTACTTAGCTCAAATAAAGCATTGTCCATTCTATCGATAGCGCTTCCATCATTTGGGTTAAATCTGTCGTCTAATGACATGCATCTGGAAAATTGGCCGTCATTAATAAATTTTTAGCTTTCAGAACACGTGCTTAAGCACAAGAAGAACATCCAATACAAGAATGCCGCCCAAAGTTATCAATTCCATGGCGCCATTAGTTTCTATAAAACCCTGAATCCTGAAATTACTGATTGGGTGAAGCAAGTTGCAGCCCATTTTTGTAATGCAATCAGAAGCCAGATGAGAAATGTAGCCAACAGCAAGAGGAATGCCTATTATGTCTAACCTGAAATAGTGAAATGCGAAGTACAAGATAACTGCGGGGAAAATGCTGTGAAAAAAGCCACGGTGCCTGAAGAACTTTGGAACCCAGCGGGTAATTGGAAGCATACGGTTAATCTTTGAGTTCTCGTGGTCAACATCCGGCAACAAGCTTCCGAAAACAACAAGAGGAATGAAAATAAACCATTTAATGCCGAAAAAAGGCAATAGAATAACAGCTGCAAGAAAGCCAAACGCCATATGAGTTCTGCCCATCATTTTACGACTGCAGCCTTGTAATTTCTTCTTCAGCCTGGGCCTTGTGAACCTGGTTTGCAATAAATTCCAAACGGTCAAAGAAAGTGTTCTTCTTTGCCCTGCCGATGAATCTAAATTGTTCACCAAGCAACTCTGTCTTCAAAGGCTCAAAAGTATCAGGAGCAGCACGATAAGCAAGCATTTGCTCTTTAGTCTTGTTCAACAAACGCTCTGCCTGATTGCGGAACAAAACAATACGGATGTTTTCAGTGCCGTCATCCAAGAAGACGTTCACCAAATAAGAATAATCAGGAACCATAACACCGTGCTGGTCACAACCCCACTGGCCCTCAAGCTCTTTTAATCTTGTACCGCACTGAGAGCAGACTTCAAAGAATTTCGGATCAAACACCTGAACAACAGTGCCCATAATTTCTATCTGCTCATCGCTCTCCTGCAATTCCTTCAAGGTTTTTCTTTGGGCCTTGGAACGCGCCTCAGGCACAACCTCATCAGGATTCACAACAACCTTGCTGGACTCATTCAAATGAACTTCCTTATAGCCGCGCTGGTTTTCCCTGACCATGCCGGCAATAATTTTGACAGGCGTGTTTTGCGCCAATTGCTTCAATATATCAGCGTGATTGCCCCAGCAGACGATTTTTACAATGCCAGTATCATCGCCAACCAAAAAAGAACCAACCTTGCCGGCAGAACCATCAGCGCGCTTGAATTCCCTAACTTCATAAATCTGCGTTACCCTGCCAAGAACATCAGCATTACGCATACCAGGGAATAAATCCTTTATTTTGCCGGAAGGCACCAAAATCTTAACACCCAACTCATTGGCAACAATATGAGCAGCACCTTCCTTTGAGATTAAACCGGAAAGAGCAGAACGCTTAGCCTCAATCTTAGCCATCAAATCAGACTCTGAAAGCCCAGTCTTCTCTATAATGCGAGCAATCATTTCAGGAAAAGGAATCCTAATCATTATTCACCCCAAAACAGCAGAACACTTCTATTTTATAAAGATTTAGGTAGTCGGCAATGATGATCTCGGAAGCACAAGCAAATAACAAGAAGAAACAGCACCGCGCGGAATTTGGAAACGCAACATATTGTCAGTCTTTTCAATAGTCCAGCCAGGCAATTTCCTGCCTTCAGCACAAACCTTTGGGTCAGAAGAATAAACACAATCCTGAGCAATCTCAGCAATACGATCGAATGCTATTGGATAATCCTCAAACTTGTGATTATAATTGAGCTTGAAGCTTGAATGATACGAAATTGTGCCGACATCCTCCTTCTTGAAGTTTTTCAACGGCAAGATTGACGGCCTTAATGCAACACCAGAAACTTCGCCTTTTTCCACGTATAATTCATAATTGGATTTTGGAAAGTTAAGCTTTGATGCAGTATTATAAGATTCAATGTACTTATCAAAATGAGAATTAAATGAAGTTGTGATACCTTTTGCCAAAGCAGGCCTCTTAATTTCTCTCGGACGCTCTTCAGAGTTTAATGTAGGACAGAAGCCGGCATTTGATGTGCCCTCGCCAGTAAATCCCTGATAATACGGATACAAAGCGACATCATTGACTGTTTTGTCCATTGCCAAAGTTGCAGCACTCTTTACAAAAATATCAACAAGCTTAGTCCGGGAATTAACCATTAATACAGGGGCTTGAGCACTTCCCAAACCAGCACACGCTGGAGCTTGAGATCCCTCAGCACATACTTGAGTAGTCTTGGACTGAGCAAGAAAGAGAGCTACGATAAGTATGCCGAATACGAAAAGCAAGATGATTGCATAGTCCAAGCCTTTCTTGCCTCGCATCAATCCACACCCTCCACTTCAAGATATTTGCCGATGTATAATTCAACAGGCAATACTTTGTAATCAGGAGAAGCTACAAAAGCCTTCATTTGATGATCCACAACACTTGCACCAAAAGGCTCTTTTTCAGAAATTTGAACCTTGCAGACAATACTGCCAGGATTCACTTCGCAAGGCTCGTAAGTAAACACAATATAATTTTTGTTAAGCGCCTGAACAAGCCAGTTGTCTATATCATCTTTTGATGCGCCTGAAAGATAAGGCCTGCGCTCTTCAATAAAATCAGCAAAAAACCTTTCAAGCTCAACTGCCTGCAAGCTGCCTTCAATAACTTTTGTTTCAGAGCCAGACGTCTTAAAACTAAGCAACATATTTACACCAACAATTCCAACAACAAGAACAAAACTAACAAAAATCAAACTAATCGCGCGGGCATCAACCCCCTTCTTATGAAAACTTCTCATATCTCCTCGGATAAACCTGGTCAACAGCCACAACAACAGGACCGGATTGTGTTACAAACGTTCTATTTGACATAAATCTAAGATATTTAACAGGAGCCAAAGGCCAGGCAATATCATAAAATTCCTGATTGCCATAAATGATTTTGCTTCTGACAGTAATCTTGTAAGCAAATCTTTTCTGAGACAAAGAAAACTGTAAAGAGCGCTCTAAATTATCAGTCAATTGCTCTGTAGAGCCTGTGACAGGAGAATATTTTGCCAAATGCTGGAAAACACGCTCTTCAAAAATAGCAGCATCCAATTCAACAGGATTAACAGAGGCCTCAACCTTGCTGGCAGGGTAGACAATAACGCCAAACACGACAACGATAGTCAAAATACTCCAAGGAATCCAATACAAACCTTCAGCAGGAGCAGCGACGCCACGCTTAAACCACGCCATAAGCAGTAACCCCCTCGCGAATGCCGCGCCAAAGCTGGGCTTTTGCAGCAGTATTATCTGATATTCTTGCCTCGATGAATAAAGAAGGAACATTTGAATCAAGAATCAAAAGAACGTCATCAGGCGCGAGAAGCTTTGTGTTCACAGGAATAATTGAAACAGGAACATTAAACTTATCAGCCAAAGACTGGGAAATCAAACAAGCAAGCTGTTCGCTCTCCTTCATTGAGTTGATATATAATTTAACCATAGGAAGGCCGGCAGGAAAAACCATAGCAGTTACAGAAGCATCGCCTGTGACAACAGATACTGGATTTCTTTCAATTACTATGTTATGAACTTCTGCTTTCAACTTTGGAAGAGATATCTGCTCACAATATTTCGCATTGAAATTAAGCTTTATGTTTTTTACCTTATCAAGGCCGATGACATTGCCTGATTTATAATAAATTAAAGCATTATCAACAGAGGGGAGGAAAGCAATGTGGTTAAGATCGTATAATGGGTCTTCTTCAAAATAGAAACTCCTGCCTTCGTCATTCTGAGAGAATATCGTGACCTTATTTTTAGAAACATTAATGCCGAACTCAGGAGGCAAATAAGAATTAACCGCAACATTCACGTCCTTGCGAACAGCAAACAAAGACGGAATTAACAAACCGTTATTTGCAGAATAATATTTCTCCTTGTAAACAAGAGAAGAACCAATTTTGTTAATAGCAGCATAACCGCTCAACAGCACCATAACTGCAACAACAACCATAAACAACGGATGAAGTACAAATTCCAAAACAGTTCCGCGCTTGTTCATCCCACACTAACCACGTTACACTCTTTGCTGATAGGAATGCTGATAGGCTGACCTTCAAAAACATGAATTCGTTTTTCTTTAAAACAAAAACCTTTGCCACATTCAACATTTGGCTGACAAGTCTTGATATCGGGATAAAGTTTGCACGTCTCAATTGGCTTATTCTCCTTGAATTCTATTACACAAATACAACTCTCACCTTTACATTTGGCAGGAAGTAAAGGACCATCCATTGGATAAACCGCAAAAGTATATGTGGCTTTTGCAGACATTGGAGAAGAAATCTCAAGCCTTTGAGCAGTAGGAGCATCTAATACTGTCTGCACATCATCTGTCAACCGCACAAAATCTTTCTGAGGCTCGCTCAAAGGAGGAAATATATAAGGCTTAATTATGAAAATGAAAATAATAGCGGCTGCGCCAAGCAAAAGAGACAAATGAAGAACGATTTGTATGAAATTCTCAAGACCACTTGTCTCTACATCACCCTTTTTCATATAACAAACTCACTAAAAGAAGTTTATAAAGGTTGCTAAGCCTTAACACAGCAGTGCTTGTCAATACAGTCATCCCACTTTCCAGTTGGACTGTATTCTTCAGTAAATCCCTTACTAGTATCACACGCATCTTTAGAACAAGCACGGCCAAGAATAATGTTGGAACACTTTGTAGCATTAATCTCTGCTTCTTTACCGATAGCAGTGTATTTTTCAGCACCTTTGGTAATCTGCTGGCGAAGAACCAAAACAACAATGGCAAGAACGATAAGACTGATAATAATCAATACCATAGTATTTGTTGCAAGCTCAACACCTTTTTTCATAAAGCAAAGATGGCGAGGCCAGTATATAAATTTATTTACAGCTATCTTATTAACTCACCACAAATACCCGGATTGTAAGTCAAAGCTATTGTATGAACAGCCCAGCTAAGACGCCCACATAAATAAAAAGGCCTGCCCCCTCCCTTGATAGCATCCCATTCCATGCCCGTGCTCCATTCAAAGTTTTTCGCGTAAGTTCCTCTTCCTCTTCCAGAAATATCCCGACTCAGAGGGTTTTTTGAAATAGATAAATGACTTTGAAGAACGTCTTCGTAGATAACACCTGGCGGTCCTTTTTCATAAGCAGGAGACATAACCGCCGGCAACCCTACTTTAAAACAAACCTGCTCAACCCAATTACTACTCTCGTATTTCTTCCAGCAATCAAGAATTCCTGCTTCCAACTGATTCAAAGCAGTAAACCAATTGCTTGACAAATTTATTACCTGGTATGTCGGAGCGCCTGCAACCGCTCCAGGAATTTTTGTTTCAACAGGTTTAAAAAAACCTCCAAAATAGTTCTCATTAACATAAGCAAATATCTTTGGGCCAAAACCAACAACAACTATTCCTATGAAAAAAAGACCTAAAAGGATTGCAATCATAATTCCAGGACTGAAGCCTTTCCTGTTCATTTAAGCCTCATAATATTCTGAACACTGAGCTTGCCGCTCTTCACAGCAAGCCAAATCAAAAATCCAAGCACAAACAAGCCAAGAATAAGGCCTACGATGTAGGTCCAGCCAGGCAATTCCTGACCGAGCTTGGACTTAAACAAGCTCAACCTATTATTGCATCGCATTTATACCCTCCAAAAAAGTTCATCTTTGAAATCTCTTCATAATTATAAACATCAATCCAACTCACACTCTGAAATCCAGCACGCAAGCCGGCAGGAATATGTATAAGCATAACTGCCATCGGGTTTCCAAGAACAACATCGCCAGGAGGATTCTTGTTCTCGCCAGTAAAAGGAAAAATGCTTCCTTCACCCCGCGCCCGCTCAATTGCAAGGAATCTTCTGAAATTTTCATCACCAAACTCTTTCATTGCAGCATTAGAATTAAGCATCCAGTTCACAAAATGGCCTCCAAGCTCACTGCCAGACCTTATGGGAACGCTCTGATATCCCTGAGGGTGAAACCTAGTTCCTTCAAAGAAACGAACTGTTTCAGGAGGAACAATAATTCTTGAACAAATTACACACAACACATCACTCGTAGGAAATACTTTACCCTCCAAACCAACCGCAGTTCTCATATAACAATCATAAAACTCATCTGCCAGCAATCGGTCAAATGCCCAAGCTTCCGCCCCTCCAGGAGATTGGAACATCCACAAGTCCGCGGTATTTTTCTCCAGCTCGCCAGGCAACTCTTTTTTTGCCCTTTCCGAGTCAAGATTATTGGGCATTAAAATAACATTGTTCATTTTACAGCTTTCATATTCTGTATATACTCCTTTAGCAATAAGCGCAAGATTGCAAGAAGCTGTGCCTGCAGAACCAGTCATAATCTTGAAAATAGCAGGAATAACGTAATACGCAAAGATGGCAGTAATAACTCCAAGAATGACAAGGCTAACAAGAAGCGCAGGAGTCATACCCTTCTTCATGGAAACACCTTTGTGGCAAAAAAGTACAAAACAACACCGAAAATAAGCGCCATAAGTATTGCAGCAAGAAGGTATTGAAGAAAATTAGAATCTTCCTGCCCTTTTTTCATGCTTGAAAAAGTAGAATAGAAGTTTAAAAGACTTTCTACTTCTTGCAACAAATCTCGTCAGGGCCTAAGTCCTTGAATGAGCCGTAGATAATCTCGCAGTCAGAGCCAATAGGAGCTTTAACATTTGGAGGGGAACACTGCTGTTCAGAAATGTTCCTAAGACCCTTGCCGAATATGGCTGTACGCTGGTAAAGCATAGCGCCAACGATAATGAGAACAATGAGGCCTAAAGCGATAATTATGATTGTAGTTATCGGAAGGCCTTGAGCGCGTTTCATCCTGTAGCTACACAGCACGCATCGCACTTCCAGGACTCAAGCTTTGCATCCTTAGGAGTACCGCGCGGAATGTAGACGCCGCTCAACTTTGTCTCGAAATCAGGCATACAACCAGTACCCTGCTCGAAGAACTGAGAAGGAACATCAGGAGGAACAGTCACTTTAACACACCTGCCAGGACACTCACTGGCAGCACGGCCGAACTTGCCAATCTGGCCACCAAAAATGGCGCCAACGACAACCAAGACAAGTATGCCAAGAGCTGCTATGATAATAGTGGTAATCGGAAGACCTTGAGCACGTTTCATATAAACACCTCTCTGATACAAAGAGAGGATTAAATCAGGTATTTAAATGTTGCTTCTGCCATAGAAGGGTCAGATAAAAAAGACTCCCGCTTAAACTCATCAATAACATAATGCACCTGCTTATCCTTAATCTTAAACTTCGATTCAAGCTGTTCAACAAAAGCTTCCAAAGAACGCATATCCCTGAAAATGCACTCCATAATCACATCCCAGCCATTATTAATGCGAAACAAGGAGTTGACATTAGCTGACTTCTTCAGACAAACAATCAAAGAACCCTTATCCTGCTTTTCAACAGCAAGCAAGATTTGAGCACGGGTTGTAAAGCCAAGCTTGTCAAAATCAAGCAAAATTGTATGCCTGGAAAAAGGAAGCCTTTTTGCACGAACCTTGTCAAACAAGGTGCTATGAGGAGTGCCAATCCTCTTTGCCAAAGAAGTTAAAGAAAAACGGCCGTTCTGACGCAAATAAGACAACGTCAACAAATCTTTTGTGTTCATACCATATTATATGTTTTTCAAAAACAAAAACATTTGGCTTAAGAATTATATACTTTCTGCAATAGAAGACAATTCCTGCCTTAATGCATCGTATGAATCCGCATTAGCCATATAATAATTCCTGTCCTCTTCCTTCAACCTGTCAATTGCATTCACTGCACGCAGCAATGCATTCCTGCGCAAACCGTGCATCTTAGGCCTCTCAGGAGAAGACCACGCAGAAGACAATGAAAGCATACGGTGAATGACAGAATTATAATAACTGCGCCTGAAAGTCGATTCATCAATTGGCAGGCCTTCTATATTTGCCATCTGAATATAACGCGTCAGATAACTATTGATTTGTCTCTTATCGAAAAAGTCACCATACTCAAGCAAGTTAGCAAGGTCGAATGCAGCAGGCACACAATAATCAGCTTCGCAGTCAATAACGTATATTTTGCCTTTATCAACAATCCAATTCTCAGGATGAGCGTCCTTGTTCCAAACCCAGACAGCATCATCAAGAATGGCATCGTAAACAGGACGATAATTCTGAATAATTCTTCTCGCACTATCACGAGAAATTCCAAATTCTTCTGCCAGCAACTTGGAGCGAAGCTTCCAGGCAACAGGCAGCTTGTCAAGATAATTAGGCATCTTTGCGTGAATGCTTGCGAGAGTATCAACAACAATCATAACAGGGGCTTCCTTCTTTGCAAGCAGCAAGTCATACAAAGTTTCCCCGCCAAGAAAACGCATCATTATTGTTTTTTCTTCTTTGCACAATATTTCAGGAACATCAAACTCGTTTTTCCTCAACTCCTCATAATTCTCGACTTCAGTTTCCAAGGAGGCAGGTGAACTGTGCTCCTTGAAAAGAACAATTCCTGACAAGAATTTGCTGTTCTTCACACGACGCACCAAAGAGCGGGACTCGCCAACACGCTCCCACAAAGTATCAGGAGACTCGCAAACAACACGATAAGCATCCTTCCAGGCAGTTTCAGCGTCAGAACGACGCTGGGCAGAAGCAAGCAAAGCGTGGAAAATGTACATCTCCTTTCTGAACTCATCATTAAATTCGTCTGCTACAAGACGTCCAAGAGCAGTCCAATACCAAGCACGCTCAGGCTTTACAAGAGAATCAAAAACAGCAGAGAAAATGTAAGAACCCAAATTGCGCGGATCACACTTGCGAACAGCCCAAGCAGCAAAAGAACGATTCAAATCAAAAGGCAATCTCTTCCAGGAACGCACAGGCCTTTTGCCATCAAGCCAGTCAAAACCATTCTTCAAAAACTCAAAACCAGCATCATACTTAGGAGGACTTGAAGCAAGATATTTCCTTGAAGCAGTAAAAGCAAGTTCAGGGTCTTTAGATTCTCTTGCCAACTCAGCCCATTCATCAGCAGACTTAAAACTCAAAGGAATATCGATAGCCTTGGTTCCATTAAAGCTAATAGTTGGAGGAGTTTCTGATTTTAAGCAGGCTTCAAGATTCTTAACGGTCTTAAAATCCCTGAGACTCGTACGCTGGTCAACAAAAACTTTCCACGATACTGTTGCAGCAAATCCGCCAAGGAAAGCAAACTCAGGAATGTAAAAATACCATTTGTCAAGAACAGACTTGTCAAAAGGAGTATTCTGGCTCTGCTGATACAAAAAGTAAAGCCAAAAAGGCACGCTTGCAACAGAGGCAAGCCAGGCATTTACAATAGGACTTTTAAGCCACCCCATGCTGCATTAAGACATAATTTTATATATTAAAGTATCGTCGATAAAGATATGAAAAGGAAAGTCATTCAGTTGGCAGGGAAAACATTCGTAGTAAGCCTTCCAACAAGCTGGGCAAGACAATGGGGAGTTAAAAAAGGAGAAGAAATAGAAGTAACAGAGAACGGCCCAAAACTGATAATCAGCACAGCAAAACCAAGAGATGTAAAAAAAGGAAATGTAGACTTAACAAAAGCAAGCGAAAGAACAATCAGATGGGTGCTTTCATCACTTCACAAAAAAGGATATGATGAAATTGAAGTAATAACAGACAAGCCAGAACAGGCAGCGCTGATAGACGAATTATTGAAAGACTTGTTCATAGGATTTGCAGTAATACACAGAACAAACAACAGATGCATAATACGCTCACTATCAAGAGAACTGGACGACCAATTTGACACAGTGCTCAGAAGAGCGTTTCTAATAACCTTAACACTGACTGAACAGAGCTATGAAGCACTAAAACAAGGAAAACCATTGACGAAACTATTAGAACTGGAAAAAACAAACAACCAGCTCACAAACTTCTGCGAAAGAATGCTCAACAAACACGGACACCAAGAGCCGGTAAAATCAATGTTTTTGTACACAATAATCTGGAACTTGGAAAAAATAGCAGATGACTACAAATACATATGCCAAGAAAGAAAAGCAACAGAAAAGACATTACAAATTTATGAAAGAACAAACCAATTGTTGAGAAAATATTACGAATTATTTTACGGGTTCAGCATAAAACTGCTCGACGAACTGGCAGATGAACAGAAAAAGTTGTATGAAGATATTAAGAAAGAACTAACAAGCTCAAAAGACACAATAATACTCAGCCACCTAATGCATATTGTCTTGAAAACAGCAGACTTCTCAGCATCAATGTTTGCGCTGAATCAGTCCTGACAGAGGTGCAACGTGACTACTATGTCAAGGCCAGAACGAACCTTCTCAGGACGGGAAGCGCCCTCGCGCTCACCAGAACAATCACCATACTCAAGCTTAATCTTATCAACAGCATCAGTGCCTTTAATGAAAAAACTATAATCTTTGCCCCAGACATTAAGAGTCTGGTTCAACATATTGGAAATCATATCTTTTGCAAGCTGACAAGTATTCAAACCATTATCACAAACAAAAGCATTGCTCCAATCCTCTGCAGCAACAGCACAATCCTGCAACAATTCACGAACAGACCGCTTATTGCAACCTTGGGAAGTTGTGCCCATCATAGTATTCAAAAAATTAGAAGCCATAACACTCTCCTTAACACGCTGAACATCGCTAACAGGAGTCTTGGTCAGTATGACAATTGCGAATAGGAGGCCAATAGCAAGCAGAATAACAATAATGACCAAACCAAAAATCTCCATCTGAGCCCTACTGGACATAAACAGTCACCTCAATAATGCCAAAAGCATACTCATCCCTCCACGGGTCAAACAACAAAATAGGGTTTAAAGACTGCAAACTGCCAGCATAGGATGAAGGAATATTCTCATACAACAAAGTCGTGGATTTAGCAGGATAAGCTTCTGAGATTTTAATCGTGGCAAAGCCGAAAACGCCAAAATAATCTGTCTGCGCATCAGGTGTTTTCAACAATTCAGAAAACTTTACCAGCTTAATCTTATCAATACAGTTGTCCTTCTGAGTAACCAAAAAAGAACAATCAAGCTCAGGAAGATAAAGAGACTTAAGAGCAATGTTAAAAGCAAGCTGCTCGGAAGCCTTCATCTTCTCCTTCTGCAAAGCGGATTTCTGGGCGCCAAAATAAAAAGCAGAGCTTGTTGCCAAAAGGAAAAAGAAAACCACCAAAATGCCGACAGTCTCGAACATCTTAATCTGAGCGCGCATTAAAACATCTCCGGACAGGACTGCTGAACCAAAACACGATTCTGCCTGTCTAATTCATTCATTAAAGGATTAAGCTGGGCAATCTTAGACTGCTCAAGACTGGAAACAAGAGATTTTGCCAGATTTCTCTGCTCGCGCAAAGCACTAACAGAGTTTTCATAAACACACCAGACTTTTTCTGCAGCGATTGCATCATCTTCAAGAACTTCGGCACGCTCTGCATACAATTCAGAAACATAAGACATTTTCTTGAATGCAGACTTCATACCACACTCGTACATTTTAGGAGAATCTGCAAAAATAGCAGCGTAAATAGCAGTCAAGTCGATAATAGGCCAGGCTGCCTCGTAGACAAGCTCAACACCATCATTTCTATAAAAGTTCAAATGCGCCTGAGGAGGAACATTAATCACTTCAACAGCACGCACGTCTGCTCTTCTAAAAGAACTGTCCAATGTAACAGGCTTCACATTCAACAAGACAAAGACAACAGTCTCGTAATCCTCATTTTCAACACCTGGCAAAGCTCCATCAGTAATTTTCTCATAATTAACAAGAGGAGGAAGATTTTTAGTCAACTGCTCAAGAACGTTCTTGCTCTGCTGGTCGGCATCATTGTAAACAAAATAATATTTAATGTTCTGATTGGTCAAAAACAAAAAGTTAGTCACCCTATAAGGCTGCTTCCACTCAACAGCCCAGACAACAACATCCCGACCGCTCAAAAGAGCAGGCGCAAACATCACCTTATCGCCAAAATCACGAGAAGCACGGCCAATACGGAAACGGCACTCGCAACCCTCAGAACACTCGAATGCAATGCCTTGAGGAGGAACAGGCAAAACTTGGGCAGTGCCCCTGCTGACAATCGCGCCAGTAAAAATGTTTTCAACATCAGAAGCCAAAGTCAAAGACAATTTCTCCTGACTCAAAGCACGCTGCTTTTGCGCAACGCTGAAAAAGAAAGCAAGAATAAGAGCGCCTGCAATCATTATGAAAATCCAATGAAACTGCAATTCAAAACCCTTTTTGCTCAAGACCATGCAGACACCTTGGCCTTCCTGCCAGTGCCCTCCAAACGAAGAACGATTTTACCGCCGACATTTGGAATGCAGACATAACCAGGAGAAGAGACTTCAATATCAGGCAAACTGATGTCCATAACTCGCGGAACAATAAACGCATTAGAACTTCTAAGCTCACAAGCAGACTGAGCCCAATCAACATTAATTTTTCCGGAAGAAGTCTCAAGAACAGGCCTTGTTTCAGCACAGATAATAGGGTCAAAAATACAGAAGCCGGAAAATTTGCCAGGCAAACGAAGCTCTAACTTGCGAACGCTGCCATAATCACGCCTCACGCCCTCAGAAGCAATCTCCAAATCAGTGCGAAAATCAATCAGCAAAACCTGCTCCTGCCTTTCCATAAAATGCTGAATAGCACGATAACCATAACTAATAATCAGGACAAAAACCAGCCCTGCAAGTATGAAAATGAAAATCTGGCCGATAATCTGCCCCTTATTTTTTATGCCTGTGCTTTTTGCCATATTCAGCAAGCTCACGCTCCAATTCTTCCTTATGCTCCTCATAATATTTAGCAGTAATGCGAAGATGGGCGAATAATTCCTCCATTTCCTCCTTTGACAATAATCCTGCGCGCAACATCTTAAACCTGCCAAGCAAATCACGCCTTCTCTCCTCTGAAAGAGAATCAAGCATAGCGCGCAATTGTTTTAACGGGTCTTTCAAAACAGGCCTTTCCTTATGAACAATCCTGCGCAAACGCTCAAGAGCAGCCTCAAACTTCTTATGAGTCAGAGGCTTCTTCTTAATTTTCTTCTCAAGGTCAATCCATTCCTTATCTTCCAAAGCTTCCTCCTTGGCAAAAGAACGCAAGCGGGCAAGCTCATCAGCAGCAATCTTGGCAGCCTCGGGCCTTTCAACCGGCTTTTCAACCTTCTCAGGCTTTTTTTCTTTCACTGCCTTAAACAACAGGAAGCCGCCATAACCAAGAGCAGACAAAATCAACAATACCAACAAGAACCACAAGAAATTACGGAGCACTGAAGGCGGATGGGATGCTGGATCAAGAGGATCGTAGCCACGCTCAAGCTCAACACCATCCTTCCACCAATCACCATCAGTATCCTTTTTAGTTGGATTAGTGCCTGCCTGGAACTCCTGCAAATTAGTCAAGTCATCATTATCAGGATCTGCGTCAACAGCTGCTTCAGGACAATCAATGCAGCCAAAGTAATCCATACGCCACTTGTCATTAATTCCATCATCCAAACTAAACTTCTGAGACAATGAACAGCCGGTTTCATCAACCTCCTCACCAAAAGGAGTGCCAAGACACTTGTCCATATCATCAGAAATTCCGTCCTCATCAAGGTCGCCAATCGGCTCAGAAGTGCACGCTTTAACCCGAGGGTCGCAAGCCAATCCTTCAATACAGTCAAAACTATCCTCACAATTCTTGCCCTCACCACAACGCTCGCAAGAGCTGCCGCAATCAATGTCTGTTTCTCCTTCTGACAATACCTTATCATAGCAAGGAGGCGCGTCTGTGCAAACATTTGTGTTAAGATTGCAGTAGCCAGATGAGCAGTCGTTATGCGTAATGCAACGCAAGTCATTCGTGCATTTTTTACAATTCGGGCCACCGCAATCAACATCAGACTCAAGACCGTTCATAACGCCATCTTCACAACTGGCAACCTTGCACACATTGCCAACACAATAATTAGTGGCACAATCAGGATTAGACAAGCAAGACATACCTGCTTCACAGCCGTCACAAACCTCTCCGCCACAATCAATGTCTGTTTCATCACCATCCCTGTCACCATCCAAACATTGAGGAGGAGTCTGGGAAATATCAACAACAAAACCATCGCTATCCATAGACTCGCTCTCAAGGCCAACACGGTTAACTGCCTTAACTCTGAGGAAATATCTCTTGCCGTTGACTAAACGGAAAGAAGAGCCGTTTGCAGCAGTGCTGATGTAGAAAGGCTTTCCGCTCGTGACATTTGAAACAAGATTGGAAAATACAACCTGACGGTCCTGCATCAGGGTTACAAGATAATAAGAAATATTGCTGTCAGCATCCTCTGCCAGGAAAGCAGCACGAACTTTAGTCTGAGACCAAGAAACCTCAGGGTCAGAAAGAACACCAGTATCATCAACATACTTCATAACAGGAGGGGTGGTGTCAACAATCACAGAAATATCAATAACATCAGACTGCTCGCCACCACCAGTTGAGCATTTAACATAATACTCATACCTGCCAGGAGAGCTCACAGTAACCGGCTGGAACTGGGCATACAAACTCCTGCACGCACCCATACATATCGTAGTATCATCAGGACTCTCGCCCATATAACAAAACACGTGCTTGTTTGCAATAACACCAATCGTAAAGTTCAAAGTCCCAAAGCCCTCAGGGGTATTGCTTGAAACACTCAAAGGCAAAGAAGTGTCAATGCTGAACTTAACCTCAGCAGGAGAAGTTGTAAGGCCATTCAAACCCTTGCACACAACCCAATACGAGTAAGATTTCTCCTCAGTAACATTAACATCAACACTCAAACTTTGCTTTGGATACAAATCAAAGCCAGGGAAAAAGCCATCCATAGCTTCAAAATTACTTGTTGAAGCAGAATACTTGCAAAAGCCAGGCTTGCTTATCTGGGCCTTGAGCGTTGTGACAAACAAATTCTGGCCAGGAATGTACTGCTCAGCAATCACAGAGGGTTCTGCAAAAGCCTTAATCAATCTTGGAGCTTCAGGATCAAGCGTAATGTTGAAAGAACGCTGAGAAACTCCGAACGGAGGCATATCACAATAAACGTGCAACGGATAACCGCGAGTCTCTCCAAACGGAATAGAAAGCTCCGGAGAATCGTGAATGGTATTTTTACCTGAAAATGCCTTGAAAAACACGAAGTCATCGGGATTTGGAGCAGAAGGAACATCGTAAACGTACCTGCATTCGCCAGGCATAGCAGTTTCAACAGAAGCACTAAAGACAGAATAAGCAGTAACGCCAAAAGAAGGCTTTATCAAACGGAAACTGGGCTTAACAGTTGCAACAAAGAAACCACTCTGCTTGAACACATCAAGAAGATTAAAGCCCTGAGCATTAACTTCAATAACATATTTGCCGCCTGTGACATTGCCAACTTTTGCAGTGAAAGTATAATTATCAGCACTCTTGAACAAATCAGTAATATCCCTTGGAATACTTTCCTTGACATAAGGACTCACAAAACTCTCCTGCAGCAAAAGAATGCTTTTCAACATAACAGGACGAGAAAAGTTCAATAAAATATCGATAATCGTCTTGTTCAAAACAGAACCATCAGGAGGAGAGATTTCAACACCTGCCAAAGACGGGTCGACAACCAAACGCAAAGAAATGCCAGGAGGGTCCATCAAAATGGATTTTTGATTCTGAGCATTCGAACTGAAATTATAAGTTCCGTTTAACTGAGAGACAGGAGAAAAGCTGTGAGTTGTCAAAAAGCCAGAAGTAGACTGGGACAAAGCAATAACTTCACCGCCCCTTGAAATCTCTGCAAAAGAAATTTGGGCAGGCTCGTCAAAAGTCAAGGTAAATGTAGGCGAATTGGCAGAAGTGTAAATAGTACTGCCAATCAATCTACCGCCTGTAACAGTCAAGTTCAGCAAAGTCGGGCCTTGGCAGTTATCACAAGCGTTTACCGTGATGTTGTTAACAACCTCGCGATTGTTTGCGGCATCAATGCTGAAAAAGCGAATGTTGTTATTGCCAACAGCAAGGCTTGCCAGCACTCTCTGGCCATCCTTCAATACAAGATTTTTAACAAGCAATTTAGAACTGTTAACCACAATAGGGAAAGCGCTGGCAACACTGCAGGAACTTGTCGAGTTCACAACACACAAATAAGTCCTGTAGCCAGGACGAGAGACCATATCAATAGGAGGGGCTTTCCTGCTCAGCTTATCGAATATTCTAATGTTCAAAAAATCAGTCCTGCCAGCAACACCGGTTGGAATCAAAGAAGTGATAGGAGGGAAATAATCAGCCTCACACTTATTATCGCTCGCCTTACAATCAGGAGCAACACTTCCTCCAGCATTCTTAACACAACCAGCAGTTTCAAAATACTGGCAGACCTTAATGCCACAAACATCACTGCTTGAAGAAGAAAGAGAATTGTCTGAGTTAAGTTTTATGCCCTCGCCCGGGCTGCCGCACTGCAAGAAAGTATAATCAGCACAAGTTGCCTCATCACAACTCTTGCTGACCTTTGTGTCCTTGTCAAAAAAGCACGGATAATTCTGAGTGGACAAAGCAGTTGATTTTTCCTCACGACAGACATCCCACACAGCATTAGTTGCGTTGGCATTCTCTATGCCGGCTGTTCCTTTAGAAGAACACAACGGGCAATTATTGTAACGCTTGTCAACACAAACACCAATACCCAAATCAGCAAAAACAGGATTCCACGAGCAATCGCCAGCACCGCAATTATCACGCTTACAGGCATCCTCTGACTTGTAATCATAACAACTCATACGAGGGTCGCAGGAATAACACTTGTTGACAACAGTTGTGCTCCTATCGAAAAAGCAATACTTGGAAACAAGACCTTTTTCACAAGTATCTGGAGTTGAATAAAGACCGAAAGGATCAAAGCTTACATCGCAAATTTCCTTTTTAACACAACGCGCACCATTTTCATCAGAAATGCAGAACTCCTTATTCTGAGAACTGCAAACCACTTTTGGAGAAGCCTGGAATAACTTGTTAACATCATTGCACTGCCAAGCCTGATTAAACTTTGTCCCAAACGCCAAAGCCACAGAGCCTGCAAATGAAGAGTTGAATTCTGAACCAGTATAACTGCCATAACCAAACCTGGCAAGATAATCATAAAACCTGTCGTATGCAAAAGAGGAAAGACAGAAAACAGCGCTGCTCTGCTGACTGCACTCAATATCACCAGCATTGCCAACAATTGTGGCAGCATCGCCGTCTCCTTGTGCTTTGTAATGGGCGATAACTTGGTAAGTGTAGTCAGTATTCCACTCCAAAGCATCGTCTTCATCTGTAAATGAAGTCAAAGAAGGAGAATCAGCAATCTTCTTGAAAGCCTTGCAGTCCTTTCCCTCACAACGGGAAACAGCTATATAATCAGCAGGACAAGGAACATTGAAAGACAAATGCAGTTTTCTCTCGCCCTTCACAGGCTTGACGATAATATTCTGAGGAGCAGGCTTGTAATTCGGGCTGCCGCACAAACTTATCACACCACAATCAGCAGGACAAGACTGAGCATTTTCAGAAGCCTGGCAGACACCATCACCGCAAGTACCAGCACCAGGAGCAAAAACAGTCGCATTGCAGTGCTGACCGCACGTGATTAAAGCAGTTGGAGGAGGGCCAATGAAAATATAGCCAAGGGCATCACAAGCTGACTTTGTAGAAAATGAGCCGTTCTTGACAACAGGGTCACAACAGCAACCAACGCTCTGAGCAGAGCCCTGAATAGCAAAAATCGACAAGATTAGCAAAAATATAATCAACTTTGAGGACATAACACCACCTGAAGAGGAACAGACTGACTGTCCCAATTATCTGAAATGCTCTTATCCTTTGCAAAAACAGCAATGGCAAACGCCTGACCTAATGCATCTGAAGGAATCTCATTATTCAAACTGCCAGGAACGTGAACATCAAAAGTTACCGGGTCTTCGTCAGGGTCAGAAGCGCGCAATTTTATCACATAAGGATTCTGGCCGTCAGGACAAGGGTCGTTAATCTCAAGCTGAGAGTTTTCATCATCAAGCCTCACAACATTAATTCTTGCACCCCTTCCCTCGCCAGTAATGTGGAATTTAACATCGCTCAAAGGAGCAGTGTCGATATTCCACAAAGCAGGAATACGATTCCTGCGCGCAACCCAGAACTCAAAAGGCCTGCTCTTCACAACACTTTGAGCATCCTTGACAATAACAAGGCTGTTGTCTCCCAAAGGAACAGTTTCAACAGAAAAGGCATTGAAATTCTTTGCCTTAAATGAAACATCAGTCACGTCTCCATCAACAATTGATTTTACAAAATAATAAACAGTTGCAGGACGCACAGGCAGTTTGGCAGCAAACGAGTTAAGAACAACCTTGCCACCAGCAGTTGTAACCTCAACAGGCCAGGAAAGCTCAACATTAACATTCTGCTCGCCAGCAAACTGATAAGTCTCATTCGCAAAAATAAGGCTTGCAACAGCATTGCCTGTTGAAAATGAAAAACGGTCCTTAAAAGAATTGAAATCAGCACACTCAGTTGTACGCTTGGCAATAAAGGATTCAAGAGTTTCCTGAACAGAACCTAAAACAGGCTGGCCAGTATCAGGGTTAGTTCCCTTGTACAGCGGAGGAAGAGTGTTTTCGCCATAATAGCCGAAGAAAAGAGTCTGGCCATCAGCAAACGGAAAACCATTGAAAGGATAATCAGGAGACTCGGAGAAAAATGAGCAAGTCTCAAGCTTTGTAACATCCTGACAGACAGTCCCGCTGGGAGGAATAACAGCAAACCTCACTTTCAGCTTTTCAGGATAATTCACATCTGCATACGAGAGATAATTAACTCCTTCAATGCCTTCATCGTTTACTCCGCCCTGCTCCTTGTACAAAACACCGCCCTGCTTGCCAAGCAAATCAAAAGCATCATTAGCAGCCAAAACCAGACAAGTCACAACATAATCATAAACAGGCTGAACGCCCAACTTTTCCAAAGCCAACTGCGAAGGAGTTGATTCCAATCTTTGCATTTTTCCGCCAACATACAAGGCAATACCAAAAGCCATAACTATCATAATGCCGATAATTATGAACATTGTAATCTGAGCTTTCATTTCTTAATCCTCAACTTGCCAGACATATCATTCCAGGCGTCGACAATGCTCCTCTGAACAACATTCTTTTTAGGAGGAGGCTTATTTGCAACAATGAAAAATTCTGTTGTAGAAGGCTGGGATTCGCAGTTTGCAGTATCGTCATAAATTTTCACAAGCCTGCCGCACGCATCACGAGGCAAAGTAATATTTTCAAAATACCAACCAGCATAATCCCTTTGAGCGGGAGTTACGTTAAACTCGTGGAAGCCATAAGCAGAATGAGAACTGCTTTTAGCCAAGTACAACTGCTTGAACGCAGGAGTGAAATTAAAGAAAGAATAATTGTACTCAGGAACATCAGTCTTATGAACAACAGTGAAAACATAATTCTTCAATTTGTCAAAAGGCTGAATCAATAAATTATTCACTGAAGCAGACGGAGATGGGAAAGAGGCAACATTTGGCAAATAAAACACGCTTTGAATATCGTGATTATACCACACGCCGCTACCGCAGCCATCAGCATCGTTGTCATTATTGATGGCGCTGTTGCACAATGATGCAGATTTGTTCAAAGCCTGCAAAGGAGAGGTGGAACTGTTAATATCAGTATTAATGCTCATACCGAATGCGACAGAACTTCCATATTTTACGACGCAGATGCTATTGGCACAATTGTCCAAACGCCTGCCACCTGGCTGCAAACAATGCAAGCGGATAAAGTTTGTCACAAGGCCATAATCAGTCAAATAATTGTACTTGTTCAAAACAGCATCATAACGGTCGCAATACAAAGCAAAATCATTTGGGTTATTGTTAAGAGCGAGATTCAACAATTGAAGAGCGACCAAGCGGGTGCGGGAACTCCACTTGCCATTATCACAATAATTATCAGAAATATACTGCCCATTAGAGATGCACTTTGGCTTTAAAGAAGAATTAAGCTGGCTCCAATAACGGTCAGGGAAATTATCCCACTGCTCATTATAAGAATTACTAATAAAACACTGGCCAGACTGCTTGCAAAAACCGGTTGACTTCCTATCCCAATTATAACTCACATTAACTTCAACCCAATCTGCAGCCTGAACGATTGAGGCAAGCAGCACAATAATCAAAAACCACTTCACTGACATCTGAAACCCCTATCACCAAGATTTTTGTAGTCGCCAACATTTTTGCATTGAATGCCGTCCCAACACTGGCTATCAGTACAGCAACCCTTGCTTGCCTCATTCTGCAAAGGAGACCAAGAAATAGATTTTACAACCTGGGTAGTATTACTGCTAATCAACAGCCAATTGCCGCCAGGCATACAAACAGCATTTTGATTTACACCAGTCAACAATGCGCCCTTCAAAGGATCACCGCAAGGACCTTTTGCTGTCGGAGTAACGCCTGTATTCTGGAACAAGGACAAGCTTGCAGACTGTGTTGCGCCTGCCTGAAGACTTGGATTGCACACGTAAAACTTGCCCTTATAATTCATAATCGTGGCATTGCCCAAAAGAAAACTGCCAGTAGGAATGAATTGGTTGTTGAAACAACCGCCAGCACCATTAGAGTCCTCATAAGTATCAGCCTGAGTGTTGTCATCAGCAGGGTCACCACAACACTTAGTGCCTGACCACGCAATACCAGGCCATTTCTTGCCAGCAGCAACGCAAGCATCTTTATTGGTATTCAAATCAGAAACCCAAGTGCCATCAGGAGCACAGAACTGAATAACATCAGAATCATCAGCAACCCAATCGCCGCTTGCCTTAACCTGATTGCCCTCTGACAAAGAAGTGCCATCACCAACACACTCATAAATTGTGGTTATGCTCGACTTGCACAAAAACTCGTGGCCGCTAACAAGCTTTTTTGTAAATGAGTTGAATGTTGTGCCGGACAAAGCAGAAGGAACACTGCCACAAATTGAAAGAGTCTGGCCGTCTGCAAGGAAAGAAGCATTACCAGAACAAGAAAGCTCTATGGCCTGGCCTGCAAGCGCTGCAGAAGACCACTTCCACTTATTAGCAGGATTTTTACCGCAAATGGCCCGTATAGTAGAATAAAATTTACACGGCTCAGTCTTATAAGCAGTATCAACACCGCAACAAATACTTTGAGTAGTTCTTCTCGTACCGTCAAACCAAACACCACCCCAATCACCGCCAGCCTGATCGCAAGACTGAGACTGGGCTGCATCACAAAGATCGTTGCCGTCAGAGTCTATACAGGCAAAAATGTTTTTCGAAGAATCAACCCAGACGCGGACACCAACAGTCTTGCTTTTTACTTGAATTGCTGCACTGGTGAAATAAGTGGGCACGGCAAAATCAGCAGCAGAGCCCAAGAATTTACTGCCGTCGGAACGAGTGACATTGGCACGGTAAGCAGGAGCATCTATCCAAACGTGGGAATAACCAGGCTCACCTGTTTCTGAGTTTGCACAAACCTTAATCTCATCACCCATTCCTTGAATAGGCCCGACACCAATTGGCCCTCCCCTGGATTTACCTGTGCCGCTTCCACCTGAAACTCTCTGGCCGGCATTATAAATAAAAATTCCAATCTCAACATTCTTCTCGTTTCTGCCAAAATGAGTAATATCAGCAGAAGCCTTAAGAGGCGCCTGATAAGGCAACGTGAACAAGGAATAAGGAGAAGAACAGCCTCCAAGCGAAATAACATCACTGCGGTACTGGGTAAGTTCCCACTCAAACTCCAAAGCAGAGACGTTTACTGCGAGAATGAGAACTATTACTACCCAAAACCCCTTTTTTGTCATCATCACGTGATTGACATATAAGAACATTTAAATATTTTGGTCGAAGCACACATAATATGAAAAAGGCAGTGATAGTGCTCATCATAATACTAATTCTGGCAATAGGAGCAGTAGTTTGGTTAATAAGGCCGGTTGAAAGGCCACTAACACCAGAAAGTGCAGTTGAACTTGCTGCTATGAACTGTGATAAGGACACAAAAGAACTCGTTCTATTAGTACAAGCACTGCAGTCAGGCAATTGTGGCAGAATAAATGACAATGTACTGAATGTATACTGCCAGGCAGCATTCGGCACAAACAAATGCGCAGAACTATGGCAGGAAAGACAGAACTCGTGCAATGCAATACTGCAGCGCAACCCAGCAGGATGTGAAGATGAAACCTGCAATGGAATACTTGAAAATGAACAAGGATGCGAGTCATCAACGTGCACAGCTTTAGCAAGAAGAGATATAGCAGGAATAACAGACCCAACAGAATGCGCTGAAATAGTTCAAAGCGCAGAAAGAAATGCAGAATGCTTCCAGAAAGCAACAAGCCCTGAGGAAATGGACGCTTGCATTAATGCATAGCTGATTTTGCATCAATCAAGCCAAGCTGTTGAAAGAAAGCAGACAAATCGCCGGGAGAACGCATACCAAAAGGGTCCTTTGCAAAACTGCCAATGCGCACAGAAGTTTTAAACTTTTTACACAACAAAATGTTCTGCATCATCCTGCCCATAAGCTTAACACGCTCAACATTAGAAGCAGAAAGAACTGCATTAAAAGAAAAACCAATTGCAACCTTATTCTCAGAAGCAATACGGCAAAGCACCTGATTAAGACCAGAGCGGCGATAATGAGTCTTGTCCCTGTCCTCAGAAGACTCCATTCCGAAAACAACATCAGCGCCACGCTCAATAGCAGTACGAGCATCACCATCGCAGAATGCGAGAGCACCGGCACTATGAGCTTTTTCAATTTTATTGGGAGGCACAAGCAAAGCATTCACGATTTTTATTGGAGATTTATCTGCAAAAAAGGCAGACTTGTCGTTGTATACAAAGATAAGACCTGAAAAGCCAAGACAGACGGCCATCTCAATAAAATCACGCTCATTGCCTCTAGGAAATACTATGTCAAACATAAAATAAAAGCCGCGATAAGTATTTAAAAGGCTTTCGACGGTGATGGACAAATGCAGGAAAGAATACAGAAAATACTTGCACAAGCAGGAATAGCAAGCAGAAGAAAATGCGAGCAATTAATCGCAGAGGGAAAAGTGCAGGTAAATGGAAAAGTTGCAACTCTTGGAGAGAAAGCAAGCCATGAAGACAAGATAACAGTAGAAGGCAAGCCGATAATTTTGCAGAAAAAAACCTACATCGCACTAAACAAACCAAGAGGATACGTGACAACAGTAAGCGAACAGCACGGAATGAAAACAGTGATGGACTTGGTGAAGATAAAACAAAGAGTTTACCCTGTAGGAAGACTGGACAAGCACACAGAAGGACTATTGCTGTTGACAAACGACGGAGAATTTGCGAATAAATTGACACACCCAAGATATGAAATTGAAAAAGAATACTACGTTGAATTGGACAAGCCGCTAAGCCAGGAAGAAATCGACCATTTAAACAGAGGAGTGATGATAGACGACAGAAAAATAAGGATAAAAGATCTGGAAATACGCAACAAAGAAGTTCTTCTGCGAATACATGAAGGAAGAAAACACATAGTCAGAAGAATATTTGAAAAACTCGGCAAGGAAGTAAAAAGGCTGGTCAGGACAAGAATTGCAATGCTTGAACTCGGAGATTTACAACGAGGCAAATGGAGATATCTGACGCCAGCAGAAATCAAGCAGATAAGAACTCATTCAACTTCTCGTTAACCTGCTTTTCAGACAGGCCAACCAAAGGACGCAAAATTACAAGAGAAGTCTTAACATCACTTACATTATCAATAAGCTGGCCAACGACAACTGCTTTTGCGTTCGCGTCCCTGGCGATAAAATCAATTTCGCCCTCCTTCATCAGCCTTGGTGCAAGCGCGCCATATTTTGCCAAGACTGGATGTTGAATTTCTGAAAAAGAAACAGGAATGACATTGCAGCCGCGCTGAAGCATCAAAAGAGCAGCAAGCAAACTTGCGCTGTTATCAATCAAAGCAAGAACAGTGCCTTCTGAACCAACAGGCAGGCCGCCAAAACACTCAGTCCTTTCAACAAAAACATAAGCCTTGTTGTTGATAAGCTCAACACCGACTTCAAAGTCAAACTCAGTCAGGTCAACTTCTGCATTAGTGCGCGAAACAAGCTCGGCGCCAAGCTGGTGCTCAACATCCCTTGAAGTCAAAGACATAGTCTTATCCAAACGCTGGCAGGAAACGCGGAAAGAAACGCGGTCATTCAGCTCGCACAAATGCAAAGCTGCATTAGCCATTGATTCAATATCAGGAACTGTTTCAAGAGCAGGACTGCAGGAAGAAATTCCGAAAATACGCTTAAGAGAGGAAATGCCTTTTTTTAAGCTGACAATAATCCTGCCATAACGCCTTTCAATAGGGCCGACAGACAAGCCGTCAGCGCGGAAGGCAAGACGA
This sequence comes from Candidatus Nanoarchaeia archaeon, assembly GCA_035292785.1. GTDB lineage: Archaea > Nanobdellota > Nanobdellia > Woesearchaeales > ARS49 > CABMGU01. The sequence goes on from DATDPK010000052.1 coordinate 45,278, forward strand.
ATATTGTTCACCAACAAATCCTCAAAGCGACCCCTATTAGCGCCCTTAAGCCCGATTTCATCATACCTGACCAAAATACAAGACTTCATAAGCACTCACGAATTGATTTAACAGCATAATCCAATTCTTCTTTGGCCGTATATTTACTGAGCACGAAACGCAATGAACTGCGCATCAAATCAGAAGACAAGTTCATAGCTTTCAACACGTGGCTGGGCTCAAGCTGGCTTGAATTACAAGCACTGCCCATTGAACAAGCAACCCCTTTCTCGTCCAAAGAAAGCAAGAGGGCCTCGGATTCTTTGCCCTTGAAGCCAAGATGAGCATTGTTGCATAAACGATTAGGAGAGCCGTTCAAAACAGAAACATCAGAAAGCTGGCTGACAAAATAATCACGCAATTCTTTCATACGCTTAACGTCTTCTTCGGTAAAGAATTCAACAGCCTTTGCAAAACCAACAATATTGGGAACGTTCTGGGTTCCTGCACGCTTGCTGAATTCATGAGGGCCGCCGAATAATAATGGAACAAAAGGAGTGCTTTCCCTAATTATCAAAGCGCCAACACCTTTGGGGCCGTGAATTTTATGAGCGCTGATAGAGATTAAATCAGCAACAGGCAATTCAGCCTTGCAAAAACTCTGAACTGCATCAGTGTGGAACAAGATTCTGTTTTCTTTGCACAAAGAGCTTATTTCTTTCACGGGCTGAATAACGCCAGTCTCATTATTCGCGTGCATTATGCTGACTAAAATTGTATCCTTGCGAATAGCTGATTTCAAAGAATCCAGCTTGACAATGCCGTCACGAGAAACAGGAACATAAGTAACCTGAAAACCATCCTTTTCCAACTGCCTGCAAGATTCCAAGACAGAAGAGTGCTCAATCTGGGATGTAATGATGTGCTTCCCTTTTTTGTGCAAAGCTTTTGCAACACCAAAAATTGCAGAGTTATTAGCTTCAGAACCACCACTTGTGAAAATAACTTCTTCAGGACTGACTTTTGCCTTTTTTGCAATGATGTTACGTGCAGAGGAAATTGCATCCGAGGCTTCCCTGCCCCAAGAATGCAAACTCTGAGGGTTGCCGAATTTTACAGAAAAAAAAGGACGCATTGCAGAAAGAACTTCAGGAGCAACCTGCGTTGTAGAGCCATTATCCAAAAACACCCTCATAAGAGAAAAGCCGGCTAATGCGCTTTTAAAGCTTTCCGCCGAAACCTTTTTAAATAGCCTGCCTCCCCACGAGAATATGGTAGTACCAAGATACAGGTCAAGAACGTTCAGGCGAATATACACAAGAACGCCAAGCGGAAACACAGTAATACATTACAAAAGAAGAAGAAATGCAAGCCCAAGCTGTGCAAACTGCGGAAACAAATTACCCGGAGTAGCACGCGGAACAATCACAGAAGTACGCTCACTAGCAAAAAGCTCACGCAGACCAGAACGCCCCTACGGCGGAGTGCTCTGCAGTGCGTGCACAAGACGAACAATAATAGCAAAAGCAAGGGCAGAAACATGATAACAACAGGAAGACTTTGCGTAAAAATCACAGGAAGAGACGCAGGAAAGAAATGCGTTGTGGTCGACACTGACAAAAAATTTGCAGTAATAGACGGCGAAACAAGACGCAGAAAATGCAACATATTACACCTTGAGCCATTGGACAAAACACTTGACATAAAAAAAGGCGCAAGCCACGAAGAAGTCGCAAAAGCATTCAAATCACTCGGAATTGTTCTTACAGAGAAAAAGGCAAAGAAGTAACTATTTCTTGCATTCGAAAAGCACAGACAAGTTCAGCTCACAGCCTGAAACTGGAAGCTCCAAACCAAAATGTTCAAGAACTGCAGGATGTAATTCACCAAAGAAGCCGACATTCTTATTGTCAACCATTATTGAAGCAGCACGGCCAGGAACAAAACAAGACATCTCAAGCTCTTCAAGCGAGTACTTAATGTTGGACATACGCAAGAGATAATCAACAGCCTGCTTCATCTCAGTAAAACCAGCTGAAGAATGACAGCTCACAGCAGAAAGATGCTGCTGGTCGTGCACGTTTTCTTTATCGCGCACTGAAATTATGCCCTGCTCGAAAATACGCTGAGGAAAATCAACGTGCTTGTTCCTTGACAAAACGTCCATCATAATGGGCATAAGCCAGGAACGAACACCAGCATAAGTATTAGACATAGGATTCTCAATTTCAACAGTGCCGAGGTCAGAAATGTTCATCTTATCGTACAACAAGTCCTTGCTGGAAAGTACAGGGCTGAGAACTTCCTGATAGCTTAAGCCAACCCAAAGCTCGCGAATTGTGTCAATAAATCTCTGAATTTCAAAAGTACCGCCAATGGTATAGGAAGACAGAGGAAGAGGCTTGAAATTATCATAACCATACATAATGCCAACATCCTCAACAACATCAAAAGCGTGCATAATGTCGTGGCGATAAGGAGGAATCAAAACTTTGCCGGAAGAATAATCATAACGCATCTTCTCCAAAGCAACCTTAAGCTCAGCCTGCTTCAACTTAATACCCAACAAGCGCTCAACATCATCCTCATTAAACTTAATGCTCCTAACCTCAAAGGAAGGTGTTGTAACCTTTTTTGATGCATACTCAATTGTCAAAGGATAAATCTTGAAACCACGGTCAGCAAGAGCATACGCGAAAATATTGGCAACCAAATCAACAGACTCCATATCCATTCCAGTTGTATCAAATAACAAAGAATCATCACCAACCTGAACACGACCGGTTTCCTCGCTGTTGATAATCGGAGCCAAACTCAAAATGTCCTTTTTCGCATCCAAAAACACAGGATAAAACGGCTTGCCCTTCAAAATATGGCCGTATTCCTTGCCCTTGGGATGACGCTCCAAAACCTGCTGCAAAGACATAGGAGAATGAGAATCCAAAGGCACAAACTTCTCACTTGGAGACGCAGCCTTGAAGTAAACAGGGAAAGTAATTTTCCTAAGAGGATAAACACCAATCGAAATCTTCTGACGCTTCCTGCCAAAATTTTCAGCAAGCTTTTCCTGAAGCTGAATCAACTGCTTCAGCAAATAATCATCAATTTTTCTCCCCTTTGCAACAAAACAAGCAACAAAAGGACGAATGCTCGAAAGGCGCTTGTCGACAATAACCTTTCCAATCGGAGCCTCTGTCTTAACTTTCGGAATTCCCTTTTCCTTTCCAAGAATGCCACGGAACAAACGGGCAAGACCTTCAACACTCCACAAATAAGGCTGATTAGTATCGTTAAACTTCACAGAAACTTCCCTGCTAAGCTGAGACTCAAGCTCAGCCTTGGCACAGCTTAACAAGTATGTAAGCTTCTTTTCATCAAGCTTTTGGCCAGTCAGTTTGCACAAGTCCTCAAACGAAAAAGTAATTGTTGGCATCAAATCACCGGAGTTTCCCTCAAAAAGGAAATATCGTGGCTAAACAAATTGCGAATATCCTTGAAACCGAGCTTGAACATGCCAATACGGTCAATGCCGAGGCCCCAAGCCAGCACGCTCACGTGCCTGCCGAGCAAAGGCTTAACAACCTCAGGACGGAAAATTCCAGCGCCACCAAGCTCAATCCAGCCAAGCTGAGGGTGCTTTGCAAACAATTCAGCGCTGGGCTCTGTGAAAGGAAAGTAACCTGGAACAATGCGAATTTCTTTCGCATCTGCAAACTCGCGCGCAAACATCTCAAGCAAGCCAACAAGATGACGGAAATTAAGGCCCTCCTCAACAATAATGCCCTCTGTCTGGTTGAAATCAGGCAAATGAGTTGCGTCAATAACATCGTGCCTGAACACACGCGTAATACCAAAATACTTTCCAGGAATCTTCAAATCAGGAGAGCTCAGCATTCGGGCGCTGCAGGCAGTGCCCTGAGTGCGCAGCAAATGACGATGAGTGCGCTGAACATCAAAATCATAACGCCAGCCAGCGCTTCCATCTCCGCCAGTCTCGTGCATAGCTTTCACGCGCTTGACAAGCTTCTCATCAAGCTTTCCAAACTTAGGCTCCT
>DATDPK010000053.1:0-11727 GCA_035292785.1 Candidatus Nanoarchaeia archaeon
AAGCAAAATCAATAGGAAAAGAAATATTCATCATAGGAGGAGTGCAAATCTATGAACAAACAATTCCAATCGCAGACAAAATGTTCATATCACACGTCAAAAAAGAACACGAAGGCGATGCGCACTTTCCAAACTTTGAAATTAATGAATGGCAAGCAGAACAAAAAAACGATTATCCGGAATTTGAACTCGTAGTTTACACAAGAAAAAATGGAACAACTCAAAAAAGCTGACAGCGAAGTATACGACGCGATGATGAAAGAGCTTGAAAGACAGCGCAACGTAGTAGAACTAATAGCGTCAGAAAACATCGTCAGCAAAGCAGTGCTTGAAGCAACAGGAAGCTGGCTCACAAACAAATACAGCGAAGGATTCCCAGGCAAACGCTACTACGGCGGAAACCAACACATAGACGTCACAGAAACACTCGCCATCGAAAGAGCAAAAAAATTATTCGGAGCAGAACACGCAAACGTGCAGCCACACGCAGGAAGCCAGGCAAACATGGCAGCATATCTCGCAATATTGAATGCAGGAGACACAATATTAGGAATGGATTTGGCACACGGAGGACATTTAACACACGGAAGCCCTGTAAACTTCTCAGGCAAACTATTCAAATTCATATCATACGGAGTAGACAAGGAGACAGAAAGAATTGATGTGAACAAAGTAAGAGAACTTGCGCTACAACACAAACCAAAACTAATTCTCGCAGGCTTTTCAGCATACCCAAGACACCTTGACTTCAAAGCATTCAGACAAATAGCAGACGAAGTCAACGCATACTTCATGGTAGACATGGCACACGTAGCAGGACTTGTCGCAGCAAAACTATACCCAGACCCAGTGCCTCACGCAGACATTGTTACAACAACAACCCACAAAACACTCAGAGGGCCAAGAGGAGCAATGATATTGTCAAAAATAAAGGACAGGATAAGGCCTGATGACAAGAAAAACCTCGCACAAAAAATAGATTTCGCAGTATTTCCGGGAACACAAGGAGGGCCACTCGACCACGTCATCGCAGCAAAAGCAGTCGCGTTCAAAGAAGCACTAGAGCCGTCATTTATCGAATATCAAAAACAAGTGCTGAAAAACGCACAAGCACTCGCAAAAACACTACAGCAGCACGGCTTCCGCATAATATCAGGAGGAACAGACAACCATCTCATTCTTGTGGACGTAACGCCGAAAAACGTTACTGGCAAACAAGCAGAACACGCACTGGACGAAGCAGGAATATGCTGCAACAAAAACATGATACCATTCGACCAAAGAAGCCCAATGGACCCATCAGGAATAAGGCTTGGCACACCTGCGACAACGACAAGAGGAATGAAAGAAAAAGAAATGGAACAAATAGGAAACTGGATAGCAGAAGTAATCCACAATATCAAGGATTCATCTGTCCAATCGCGTGTGCATCAGGAAGTGCAGAAACTTTGCCAGAACTTTCCGATTTACGAAGAACATCCATAATCCTGCCAACCAAATAAATACTTCCTGTCACGAAAATAAGGTCATCAGGCTTTGCAATACTTCTCGCATACCTTAACGCTTCAGCAGGGTCAGCAATAACAGCACAAGGACCATCATATATCAATTGCGACGGGTCCAAAGCCCTGTCGATAGGAGGCTTTGTCAAGATTAAGAAATCAGGCTTTGGCAAAGCCTTAATCATCCTCTTATAATCCTTGTCAGCAAGAACACCAAAAATAACAATCAACTTCTTTTTCGGAATACTCTTCACATAAGGAGCAGTAACCTTCAAAGCACTCAAATTATGAGCACAATCAACAAGCAAATTCCTGTCAAAATACTCCATCCTGCCAGGCCACTTAACCTGAGCAATGCCTTCCTCTATAATTTGCTCATCAATATCCAATAACTTGCAAACCTCAAAAGCAATACCAGCATTAATCCTCTGATGAGGACCGCGCAAGCCAACAAGGCCATTGTAATTAGGCGCGACAATCAATTTATTTTTAGTGCAAGCTTCCTTAATCCAAGGCAAGCCAGCATTATTGTAGCACGTGACAACCTTGCTCTTTTCCTTGATTATGCCAACCTTTTCTTTTGTTATATCCTCAACAGTATGGCCAAGAATGGGCATATGGTCAAAGCCGATACTTGTAAGAACAGCAACTTCTGCATTACAAATGCTTGTAGGGTCGTTTTTACCGCCAAGACCGACTTCCAAAACAGCAAAATCAACTTTTTTTCTTGTAAAGTACAACAAAGCCATAACAGTGCCGAACTCAAAAAACTTCAGACGGATGCCTGTATTCTTAACCTCGTGAATAAGCTCCAAAAGTTCATTGTCAGAAATTTCAACCCCATTAACCCTGATCCGTTCATTAAATCTTATCAAATTAGGAGAAGTGTACAAGCCAACCTTCTTGCCAGCCCTTCTCAAAACCTCTGCAATCATAGCAGCAGTACTGCCCTTGCCATTAGTGCCGGTAATTTGTACGACTCTTAATTTTTTATGAGGATTACCAAAACTTTCCAAAGCTTTAGCAATATAATCCAAACCAGGCTCGCCAAACCTATTCAAATTAAACAGCCACTGCAATTCATCCTGCAAACTCATTTTACAATCCTCTTAAGAACTTCATCTTCGTCAGACTTAACACCAAACTTTTGGAACAACTTGCAAATGTTATGAACATCACGCTTCAAATATTCTATTGAATTATGATTCTCCAAAGGAGTCGCCTGAGACATATCAATGATAACAGGCTTTTCATTAAAATTCAAAATATTAAAACCACTCAAATCAGCGTGAACCAAGCCAGCTTTGTATAGCTTTTTCATCTGCTCAACAATATCCTCAAAAAACTCCTTGGGTTTTTTTGGAGGGCTCTGCGTCAATTTTTGCGCAATACCTTCATCATCACCAATAAACTCCAAAATCAAAATGTTAAACAAAACAGCATAAGGAGTAGGAACACGAACACCGGCTTCCCTTGCCTTCAGCAAATTCCTAAATTCCCTCTTTGCCCAGGCAAAAATAACATCCCTGCGCTTACTCTTCAAATCAGCATATCGCGGGTCGTCCTTAATGTAATCATACATCCTGTTAAAATCACAAGTCTGCAAACGATAAATCTTCACAATACGCGTATCATCACCCTTTTTCGCAGTAAAAATATTAGCTTCCTTGCCCATACTGATAGGACTATGCAAGCCATCAAAATAGCCCTGGCTGATAAGCTTGAAAAGATTCTTCTCAGTAAACAAGTCAAAAACAGCCTTAAGCGTTTTGTATTCCTCACGCTGCTTAGTACCCATTCTAGGCATATAGTATACGAGAAAACAGTCCTATTTTAAACCCTTATGCTCTCTAAACCACTTGGCAAAATGCTTAACACCCTCCTCAATCGGAGTAGTGGGATTCCAGCCAAGCAACTTCTTAATCTTACTTGTATCAGCAAAAGTAACAGGAACATCAGCTTGTGGCAAAGAGTCGCGCCTGATTTTTGCTTTTTTTCCCAATTCTTTTTCAAGCAATGAAACAAGATAAGTAACAGGAACAGGATTATGATTTCCAATATTCAAAATCTCAAACTTATGCTTATCAGATAAATCGAGAGCGCGTATAGTGCCCTCAACAATATCAGCAACAAAAGTCCAATCCCGCTTCACTTCATCACCTTGTCCGAAGACAGTGATTTCCTTGCCTTCAGCAATGCTTTCAGCAAACTTGTAAATCGCCATATCCGGTCTATTGCGCGGACCATAAACAGTAAAGAATCTTAAGCAAGTAACGTTCAAACCATATGTCTGATGATAGTTATAGCCGTAAATTTCGCAAACCTTTTTGGAAGCAGCATAAGGAGATAAAGGATAATTAGTATCATCGTTCTCAGAAAATGGAATTTTGTTATTAGCACCATAAACTGAAGAAGAACTCGCGCAAACAAAATTCTTAATGCCAAATTCATTAGCCAATTGCAACAAGTTAACGGTTGCAGAAACATTAGCCTCTTTGTAACCAATAGGGTCAACAATAGAGGGCCTTACGCCTGCCTTCGCAGCCAAATGCAAAATCTTGTCAATCTTATACTTAGCAAACAAAGGAGCAACCTGGTCCTTGTTCTCCAAGTCCAAAACGTGGAAATGGAAGCTAGGATTTGGAAGATTATGAGAAATATTCTTCAATTTAATTTTTGGGTCATAATAATTGTTCAAATTATCAACACAAACAACAACATCCCCCCTTGCCAAAAGCCTGTCAACTACGTGACTGCCAATAAAACCTGCACCGCCCGTGACCATTATTGTTGCCATAGTTTATTTCCCCTTCATACTGTTTTTAATGCTTGTGGATTTTAATGGCTTTTTAGGATCAAATGCAGGTATTGGAAGTTCTCCTGCACAAATTCTTTGATAGTGCAATAAAAGAGCTTGGACTGTACTTCTAAATCCAGAACCAACATTTCTTGTTCTATCCTCAATCAATCGCAATTGGTGGGCGTATGCATCTCTCTCTGCCATTGCGTAAACCTGTTCTAACAACATTTTTTCATCGCTTTCATCTGCATTAGCTATTCTGATTGCCGTTTTGAGAGCTTTGATCCACGAAGGAATATACTTTCTTGATTGTTCATAAAATTGTCTTGCGTGCTCCAGTTCGTGGTCAAGATAACTCAAAAATTCTTCGGACGTTGTTACATCTCTGTTTTCAAAAACAGACGATGCCACCCGAATACGTGTTTTTTGCCAAGGCACTCTTAGATAACGCTGTAATTTTGTTAAATCTGTACTCATATATGCAGTGGATTTTTTTTGTTCAAAATAACCTGGATCATACGCAATTCTGCTTACATATTTTCCCCAAGGACCGAGAACAATAGAATCAATAAATCCCTGTCTTGAACTTTCATCATCTTGAGCTTTGCGAAATAGGTTTAATGATTCTTCTCCTAATCGTGCAACCAATGTTCTTTGCGATGTATCTTCGGCTACTGTCATTTTTACCTTCTTTGAGCAAATATACCTTTTTCCCTATATAAACCTTTCTATTTTCACCACTGCCAAGTTACTATAAATTGTCATTTCCGCTATACGAGTCAAAAAGTATATAAACCCGTGAAACATCGTAAAATTCACGTTAAAAGGTCAACAATCAAGCCCGTCACAGAGAGTACCCAATGGAGCTTACGGATTACCAAGCAATGAGCTTGGGGGTTAGTGCTACGGGCTCCAAGACCTTTTAGCGTGTCCTAAAGGACAAATGGTGGCTAAAAAGAACAAGACATCAAAATCATCATCATATTCAATCCAAAATGATAAAAATAAGCCAAAAACAGCAAAGATAGGCGTTTAACAGCCTTTTTTAGCTTAATTTGGCAAACTTGTTCTTGAAGCCTAATAGTGGAGGGTTAAAATGGGAAAAATAAGTCCTGTATCAACAAAATACATAATCAACGCAACAATAGAAATTGAAGGCGTAGTAGACAAGCCAGACGTTATCGGAGCAATCTTTGGGCAAACAGAAGGACTTCTGGGAGAAGACCTAGAGCTCAGAGAGCTACAGCGTTCAGGCAGAATAGGAAGAATAGAAGTCAACATAGACACAAAAGGCGGAAAAAGCAGAGGCCAAATAATAATTCCAAGCTCCTTAGACAAAGCAGAAACAGCAATAGTCGGAGCAGCACTGGAAATAATCCAAAGAATAGGACCCTGCAACGCAAAAGTCAAAGTACTAAACATAGAAGACGTCAGAATCAGCAAGAGAAGTTTTGTCGTGGAAAGAGCAAAAGAACTGCTCAGACAGCTCATGGACCAAGTCTTCCCAGACTCGCAGGAAATCGCAGAAGAAGTTGCGCACTCAGTGCGAGTAATGGAAATCACTGAGTACGGCAAGGAAAGACTTCCATCAGGCCCAGGCCTTGACGAAGCAGACGAAATCATTGTCGTGGAAGGCAGAGCAGACGTCCTGAACCTGTTAAAACACGGATTCAAAAGCGTCATAGCAATGAACGGAACATCAGTTCCGCAGACAATCATAGAGCTAAGCCACAGAAAAGACCTCGTTGCATTTGTCGACGGAGACAGAGGCGGAAGCCTGATAATCAGAGACCTGCTCAACGTGGCAGAAGTTGACTTTGTAACACGAGCGCCAGACGGCAAAGAAGTGGAAGAACTGTCAAAGAAAGAAATCCACAAAGCACTGAGAAGCAGAATAACTGCAGAACAGGCAAAAATGGAAATCGGCAATATCGACACCTCACAATCACTGAGAAAACCAATGATTATGAGACCACAGCCATCACAGCCACTGCCGGCAAGACCACCAATGGCTCAAAAGCCAATGATGGCAGCAGCGCCTGTACGGCCAACAAAGCCAGTTCTGCGAGACGATGAAAAGAAAGTGCTCGGCGGAATGCTCGAAGGCCTCATAGGCACACGGGGAGCATACGTGCTTGATGAAAAAATGAACGTGCTCGGCAAAGTACCATTTACTGAGCTAAACAGCACGCTCAAATCATTAAATACAGGCGTCTATGCAGTCGTGTTTGACGGAGTCGTGGAAAGAGACCTTGTCACAGTAGCAGAAAAAAGCACAATCAAGCACATAGTGGCAATGGACACAAAAGTGGCTCCAACAGACAGCAAAATAGACATCGTTACAGCAGCAGAGCTGTAATTTTTTTTATTTTCTTAGAAAGTTATTAAAACACATCATAGCTAAAGCTATCTGAAAAAGATGGTGTACGAAATAATTCTCGGAAGAGACGCAGAAGACCAGAAAAAATACGGCACAACAGGAACAATACTGCTGGGCAAACATTACGTAAAAATGGGAGCAGTAACAGCTCTATCACAGCCAGTATACCTTGACTTAAACAAAGCACACGTAGTATTCGTGTGCGGAAAAAGAGGTTCAGGAAAATCATACTCATTAGGCGTAATAGCAGAAGGAATAGCACAACTGCCAGAAAACTACCGCAACAGACTATCAGTAATAGTGCTCGACACAATGGGAATATACTGGACAATGAAATACCCCAACAACAAAGATGAATCACTCCTGAAAGAATGGGGGCTGGAAGGCAAGGGAATAGACGTCAAAATATACACGCCAATCGGCTTTTACAAAAAATGGAAAGAACAAGGAATCCCAACAGACCAGCCATTCGCACTAAACCCGGCAGAACTATCACCAGAAGACTGGAATTTAACATTTGAACTGGAAAGCACAAATCCAGTTGCAGTACTAATTGAAAGAATAATACTGCAAATGAAGAAAACAAGAGAACAATACGACATACCAGACATAATAAAATCAATAGAAGAAGACCAAACAGAAGAAACCAGAGTAAAACAAGCAGCAATAAACAGGTTCACAGCAGTAGAAGACTGGGGAGTATTCTCGCCAAAAGCAACCTCCCTAAAAGAACTCGCAAAACCAGGACAAGTTACAATACTTGACTTGGGAGCATATGCAGTAATGCCAAATGGCTGGCGAATAAAACACTTAGTCATAGGCATACTCGGAATGAAATTATTCATAGAAAGAATGAAAGCAAGAAAAGACGAAGAATTCACAGCAGTACACGAAGCAATCCACTACATACTCGAAGAACACGAAGAGCCAAAAGAAACAGAAATGCCAATCTGCTGGCTAATGGTAGACGAAGCACACGAATTCCTGCCAAACACAGGAAAAACAGCAAGCTCAGACGCGCTGACAACCTTACTAAGAGAAGGAAGACAGCCAGGAATAGCACTAATCCTTGCAACACAACAACCAGGAAAAATCCACACAGACGCAATGACTCAATCAGATATTATACTGGCACACAGACTAACAGCAAAAATAGACACAGACGCCCTAGGCTCACTATTGCAAAGCTATTTACGAGTAGGGCTGGACAAAGAACTCTCAAATTTACCACGCGTAGCAGGAGCCTGCATAGCAGTAGACGACGTAAACGAAAGAATGTACCCAATGAGAGTAAGGCCAAGATTCAGCTGGCACGGAGGCGGAGCGCCAGGAATAATAAAAGAAATAAAAAAAGTATTTGAATTCTAATCACAAGGCGCGTCGAAATCAGCATCCTTCAATGAATTAAACGTCATATCATTGAACTGATACTTCTTCTCCTGACCATCCTTTATGACAACAACCTTGTGCGGAACGCCGTAAGTATCGTCAACCCACATCTGGACTTCAGCGCCATCATCACGCATAAACTTAATGTAAGTCACACTGCGAGAGTTGAACGTCTGCGGACCGACAATTGAGCCTGACGTAACTTCCTTAGTCCACTGATAAGGCGTCTTAGGAATATTCAAAGACGCATAATCAACGTCAAACTTCTTGCCAGTATTGTCAACATTATGGCTGAGACACCTTGATTTATCTATGCAGCAACCAACAGCAGTTTTTGCAGCAGTATCCACATAGACTGTATCATAGTAACCTTCGCGCACATAGTAATCCTCTTCATACTCGTAAATGACAAGCTTTGTTCCCTTAATTGCATATCCGTCGGTAAACAAGTTGCTGGTATCAGTTCCGCCAAACAAGTATTTCAGGTTTGAAACCTTTTCATCAGCGCGCTTCAACAAATCACGCAGTTCAGGACTCATCTCCTGAGACGTAACAGTTGTTACGGGAGCAGACGGGCCAACAGAAGGCTCACTTGGCTGAACAGTCTGGCCCTCATCAATATTTTCAGAAGGCAAAGCCCTGACAGGAGGCTTCCTGCCAACAACAGAATCATCTTTTACAACTTCTTTAGTGACTTCTTCAGCAGGCTTTTCTGCAGCTGGAGCGCAAGCTACCAACAAAATAAACAAAGCACACACAATCCACAATTTTTTCATTTCAAATCCCCCCTAATCAATACTTCTTGGACGCGGAGACAACTGCTCATCAGGAGTAGCCCTCAGCATCGATAAAAGTGAAGCGACAAACATCAAAGTGAACAACAAGCCAAAAGCAAACGCCCAATTCCTTGAAAACTGCGAAATATACAAGGCAGAAACCAAGAAACCAATCATACTACCAACCATAAAAGATGATTTCAACGGTGCAGGCCTTATCATAACAATACAAAGCATTCAATGATTTAAATACTTTTCTGGCTAAACAATTTCCTAATCAATAACAAGGCAGCATCACGCTTCTTAGGATAAGCAGCAACAGCCAGCTTAATATGAAAACAACTGCCAGAATCAGTAAGCCAAAACTCACGCTCATTCACCCAATGGTCCTTGTCAATCCTGATAAAAAAGTCCAAATTCGCATCCAAACGAGACTCTGCCTGGGAAATCAGCAATCTCTTCTGCTCATCAGAAAACTTATTCAACAAAAAATCCAAAAAATCATTGGTTTGCGCTTCCCTTGTAAGAGAAACAGAGAATATCTTGATAATGCGCTCATCAAAACCCTGAGCATTCTCTGTCCCAAGAACAACCCTTGCCCTATTCAAGTCAAAAGGAACCAAAGCTATAACAGCTTCGCGTATCCCTTCCACGTTCTCCTCAGGCTTTGCAAAAGCACTAACCGTTATACGATGAACCCAGCGCATAAAAACAAAGAAAAAGGTAAATTTATAAAAACCTTCAGGTTTCAAAGGAACAAATGAAACATTCGACAATAATAACCTGTTTCTTAGTTCTGCTCTTTGCAGCAACACAAGTAATAGGATTATACGTAACAAAAGAGTACATAGATGTGGATGCCTCGAAAGAAAAAGGGGAAATTGTCTGGAAAGCACTGCCATCGATAGTCGGGGTGGAAATTGAAAGGCCAGACGTTGAGCCGCAATTCAGCATATGGTATATTCTGGGAGCAACATTAGTTGGAACAATACTAATATTATTGATAATCAGATGGGGAAAAGTATTATTGTGGAAACTCTGGTTTTATTTCGCAATCGTGCTATGTTTGCAGATTGCGATAGCAGCATTCCTGCCAGCACTAACATCATTAATAGTAGCACTTGGACTGGGATGGTTCAAAGTATTCAGGCCAAACCTCTACATACATAACTTATCAGAATTATTCGTCTACGGAGGACTTGCAGTTATCTTTGTTCCAATACTAAACGTCTTTTACGCATTTTTATTATTAATCGTGCTTTCAATCTACGACATGTACGCGGTCTGGAAAAGCAAACACATGATAAAAATGGCAAAATTCCAGACAAAAAGCGGAATCTTTGCAGGACTACTATTACCCTATGCGATTCCTGGAAGAGGACCGAAGAAAAAAGTCAGAACAGCAGTGTTAGGCGGAGGAGACTTAGGATTTCCACTAATATTTGCAGGAACAGTGCTCAAAGCAACAGGATTTGCAGACGCACTGTTCATAGCAGCAGGAGCAACAGCAGCACTTGGCGTGTTATTATGGCTCGGACAAAAAGACAAATTCTACCCAGCAATGCCATTCCTGACAATCGGCTGCGCAATTGGCTACGCCTTTACTTTTCTGCTGTAAACTTGCTTAATGCCTTTTGTTCAGAAATAGCAGAATAATCAAACAAGTCTATTGTTGGATTGCCTTTTGCGGTTATGATTTGCACGCCTGTTTTTTTGTGAAGCTCCCTGGTTTTTTCCAATGTTGCATTGGTCAATATTGCCAACTTTGGCTTTAGTTTCGCGATTATTTTCTCTGACTGCTCATGCTGCAGTATTAGAACATCTGCCTTGTATTCCTTTATCTCTCTCGCGCTTATCTGACCTGTTATGTGAGCTATCGTACAGTCTGACAGCTGGTATATTGTTCCTGATTTCTTGCTGTGTACTTTGCTTGCCTTGTCATCTGCCTTGATGAGTATAGTGTCTCCAGAAAACTGTATTTTTGGCGCCATATCCGCTGTTAAGCTTACATTCTATAAAATGATTTGTCATCACCGAAAGAGAAAGCTTTAAAAGAGGCCAAAACAGCAATATTCACGGGCGGACTAGACTGGGAGGTTAGCCCTCTCCTGTAACCGTGAATGGGCTTTACGCGGGGTTGAAGTTCGAGAAGCAGCGCATATCCTGCGTGAAAGTCTTGTGCTGGACGTTGAGGTTCTGTCCGGCAGGATTGTGGCTGCAGGAATCTGGCCAGGCGGGGAACCGAGCAACCATAACTGTAGTTCTCAATGCTTGTCGGGTTGCGGAACTGAGGAAAGCATAAGGTTCAACTTTTGCGTAATTATGCTCTCATTTTCGGACGCGTCTGCCCGCTTATTTTTTCTTTTTGTAATGCTCTTCCAGCTCTCTGAAACTCATATTCGTTGCGTCTGACATAGAATAACCCAAACGCCTAACATAATAAGCAACAACCCTCTGAGTTGGAGCTTCAATCTCCAAAAGCGCTGGAATTCCAGGATATTTATCGATGTCAAAAACAACATCTCCCTTTCGAAAACTTTCCCTGCGCTTTGTTTTCTTTTTCCTGACTTCAAAACCCAATCTTTCCATTAGTTTCAGTGTGGCTTCCAAACTGCCTGTAACAAATTCAATCTCTTCTCTTGACTTGAAAACTTTCTAATGATTTCTTCCCTTATAACCCAGTTTGACAGAGTTTCCCATCTGCCTAACGCGCAAACTTTCATCACGCCTTTTCAGCCTTTTATCATCAGTATCCAAATAAACTGTAACGACAGGACCAGCATACGTCCTTTCTGCACCCAAAGCAACAAGCCTTCTGTGCACTTCCTCAACGTCAACTTCCAGAATTTTTACTTCAACTTCCTTCATTACAAAATCTAT
>DATDPK010000054.1:0-4857 GCA_035292785.1 Candidatus Nanoarchaeia archaeon
AGCACCTTTTTCAGTGAAAATATTGGAAAACTCTTTCATAAAAAGAGTGTTATACCTGATTCCAGCACACCACAAGCCAGCACCGGCTTCTATGACGGTATTTTTGTCTGTTATGAACTTATTGCCCTCGTGCTTCACGACCTTTTCACCAAAAATAATCCTTGCATTGTGCTTTTCCAAGAATTTTCTGGCATAATCTGAAGCTTTCACAGGATTGCGCTCCAATAAACGCCCGTGAGGATGAACAATGGTAATGGCCTTGCCGTGAGTTTTTGTTACGAGCTCGCCGGCTATCTCAGTGCCGATAAGACCGCCGCCAATAATGCAGATTGAGTTGTTTGACAATATTTTAGCGCCCATATGAGCTGCTTCCAAGCCATTTTTCAGAGTGCAGACATTCTCCTTGTTATCCAAAAGAACAGGATAATCAATGCCAATACAGACAACAAGATAATCGTATGAATAACGCTCAGACTTAGTCTCAACAAAGCCAGGCGTGACTGCGATAACAGGCTCGTTGACAATATTGACTCTTTTCAGAAAATGCCTGAATGGAACAACAATCTTGCGATGATAGCCGGCATTAAAAATGACCTTGTGAATACTCGGAGTATACTCAAAATAATCCTTCTTGTCGAACAAAGCAACATCCAGGTCTTTTCGCTTGTCCAAGATTCTTGCAAGCAAAGCACCGCAAAAGCCACCGCCTAAGATAAGTACGCGCATACAAGAAACAAAAAATAATCAGTTTAAAAAACTAGTGTTGTGGCACAGTAGCTTGGGAAATGCTATGCGATAAAGCATTAAGCAAAGCATCCAAAGTGGCAGGAGCAACCTCGCTCTCGCTCCTGATCTCAACAGGCACCTCATAAGACGCGTCAAAAGGCCAGGGAAACAATACAGCAATGTTGGCACCATCACGCCTAAAAACAAGGCCGCCATACCAGCCCCTTCCCCCTGTTGACTCAGGACCTGCAACATAAACAGACGTGGGATCAACAGCCCTTCCAAGCTCTTCAAGCTCGCTATGAGTAAATGACTTTCTCCTGAAAGCAAGATCAAGATCTACATTTCTATCATAGAGTACCGGATAGGTTGCTTCAATATCTCCACTCATCCTGCATCACTTACCCAAAGACCAGGCGCCAGGACCTGAAAGCCAAAGAGAAATCAGGCCTGACATTATAACCAAGTTGTTCAACACTATCATAATGTTGTCCAAGCTCACAACAATGGCAACAAACATTACAATTGCCAAAGGCACAGTTGAATACTTCAGCCTGAAACCAGTCAAGACTGCAGCTCCACATAAGAGTTCAACAAGAATCAACAGCCACGCCCAAAAAGAAGGACCTGGAAAGCCAAAGCCTTCAAGCATGCCCACAATCATCTGCGGGTCCATAAGCTTCATAATTCCGGCAATTACAAATATGCCGCCAATACCAATTCTTAACGCAAAAGGACTATATTCCTTCATTCAAACCACCCCATAAAATAATTACAACGACTTATATATAAAGATTATGTGAGAAAGATTTATATTCTGCACAAGACAAGTTTTAAATATGGAATTTCAACGAATAAAAGGGGCTGAAGACTATTACCCGCAGGAACAGGCAACAAGGAAAGAGATAGCTCTTAAACTATCACAGCAGGCAAGAAAATACGGATTTCTCGAAGTAGACACGCCGGCAATAGAGACAATAAAATTACTGACAGCAAAAAGCGGAGAGGAAATAAAAGAACAATTATTCGTATTTGAGAAAAAAGGAGCAGAAGAATTAGGACTAAGGTTTGACCTAACAGTGCCGATGACCAGAATGTTTGTGGCAAAGCAGAAAGAATTACAGAAACCAGTAAAATGGTTCTCAGTAAACAAAATGTGGCGCTACGAAGCACCGCAAAAAGGCAGACTAAGAGAGTTTGCACAATTATCAGTTGAGTTATTCGGCTCAGACAAACCAGAATCAGACGCGTCGTGCATAAATTTGCTGGTATCATGCTTAAAATCATTAGGATTATCAAGCAAAGACTTTACTGTCAAAATAAATAACAGAAAATTACTCGAAGGACTGCTTCTTGAGATAATTACGCAAGAGAAAATGCCGGCAGTTGTAAGAATAATAGACAAATCAGGAAAAATAGGACTGGTAGAGTTTGCAGAGGAATTAAAGAAAACAGGAATAGACCTGCAAAAAACAGAAGTAATCAAGAAAATCATAGCCTGCAAGGGCGGAATAGGAATACTAGACGCGATTAGAAAAGAATTGAAGCCAAACGCTCTTGCAACAGAAGGGTTAACAGAACTGGAGAATACATTAAAGTTGGTTGATGGCGATTATATCACAATTGACTTGAGCATAGCAAGAGGACTGGCGTATTACACAGGAAATGTCTACGAATGCTTTGACAAAGAAGGAAAGTACAGAGCATTGGCAGGCGGCGGAAGATACGACCAACTAGTGCAATTATTTGGCGGCGAGGCAACACCAGCAACAGGATTTGCAATAGGAATGGAGACATTGACATTATTGTTAACAGACAAAAAATTACTGCCGGAAGTGAACATAGGACCGGATTACTATATTGCGCCGGTAAATGAAGAAATGACAGCAAAAGCAATGGAAATAGCAGAAAGATTGCGGCAAAAATACATTGTTGACATGGACTTAATGCGGAGAAAACTTGCAAAACAGCTTGAATACGCAAGCTCAATAGGCGCCAAAAAAGTAGTGATAGTCGGAGACAAGGATATCAAAGAAGGCAAGGTCACAGTAAGAGAACTGGCAACAGGAAAAGAAGAAAAGATTTCTCTGAACAAACTTTAGGCTGCTGTTTCCAAAACCTTCTCAAGCCTTGAAGGAACTTTTTGCTCCCTGCAGGACAATTCAGGACCATAAGACAAAGTAAACCTTCTTTGAGCGGCATAAGCACTCAGAAGAAGGTCATCATTGCCTTCATACGCCTCTATGCCAACAGAAACATCAAACGGGGAAGAGTCACGTATAGCCCTTGCTGCTTCTGACATAATGAACTCCTCCAAAAGAAGGTCAACACGGCGCAAATTCGGCGCAGGCAAATTATGGCCCTGAGCAATCACAACATATTCACCAGGGCTTGTCTCAAAGACAACATCAGGAGGGGCATGCCCGTTATTATTATGCAAAAAATCTTTCAGGCTTTCCCCGCTTCTGCCGGAATGAACAGTGACAGCTGCAACGCAAAACCTGTAGTCACCAAGCTTTGCCAAACTTGCCCTTGTCTTCAGGTATAATTCACAGCTTCTCATTACAGCATTTCAATGCCCAATTCGTCATTAAGGCGCTTTGTGTGCACTGAAATATCCTTTGAATTGCCCTTGCCTAAAATCCACGGGCTGTGCACGCCGGTAATAATAGTCATCACCATCAGCTTGCCTCTCATTTCCTCGCTGACACGCGCTCCCCAGATGACGTTTGCATCCTCGTCCATACTTCCTGTAACAAGCTCGCCGACGCGGTTAATCTCCTCGAGGGTAAGGTCAGGACCTCCCCAAACGTGAATCAATGCGCCAGTTGCTCCCTGATAGGAGATGTCCAGCAACGGGTTGGACAGCGCACCGCGAACGGCTTCTTCAACCTTGTTGTTAGTGTCGCTGCTGCCTACGCCAATCGCTGCAACTCCGCCATTAGTCATAATTGCCTTAACATCTGCGTAGTCCAAGTTAACGAGGCTCGGGATAGCAATAGTTTCAACAATTCCCTTAATCATTGTGGAGACTAACTCATTTGCAACAGCAAAAGACTGCTGAACAGGCAAATTGCCTGCAATCTGAACCAATCTGTTATTGTCAATAACTACAACAGTGTCTGAGACCTGCCTTAACTGCTGGAGCCCAAACTCTGCCTTGTCTATTCTTGCCCTCTCAATATTGAAAGGCATTGTGACAGTGCCGATGACAATAGCGCCCATTTCCTTTGCAATGCTTGCAACAACAGGAGCAGCACCAGTGCCCGTACCTCCTCCCATACCTGCACAGACAAATACCATATCTGAACCGCGCAAGGTTTCCTTAATTTGCGTGAGAGATTCCTGAGCAGCTTCTGCGCCCTTTTGAGGGTAACCGCCACAGCCAAGGCCTCTTGTGAGGTCCTTTCCAATCATAAACTTCTTGTCACCCTCAGAAATGTCAACGTGCTGCTTGTCCGTGTTACAGATAATAACTTCAGCACCCTTAATTCCTTTCTTGTAAAGCCAGCTTGCCATATTGTTGCCAGCCCCTCCAACACCAATGACCTTGATATTTGCCTGGCCAAAGTCGTAGCCTTCTGGTTTAGCAGTTTCTTGCGCCAATGCGCTCTTCACGAGGAAATCCATTTTTTCAGCCTCCATCTAGTTTTGATGAGTGGAAAAAGGCTCTCCAACATGTGGGTTTGGGGGTGGTTTGGGAAAGAAACAGTGGAGAGCCCTATTATTGTGATAATAAAATACCTCTTTTTCCCTCTCAACGTTTACATCAACTGTGCTTTTGGCACAGTATCACTAATGACAACTGGGTTACTAAAACACCAATTGTCACATTTTTGTATACTAGCATAGTATAGGTTATATTTAAAGGTTGCGATTTCTATGAGTGATATCGACGATGACGATATAGGAGAGTATACAAAACATAAATTTTATATACTGAGCGTGGTTAATCTATACTGGGCGTGGTAATATGGTAATACTGTTTGACAGATTCAATCTACCGAATGACATCTACGAGATAATCTTCTCAACAAACCAGCAAAAGATAGTTGCACGCGAATTGATAAAATTCATGGTGGCGCGCAAAGGCGAAATCAGCAAAACAGACATGAGCGAGTTTGCAACACA
>DATDPK010000055.1:0-11646 GCA_035292785.1 Candidatus Nanoarchaeia archaeon
AACGTAATCGATGTCAACAACTACCCAATCCCAGAAATTGAAAAAATAGCAAAAGGCAACAGAAGAATAGGCCTTGGAGTAATGGGCTGGGCAGAAATGCTCTCACTGCTAAACATACCATACGACAGCGAAGAAGCAATAGCAAAAGGAGAAGAAGTAATGCAGTTCATAAACGCAAAATCATTGGAAGCAAGCGAAGAACTAGCATTAGAAAGAGGAATGTTTGCAAACTTCAAAGACAGCATCTATGATACCAACGGACCATACTACAAAGAATGGGCAAAAGGAAGGCCAAGAAATTGCGCAAGAACAACAATAGCGCCAACAGGCACCATAGCAATTTGCGCTGGACTGCAAGGAGGCGGAATAGAGCCCTTCTTTGGAATAGCATACACAAGATACAACGCCAAAGCACTTGACATGCTGAAACAAAGCAAAGAGCCAGATGAGAAAGACGTGTTCCACGAAGTAAACCCAATATTCATGATAGTAGCACAGCAAAACAACTACTTCGGATTAAAGCCGGAACAGCTCTGGAAGCAAATAGAAGCAAACCACAACTCAGTAAGAGGCGTGAAAGAAATACCAGAGAAAATACAAAAAGCATTTGGAAGCGCACACGACGTTGCAGTAGAATTCCACGTAAAACACCAAGCAGCATTCCAAAAACACACAGACAACGGAGTGTCAAAGACAATCAACCTGCCAAACAGTGCAACAGTAGAAGACATCAAGAAAACATACATGATGGCATGGGAAATGGGGTGCAAAGGAATCACGGTTTACCGAGATGGATGCAAGAGCCACCAAGTACTGAACATTACAAAGAAGGAAGTAAAGGTTGAGAAACCAAAAATAGACGCATCAGAAGGCGTGAACTCAATATATTACAAGTTCGAAACAGGATACGGACCAGTACACGTACACATCGACCACCACGAAGGCAAAATACTGAAAGTGTTCACGAACATAGCACCAATAGGAACAGAAATAGCAGGATTGACCTCAGTGCTTGGAATAATCATAAGCAACTACCTGGAAATGGGCGGAGATGTCAACGAGGTAAGAAAGCACCTGAACAGCATCAAAAGCGACAGGCCATACGGCTTCGGGCCAAAAAGAATAGAAAGCATCCCGCACGCAGTCTCAATGGCGCTAAACAAGTTCCTGGCGCAAATAGGCAATTTACCAGGACAACAACTGCTGACACCGCACGTGGAAAAAGTCACAACAGAAGTGAAAATACAACCGCAGGAACAAAAACAGGGCCACTGCCCAAAATGCTACAGCCCGAACATTGCTTTCCTAAGCGGATGCTCAGGACCAACGTGCTACGAGTGCGGATTTTCAGAATGTAGCTAAGTTTTTATATTTGATTTCTTTTTCTTTACTTAATGAGCATAGTCACAAAAGGAGGAGATAAAGGGGAAACTTCTTTGTTAGGAGGCCAAAGGGTAGCGAAGACAGATGCGCGAATAGAAGCATACGGAGATGTAGACGAGCTGAACGCAAGCAGCGGGGTGGCGCTTGCGTATGTAAAAAATTCTGAAGCAAAAAAAACATTGAACAAAGTGCAGAACGACTTATTCAGAGTAGGAGCAGAACTATCTGCCTTGGGAACAAAGTTCACAAAATTCCCACGAATAACAGCAGAACATACAGACAAAATAGAGAAAGAAGTTTACAAAGTAGAGGAAAGTTTGCCAAAACAAAGATCATTTATCCTGCCCGCAGGAAACGAGGCAGCAGCACACTTACATTTAGCGCGCACAATCTGCAGAAGAACAGAAAGAAGAGCAATGGCGTGCAACCAAAATTATCCAATTCCTGAAGTAATCAAGTATTTGAACAGACTAAGCGATTTACTGTTCATTTACGCAAGACAGGAAAACAAAGGCAAAGACGAGCCGGTAAAATATGACTGAAGCAACATTCCTTGACAGAGAATACGCGCGCAAACTAATCAACACTGAATACGACCAGTGCAACATCTGCGGAATGCCAATGCTTTCTAATAAATGCAAGATAACTTGTCTAAACTGCGGGTTTAAGAGAGATTGTAGTGATTATTGACATAAATTTATAAGAAAACAAGTTAGTCATCAAGTTCTATGAGCTTATTTAACATGGTTGGCAGATACCGCAACTCCATACCCGCAAATTGCGAATTCAAAGGCTGCTTAAGACACCCAGCATACGTCATAGAATGGCATAGTCTCAATCAGCACTTGGAAAATCCACTCGTTGCTGACGATGCATATTCCTGCGGCAACTTTGCACACATTTTTGCATTATCACACCACACAGCATATGGCGGAATTCCAGACGGCGTTGTGGATATTGAAACAATGGATATCGAACATCCAGACATAGTTGACAAAATCCGACAAGCAATGCAAGTAGAAGACGAAACACCTGAACTTCTTGAAAGACATCTACAAACAGTAGACATAACTGGAAGACAACTTGTGCTGCCGTTTATGAGATGATATTTAAGTAACTAAATATTTAAATATCTCCAGTATAACAATAACCAGGGGGAATGATGGAACAAGAAGCAAAAGAGGTAGTGCTCACCTATGAAACACTATATGAAACTCTGCGCAGAGAAAAGTCTCGCGAAGAGCTGCAGCAACTAGACGAAGGCTTCTTCAGAAATGTGCTCACATACCTGCGCGAAAAACAGCAGGCATACGATGACAATCTTACCAAAAACGACATATTCTCACAAAGCGAAAGAGACAAACTGCATATACAGCTAAGCAACATAAGAAAAATACTAAGAGACGTGTACGACATAAGAGAAAGAAAAATCATCAACATGTCAGTAAACAAGAGCAGGACAAACTCAAACATAATAGATACTGCAAACTTATTGGTACAGGAACAAGCAATATTCCAAAGCTTAACAGCAGTTATGTCACAGCACAGAAGCGGAATACTGCACAGAATACTGGAAATGCGGGAGCCAGATGTTTTGCCAATGATACTGCCAGTGCCAGAAGTAAAAAACGAGGAAATTCCATCACCACTGGAGCACGGAATGAAAAAAATCAAAATAGTTGAAACAATGGAACAATTCTATGGCGAAGAATTAGAACAATACGGGCCGTACCAGCCAAACGAGGAAATCACGCTTCCAGAACAACTCGCAGACATACTGATTTCTCAGGGCAAGGCAGTTGAACAGTAACCTTTTTAAATACCCCATATACCCATCAAAGTATGAAGCTTCCAAAGACGAGAAACACATACTGCCCAACGTGCAAAAAGCACACAGAGCATAAGATACTCGAAGGCAAGAAAAAGACAAGAGGAAGCGCTCACCCGCTAAGCTTTGGAAGCAGGAAAAGAATCAAGGCAAGGGGAAAACTGGGAACAGGAAACCACGGCAAGTATTCCAAGCCAGCAA
The DNA here is from genome assembly GCA_035292785.1 of Candidatus Nanoarchaeia archaeon. Taxonomy (GTDB): domain Archaea; phylum Nanobdellota; class Nanobdellia; order Woesearchaeales; family ARS49; genus CABMGU01. Next base: position 3,413 of record DATDPK010000055.1, read on the forward strand.
TCACAAAATGGAGAATGGCAGGAAGAAAAACAAGCAAGAAAGTAGACTTACGATACCAATGCTCAGTCTGCAAGAAAATGCACGGAGCAAGCAAAGGCGGATTCAGAACAAGAAAAGTGGAGTTCAAATGAGAAATAGAATGAAAGAAACAGAAAGCAAATTCGTGAAAATACGCTGCCCAAAATGCAAAAACGAACAAATAATGTTCGGCAAGGCAAGTTCTATAGTCAACTGCCTGGTCTGCAGCAAAGTACTCGCAGAACCAACAGGCGGAAAGAGCAGGGTAAAAGCACGAGTTCTTGAAGTTCTGGAGTAATTTAAATGGACAATCAAACACTTGTTGAGAGATTATACAGATTACAGGGAGAGATAAGATCAGTAAATTCAGCTGTAGTCGGACAGATAACAAAAGCAATCATTCCACTGCTGGAATACAAAGGACGCTTGGAACACGCAAGTGAAAGAGACCTCCTGGAAATTTTAGGAATCACCAGAAATAATGTCGCTTATTTCATACGCATTTTCAAAGGCGAAGAAGTTGAAGCAGTCGCAAGAGACGTGCCTAAAAAAACATCAGAACGCAAACCAGCAATTACAGGAAGAAGAGCACCGGTAGAAAACACAGAGTGGAATGGCGGCTGGGATAATGCTGTTTCTGCGTACGAGAGATAATTAACCAGTCTTTGGCGTGAAGAAATTCTGAGCAACCATTTCCATATACGTTCTTATCATATCCTTCTCAGGATAAAATGAAAAGTATACTTCTGCGGCTTCCCTGAATGTACTGCAACGAGCCAATCCACGAACAAGCTCTGGCTTTGGAAGACAATGCACTTCGCTTTGGCGCGAAATCATATCGCCAATATGGCAGCCCCACACCCTGTTTGCCGTATGATAAAGCGCCCGCCCAAATACAGGATTTGCCTCGCAGTAAGCATCGATTTCTTCAGGACCGCGCATACCTTTAAGCATCTCCATTATTTTGTCCCATACCGACATCATTTTCCCGAAATCAGGAGGAGGAAGGCCTGCGTACATCCCGCCAATACGCGCAACCATTTCAGCCAAATTCTTCAGCTCCCAAATCCGGTGGTTGCCGTGCTTCCACTTTTTCTTCATCTGCCGAGTTTCGATATCAGCAGTCTCGTCCCACAAAGGAAAATTAATATTATGATGGCAATAATGAGCTGTTTCTTCTGCAATCGCCCAATGCACTTCTTCTATATTGGTTTTATTTGCTTCGTACCATCCTGCATCAACCCAAATACAGCGGTCATTAGTTCCCATTTGGTATGCAAAACAGGCAGAGGCGCCAGCCATCACATCATCCTGCGGAATATCTGTGCGGATTTCAATGCGCGGAGGCGGAGCAACTATGCCAAAAACAGGTTGTATACGCTCGCTTTTCTCCAAAACAAGGTCAGATAATTCCTTAGGCACTTCCATAGAATAAAGCACGCTTGCCCGACTATAAAATGTTTTCTCCAAAACCTTTTTAAACGCGGTTTATTCTCGACATCGTATGCTTTTAAAGAAACAGGGATTTCCACAGGACGAAGAATTAGTTCTATGCACAGTAACAGGAGTCAATCCTCACTCAGTATTCTGCACTTTAGATGAATACGGCGGAAGAACAGGAATGATACACATATCAGAAGTAGCGCCGGGAAGAATAAGAAACATTCGTGAATTTGTCCAGGAAGGCAAAAAAGTGGTCTGTAAAGTATTGCAGACAAACAAGGAAAAAGGACACATAGACTTGAGTTTAAGAAGAGTCAACCAGACGCAAAAAACCAACAAGCTCAATGAGATAAAACAAGAACAATTGTCAGAAAAAATAATCGAGTACGCTGCAAAACAGACAGGCGAAAGCGTGCTCACGCTCTACAACAAGCTTACAGAGAAAATGCTGGCAAAATACGTTAGCATATTCGCGGCATTTGAAGAAGTCGCAAACGACAAACTAAACCTTGAAACACTCATTGACAAAAAAATAGCAAAACTTCTCACAGATGCAATAAAGCAAAGAATAAAACCGCCGCAAGTAGAAATCGGAGGAGACCTGAAAATAACAAGCTACGCTCCAAACGGAATACAGCAAATAAAAGACGCGCTGGCATTTGCAGCAAAAGCAGGAGCTGCAGTAAGATACTTGGGAGCAGGAGCATACCACGTTGAAGTCAAGGCAAGCGACTACAAAGACGCAGAAAAACTTCTCAAAACAGCAGTCGATGCAGCAATAAACTTTGCCGAGAAAAACAAGATGATAGCAGAATTCATAAGAAAAGAAGAAAAATGAAACACATACTAAAATGCCAAAAGTGCAATGCTTACACGATGAGTGAAAACTGCAAATGCGGCGACAAAGCAATAACAACAAGACCACAAAAATATTCACCGCAAAAATACGCCGAATACAGAAGAGAGGCAAAACGAGAAGAACTGGTGAAAAAAGGAATGTTATGAGCTGGAAACTGAACTACACTGCAAAAAAACCAAAATTAAACCATCCGATTCTAATAGAAGGACTTCCAGGAATAGGCAATGTGGGAAAAGTCGCAATTGACTTTGTAATAGACGAAATGAGAGCCAAAAAAATAGCAGAATTCCAAAGCAACGAGCTCCCACACACAGTCTTTGTAAACGAACAAAACTTAGTCGACCTGCCAAGCATAGAAGTATACTGCAAAAAGTTCGGGAATGGAAAAAGAGACCTGCTGTTAGTCGCAGGAGACATTCAGCCAGCAACAGAAACAGGATGCTACACATTCTGCGACGCGGTATTGGATATGGCGCAAGAATACAACTGTGACGAAATAATAACGTTAGGCGGAATAGCGCTGAAACAAGAACCACCTCATCCAAAAGTATTCTGCACAGGCAACAACAAGGAAATAGTTGACAACTACGCAAAAACCGCGCAAATAAGCAAGAATTTGTACGGCGTTGTAGGGCCAATTGTCGGAGTAAGCGGAGTTCTGTTAGGACTGGCAAAAAGAAGAAAAATAAAAGCTGTAAGCTTATTGGCAGAAACATACGGACACCCGCTGTATTTAGGAATAAGCGGAGCAAGAGAAATACTCAAAGCACTCAAGAAAAAACTCAAAGTAGACGTTGACATACACCTGTTAGACAAGGAAATAGCAGAAATAGAGCAAGAACTGCACCCAAGACTGGCAAAACTGACAAAAGGAAAAGATGTTAATTATATTGGATAACCTTTAAATACCAATTCTGGTTATTTTTTACCAAAGAGGTGACAATGTCAAAGATTATTACAGTCAGAGCACGCCAAATTCTCGACAGCAGGGGAAACCCGACAGTAGAATGCGACATTAAGACAACAGATGGAGTTTTCAGGGCAAGCGTGCCGTCAGGAGCAAGCACAGGAACACACGAAGCAGCAGAGCTGAGAGACGGCGGCAAAGCGTTCTTGGGAAAAGGAGTACAAAAGGCAGTCAGGAATATCAATATCACGATAGCGAGAAAAATCAAGGGAAGACAGCCAGTACAGGAAGAAATTGACGAGCTGATGATAAAACTGGACGGCACAAAGAACAAGAGCAAACTGGGAGCAAACGCAATACTAGCAGTCAGCATGGCAGTTGCGCGAGCAGGAGCAGCAGCAAGGGGAATGAGATTATACGAATATATCGGCAAGCTTTACGGAACAAAGAAGTTTACAATGCCTGTGCCTGCATTCAACATAATTAATGGAGGAAAACACGCAGGCAACAAGATAGACATACAAGAATACCTTATAATGCCCGTAGGAGCCAAAAGTTTTGCAGAAGCAATGCAAATAGGAAGCGAGATATACCATACATTAAAAGAATCGCTAATCAACAATTTTGGCAACAAGGCAATAAACGTAGGAGATGAAGGAGGATTTGCGCCTCCGCTGACGTGCATAGAAGAGCCATTTGACTACATAACAAACGCAATAATCAAGACAGGCTATTGGAAAAAAGTAAAAATAGGCATAGACGCAGCTGCAACAACGTTCTGGAAACACAATGCTTACTATATTGAAGGACAGGAATACACAACAGAAGAACTAATGGAAAAATACGAACAATTAGCTGATGCGTATCCATTGGCGAGCATAGAAGACCCATTTAACGAGGAAGACTTTGAAAGCTTTGCCAAACTGAAGAAAAGAGTAAAAGCACAAATTGTAGGAGATGATTTATTGGCCACAAACCCTGCAAGAGTGCAAAAAGCAATAATGAAAAAGAGCTGCAATTGTTTGCTATTAAAGATTAATCAAATAGGAACAATAACAGAAGCACTGCGAGCGGCAAAACTTGCGCAAAAAGCAGGATGGAACATAATGGTCTCGCACAGAAGCGGAGAGACAGGAGACTGCTTTATTGCAGACTTAGCAGTTGGAATGGCAGCAGGACAAATAAAAGCAGGAGCGCCCTGCAGAGGAGAAAGGCTGGCAAAGTATAATCAACTGTTAAGAATAGAAGAAGAAACAAAAGCAAAATACGCAGACATCAGATTTCAATAATACTTCTTAAGAACATTGTGCTTGTCGGTTGCAAGCTTAACGTGAGGAGAAAGAAGAACACTTTTCCAAGACGATTTTTCCGGCTTAGGCGCTTTGCCTGGCTTAACATCAACAGAATATTCAAAATAATCATCATACGGCATCTCCCACCCCATCATCTTCTTAACAGAAGCGTTTTCAAAATAACGCCTGAAAGGGCGCATACTGTTGCCGTGAGCAGAGATTGCAACATTAACCCTGTATTTTTTTATAAAAGACAATAAATCTCCAATGAAAGACTTAACCCTGCCCTCAACCATTTTAACACTCTCGCCTTTTGGAGGCGGAACAGCATATGCACGATGATATTTGTCAAATAATTCTTTCCCATATTTTCTGATAAAAGCTGCATGAGAACGGCCCTGCAAAAGACCATAACAACGCTCAATCATACGGTCGTCACGAATTATCAGATTACATTCAGCATGATACTTCAAGATTTCACGCAAAGTTTCCTTTGACCTTGTAAGATGCGTGCAAAAAGCAACATCAATATTTTTGCTCTTAATCTTTTTAGCAACAGTCCTGGCATTATGAACTCCCTTCTCAGTCCAAGTAGAATCAAGCCAGCCGGTAAACATCTTCCTCCTGTTAAAATGCGTCTGGCCGTGACGAAACAAGAATATTTTGCATTTCATAACTTTTCCACCGCCTTATTCTGAGCTTCAATATAACGCTCAATAAACAACTTCCAATCAGCCGTGGCTGCAATCTTCTGGGCCACAATCTTGTTCTCAATCCTTTCTTTTGTACTGAAATGAGCAAACTTAGACATCATCTCAGTCAAAGCATTAACAATCTCATCCTCAGACTTCTTAAAACGAGGCAGGACAAAAATACCAGGATACTTGCCCTGCTCACACTCCTTGTGAATGTATTGGCCAAAACCAGCCAAATCAGTCGTAAGACTGCTGACGCCCAAAGCAGCAGCCTCCAAAGGAGTATAGCCCCAGGGCTCGTAATAACTCGGGAAAACACCAAGATGGGAGCCCTGCATGCTTTCGTAATAGCTCGTGTCAAGAAGACCATCTGCGCCTGACAAATAAATCGGGTAAAAGACAACCTTTACCCTGTCATCCTCCTTATTCTGCAAATCAGCAGCACGCAAAGCATTCATAATAGGGTCGCGGCCCTCATCATACAAAAGATGAGTGCTAACAGGAGGCAGGCCCTTGCGCATCAAACGCTTTAATTTAGGCTTAAGATCCTGCATAAAATCCTCACCGAGCAAAGAATCCTTTGAAACATCCCTGCCGGAAATCAACAAATAAAACAAGCGGTTATGAATATCCTCGTGAATATCATCGATTGTATCCTTCACGTCACTAAAAAAAGTCTTGCTCTCCAGCAATTCAGGACGAATGCCCTTAACATTGCCAGGAATCCAGAAAAACGCAACAACAGTCTTCTCACACTTCTCCTTTTTCAACATCTCATTCAGCTTTCCAAGCGCCCTGATAAAAACATCAACGCCCTTGTCGTGGAACTCATACCTGCCTGCAAGAAAATAAATCAAAGTGTTATCAATATCAAAATGATAATAAGGAAAGAAATAATAAATCAAGAACTGCTTAATCCTGTTCTTGAACAGCCTGTGCTTAACAGACGCCTCTTCAAAAGTTGGAAACTTTGACATATCAAGGCCGTTGAACAACAAAACATCAGGCTTCCTGCCCAAGAAATGAGCTGCCTCAATGCCAGTAATCTCACTCACTGTTGTAAAAATGCCGGCATTCAGGGCGCTCTGCTTTTCCAACAAATGCTTTGCCAGCACAGAAGTCCCTAAACGCCTTGCCTCAGCATCTGAATCAATCTTTTCCAAATCCTCATAAATATCACGCGCCTGCATAGCCAAAGCACGGCCTAAAGTAGTTGCGTGAGTGGTGAAAACAGTGCCAATCCTGACATTCTGGTGCTTGAGATAAAGCAAGCCAGTGCCTGCCAGCCACTCGTGAAAATGGGCAACAATGCGCTTTCCGGAATATATTTTAGCCAATTCCTCAATAAGCCTGCCAACAGCATACGCCCAGACAACAGATTCATCAAAATCAAACCACTCTGTATTCAAACTGTCAACCTGAAACCAATCCCACAATTTACGCTTAATATCGTCCTTCCGGGAAGAGAAATTAGTAAAATCGACCAACAAGACATTCGGACTGCCTTTTGTAACCCAGGTGCCGCAATGAACATCTATGCCCTCCTTCTTCAATGAGGCAAATGCTTTCCTGCAATCCTCCGGAGCCATGTGCTCCTCAAAAATACCCCACGCCTTATTAGGAAAATAAGGGCCTATAAGAAAATAATTATTGCCGTAATACTCCTTCATAGGAAGGATTTTGCTCTGGACAACAGTAAAAATACCGCCAACCTTATTGCAAACTTCCCACGATACTTCAAACAAAATATCTGCCTTGGCGTCCATAGCTACTCCACAACAAGCTTTCTTGAAAAAGGTTTCATACCACTACAAAGTAGGTTTACATATTAAACAAGAACAAAAGAATAGAAATGCCGATTACTCCGGTAATCACGACATAGATAGAATAAAGTTCAAATGCTTCCATTTTAATCAATTAAAAATGTCGCTGACCTTCAGTCATCGAGCACTTTTTCCTCGTTGCACTCAAAAAAAGAATAATTAAAAAAAAATAAGGACTTTATACAAGTCCGGATGCGCCTGATGATGGGCAGCACAATGCTACGCCAGTTCCATCAAACGCCTGCTTGATGTCGTTCAATGCGTAGTCTGGCACTACATATAATGTCTGCAGGATTGTTGGAATGTCTCTGCATACACTTCCATAGTTGTTGCCAAATCTGCTCAAAGCTTGGTTGTAGCTCTCAGGCTGTACCAAATGGTCGTCACTTGGGTCTTCGTTTGCACGTACTATTCCCTCACAGGTTACCTGGATGGATGGTATTTGTGCGTCGTTTCTGTTGTATGACAACTTCTGGCTGACTGTCTTTGGTGTTCCGTCTTCACCATAAACTACTGGAGCAACTTTTTGCATTTCTTCACCAAGTCCAGAATATACATCACTTTGGTCGTATGAGCTTGCACTTGAATAAGGCTCTGCTTGTCCTGATGGGAACTCATAAGATCTGCCCGGGAATGCTCTTGCGTACGGGTCATATATACCTCTGATTGCACCACCATATTCCTTGGCGGCTGGCACTGCGAATTCACCTACTGCTGCTTTTCGCGCACCTGTAAAGAGGAGCACTAAACCAACAATAGCTATAACCGCTACTATGCCTAGAATCACCAATGCAATTCCTTTACCACTTTCTTCTGCCACAACTGATCACCTCGTTTAGTTGTAATTAATCGTCTGTGCGTGATATACACACACTGCTTTATATACTTTTCGTTTTGTCAAAACGTACAATCGTTCTGAAATTTCAATGGAAAAAATAAAAAATTAACCGTAACCGTATGGAGTTCTTCCAAGGTTAACGTCGCCGACGCGTCCTGCAGTTCCTGTTGAAATTCCGTCAGGGAAATAACAGCACTGGCCCTGGCCTTCTTTTGGATAACAGGTTGCTCCGCGAGCCTGATAATAACCAATCAAATTTGATTCGCTGTAACCGACGCAAATCGAGTATGAGCCGCCCTTTCTTATTGTCGAAGGAACGTTACCAGGCCATTCATCTGGATTCACAATGTCATACGGTG
>DATDPK010000056.1:0-30259 GCA_035292785.1 Candidatus Nanoarchaeia archaeon
CACGACATAATTCTGAGAAATATAAGGTGGACAGCTTAACGGATTTCCCCTGTAATAGAGTACACACCGTCACGGAGGCCGGTTTAACTGCCGGGTTCGAATGAGACCGGGTGGAACCCGACCCCTATGGCCGTCCAATACGAACACAAAGGCAGACATTTATAAATCTTTCCCAATTTTCCGCCCATATGGCAAAAGTACTCGTCACAGGCGGAGCAGGATTCATAGGAAGCCATTTAGTAGAAGAACTAGCTGCAAAAGGACACCAAGTCACAGTCTTTGACAACCTGACAACAGGAAAACAGGAAAATTTAGCAGCAGTAAAGGACAAAATAACATTCATAAAAGGAGACATAAGCGATGTTAACCTTCTCAAAAAAGCATTTGCAAAACAGGAATACGTATTCCACTTGGCAGCAATCGCAAGCGTGCCATTCTCAGTAGAACACCCATTAGAAACACACGAAATCAACACAACAGGAACACTAAAAGTGCTCATAGCAGCAAGAGACGCAAAAGTAAAACGAGTAATCTACTCAAGCAGCGCAGCAGTCTACGGAGACGAGCCAACACTGCCAAAAACAGAAACAAGCACACTAAAGCCGCAAACACCATATGCATTAACAAAACTTACAGGAGAACAATACACAATAATGTTCAGCACTTTGTACGGAATAGAAACAGTGGCACTGCGCTATTTCAATGTTTACGGGCCAAGACAAGACCCAAAATCACCATACTCAGGCGTAATTACAAAATTCATAACAGCACTAAAAAACAAGAATTCGCCAACAATCTTCGGAACAGGAATACAAACAAGAGACTTTGTCTACGTAAAAGACGTTGTGCAGGCAAACATAAAAGCAATGACTGCAAACGCATCTGGAAAAGTATTCAACATAGCATCCGGAGTTCAGGTATCAATAAGAGAAATGCTTGAACACTTAAACGAAATACTTGGAACAAAAATATCGCCAAAAATGGCGCCAAGACAGCCAGGAGACATACTCCACAGCGTGGCAGACATATCAGAAGCAAAAAAAACACTCAACTTCTCACCAACAACGACCTTCCACGAAGGACTGGAATGGACTGTTAAATCATAAGCTATTTAAACACCCATAAAACCTGTTTTTCAAATGAAAATAGCAGTAATAGGAACAGGATACGTCGGCTTAACCACGGGAGCCTGCTTTGCAGAACTCGGGCATACAGTAATATGCAACGACATAGATGCAGAAAAAGTTGCAAAACTCAAAAAAGCACAATGCCCAATATTTGAAGAAAGACTTCCAGAACTTCTAACAAAACACAACGGCAAAAACCTCACATTCACAACATCAATCCAAGAAGCCATAAAAGACGCACAAGTAATCTTCATTTGCGTCGGCACGCCTCCAAAACAAAACGGCGCACCTGACCTCTCTTTTATGGAAAAAGTAATCAAGGACATAGGAGCACACCTAACACATTATGCAGTAATAGTAGAAAAAAGCACAGTACCAATACAAACAGCAGAATGGATGAAAAACCTTCTAAAAAAACACCTCAAAACAGAATTTGACGTTGCAGTAAACCCGGAATTTCTGAGAGAAGGAACATCAGTATATGACTTCCTCAACCCTGACAGGATAGTAATCGGCACAGAAACACAAAAAGCAGACAAGATAATGACAGAAATCTACGCAAAAATAAAAGCGCCGATAATACACACAAACCTCAACAGCGCAGAACTAATAAAACACGCATCAAACTCATACCTTGCAATGAAAATAAGCTTTGCAAACCTCACAGCACAGCTGTGCGAAAAAGCAAACGCAGACATTAAAACAGTAATGGAAGGCGTGGGAATGGACAAACGCATTGGAAAAGAATTTCTCAATGCAGGACTCGGCTACGGCGGATTCTGCTTTCCAAAAGACCTTGATGCATTCATAACAGTGCTGGAAAAGCACAAAGTGGACGCTTCATTATTGAAAGCAGTAAGAGAAATCAACGAAAAACAAAGAGAACACGTAATCAAAATGGCAGAAGAAATGCTTGGAACAATAAAAGGCAAAACAATAGGAATATTGGGCCTTTCATTCAAGCCGAACACAGACGACACAAGACTTTCTCCGGCACTAATGCTCGCCCAAGACCTGCAGAAAAAAGGAGCAAAAATAAGAGCTTACGACCCACAGGCAATGGAAAACGCGAAAAAAACTCTAAACGCAACTTACTGCAAAAATGTATATGAAACAGCAGAAGGAGCAGACTTGCTAATACTTGCAACAGAATGGAACGAATTCAAAAAAATGGACTTGGCAAAAATAAAAGTTAAGAAATTCATAGACGCAAGAAACGTGTTTGAAACCGAAAAAATGAAAAAACTCGGCTTTGAATACCGCTCAATCGGAAGACAATGATTTCAACAACTTCTCCAACTTAACAGCTGTCCTGTCCCAATCGAAAAAATCACGAACCTTTTCCTGCAAATTACTGCCAAACTTATCACGCAAAGCAGAATCCTTAATCAAAAGCTGAAGTTTCTCACGCAAAACTTTAACATCACCTGGCTCAATCAGGAAACCATTCTTTCCATCATAAATAATCTCGCCAGTTCCGCCGACATCAGTTGCTATAACAGCCAAACCCATAGCGCCGGCTTCCAAAACAGAAGTAGGCAAACCCTCTGCATAAGAAGGATTGACAAGAATATCGCTTCGAGAAAGAATCTCCCTAATCTGCAAATGATTCTTCTCACCAACAAACTTACCTCTCATTTGCTTAAGCTCTTTTTCAAAAGGGCCCTTTCCAACAATCGTAATATCTGCCTTCAAGCCTTTAACCGCCTCCAGCAAATCCTGAATGCCTTTCTCCTTAATCAGCCTTCCAACAAAAACAATCCTGACTCCCTTGTGCTTGACCTTTTTTCCATCAAAAAATCTTGTATCAGTGCCGTTATACAAAACATCACAACTTTTTGCACCAAGCTCTTTTGCAAAACTGCACGAAGCCTTGGACACGCCGGCAACATGCGCGTGGCGCAAAACCCATTTACCAGTTGTAGCATCAACAAATCTCGAACCCAAGCGCACAAAAGGATTTCTGTAATTCACGCGGGAAGAACCGTGCTCAATATGCAGCCAGGGAGTCCTGCTTAGGTGAGCATACATTCCGCCTGCAATAGTCAAAGGATAAAAACGAGTATGGGTGATAATTGCATCAACGCCACCAATCTCCTTAACCAGCTCAGGAACAAAAGGCATCTGCACAGGAAGCATATCAGCCAAAACCTCAAAAGAAGGAACACGCAAAACGTGAATTCCATCAATAACTTCCTTTTTCTTCATACCCTTCAAGCGGGAAGTCACAACCCAGACCTTATGGCCTTTCTTAACCAAACGGCGCGAAGTCTGGTAAACATACTGCTCAACACCGCCCCGATGAGGCAAAAAATAAGAAGACAAAACCAGGATTTTCATTTTCGCTTCAAAGCAAGTTCCCTTACGAGGCGAGTAATCTCCTGCTCAAGCTTATTCACCTTAATATTTGACTGGAAAACAAGATAAAACAAGACCAGCAAGGCAATGTACATTGCCAGGTCAACACTTCTTCCAACACCGATCAGGATGGACAGCTTGTTGACAAGCGGAGTTGCGAAAGCTATTATGAGAACCGCAGACCAAATCAAAAACCAGAATAATGCAGTCTTGCCTTCAAGCTTCTTCCTTCTCCATAAAACAAGCACGCGCGCCATATGCACGCAGGCAACAACCAATGCAATAACCTGAATGGGCTGTATCATTTTGTCAACCTGTGTTTAAGTGTCCTATAAAAAATCTTGATGGCATTCCAGCTGCTCTGGCCGTGCTCCATACTATATTGAGTATACCTAATAACAACCGGAACCTCAACATAACGCAAATTCTTCTTCTTAATCTCAGACAAAATCTCGCTCGCGTGCTCCATCCTGTCCATAGTTATCTCAATATCCTCTGCGGCTTGGCGGGACAAAGCACGGAAACCATTATGCGAATCAGTCAACTTAATACCATAAAGAACCCAAATAAGAAAAGCACCGCCCTTCAGCAAAAGCTTCCTGAAAAAAGGCACATTAGAGCCAGGACGCAAAAAGCGGGAGCCAACAGCAATATCAGCATCGCCTGATTTCACAGGCTTAATCAATGCAGGAATATCCTCAACACGATGCTGGCCATCAGCATCAAAAGTAACAATAATATCAGCATCATTCTCCAAAGCATAATCGATGCCGGTTTTCAAAGAAGCACCCTGGCCGCGATTAATAACGTGGCGCAAAACGTGAGGAGTATACTTCTTTGCAACCCTGCTGGTAGCATCATCAGAACCATCATCTACAACGACAACATTCTTGTAGCCAGCATCGACCAATTCCTTGACAACACTGCCAATGCTGTGCTCTTCACGATATGCGGCAATAACAATCCATACATTCATTCTTATAGAGCAATATTCAGGATTTATAAATCTTTAGAACTACCGAACCGCCTCAAGTCTAACCTTGAAATGTAATGTTTTATTACCCAAAATGTGCGCCTCAGGGTCAGTGCCATAAGCCTCTTCAGGAGGAATTGTAAGAGTTTTCGTTTCACCCTTTTTCATACCCATAACGCCATTTTCAAAACCAGGAATCACCTTGCCCTGGCCGGCGATGAAACCCAATGGTTTTGTTTCAAAATCATCAAAACTACTATCTTGAGTAACGTTCTTGTTTTTCCAATCAACAATGCTACTGTCAAAAACCTCATCATCAGCCCAGCCGATATAATTCAACATTACCTGAGCGCCCTGCTCAACAGACGTCTTTGGCTTGACAGAATCAGGAACATACGGCTCTGCGCCAGCCCAGTCAACCTTGTAAGCAAAAATATTTCCGTGCAATGCCTGCCTGTCCTGAGCAAAAGGCCTGAAATAACGCAAGCCCATCCCATTCATGTAAAACATACGCGTGAACATGCTGTTCGCCAGCTCAGCCATTCCAGGTAATGCAATTGGACCGCTTTCGCCAGGCCATATCAGCAAAACAAGATTCTGGGAACCATCCTTGAAAACAGTCTCCTTTGAATTGCCGGAAGAATCAAACGAGACAATCTTGCCGACAACAGCAACACCCTGATTCAAGCGAACTTCAGCATGGCCAGAGGTCAGGTTCATTGAAGTAGCTCCGCAAACCATCATATCTTTTCCTTCTTTGGTACAGCCAGTAGGCTCTCCAATATATCCAGACCACGGAGAAATCCACTGGTTTGCAGCGTCCTCTGAAGCAAGAGCCTTGACTTGCTTGTACTCCTCAGATGCTTTTTCTTTTGTGTAGCCATAGCGCTCCATCATAGTATTAATAGCCTCTTCCTTTGGCAAGAACCTAATCTTCTTCCACATCTCAGCGCGCTCAAAATTCCACAATCCGAAATGCGACCAAACACCAGCTTTTCCAATCATATCAGCACTTACAATAAAGTAATCTTGAGGCGGGTCGCAATGCGTGTACTGCAAAACATCCTCGGAGATGCCGGCATCTTTCAGCGTTGCAGCAGCATCCTTCCTGTCCTGCATTATAATCTTCTTCACGAGATTTATTGAAACAATAGGGTCATTTGTTGCATTAAACACTACATCATAAGCAGTATTTGCGCCGCAATCAAGCATACGCAAAATAGCAATTGCTTCATCCTCATTATCAGTCTGCAAAACACGCCCAATCCAATGAGCCTGAGGAGCATTCTGGGAAGCGCCGTCAAAAGTCACAGCCCTGTCGGCAACATACTTGAAATGATGGCCGAAATCCCACCACGAATTAATAATTGCATCAGGCCTTGAATCCTCATTAATCTTAGTCAAGACATTCCACCAGGCATCATTCATTATAGGAATATCAGAACGAGCATTCTGATACGACTGGCGCGCAAGATTTGCACCTGCAGGACTGACAATCAAAAATCCAAAAACGAAAATAATCAACGAGCCGGTAATAATTTTTTTAACGTGGAAATGCTTCTCGCCAAGCACTGTCAAATACTGGTAAATCAAGCCAACAGAAGCGCCAAACGCAACTGCAAAAGCAGGACCCAACAGCAAAGTGAAACGAAGACCCTTGATTGACGCGTAAATCGTTCCAACAAACCAGAAAGCAAGCAATATGCTATAAGTAATGTCAAACTTGCCTTTAGAATCCTTGCGCGTCAACAGCAAAATAATGCCCAAAACCGCGATTGCAAACAGCAATTTGCCTCCAACAGACCCGATTGCGTTCTGCAAAGAGGAAGGATTCAGCTCAGCAACTGTGGTGAAAACATTCGGCCACAAATTATCGTGAGCAGCCTGCTTAATTGTGGTGAAACGCAATGGAGAGATAGGAGCGTTCTTGAACGTGGCAAAGCTGGTGAATGCGCTGACAAAAATTCCTGAAACAATCACGAATACAAAGCCAACAAGAACATATTTTGAAATATTAGAGTGCTGCCAGAAATGAGAAAGGCCCTGCCGCAAAAGCCTCCAATGGCTGATGACTCCCCATACGACATAAACGCCAAATGCAGCCAATGCAAAATCAAAAATATACCACCAGCCAGACCAGGCAAAACTATACAAGCCAACAGCAAAGCCGGAAAGCGCAGAGAAAAACAACTGCTTTCTTCTTGAAACGTCACCAAGCGCTATGAACAAAAACCAAATGATGAACAATGGGAAGAAAACATTGTACGCATCAGTATCAGCGTGGCCCCAAATAGTCCTTGAAAGAATTGCAGGAACAATGGCAAGAATAGTTACGGCAAAAAAGCCACCGACATTGCCGGCAACACGGCGGGTAATAAAAAATGCAGGAATGAAAGACAGCAAAATGAAAACAATCGAGAAATAATTAGACGCCTGCATCAAAGGAATGCTTCTGTCAAAAATATTGAAAAACTTGTGAAGCCCGACAAGAACATAAGGATGAATGCTGTTCTCGGGCTGAGTGCCGACAGGCGCGCTCATATGGTCATCCCAAGGAATGCCGTCCTTCAGCAAATCATAAGGATGGCCTTTTTCCTCGATATTCCGGGCATAACGTAAATAATAGTACGGGTCGATGTCAGGCATATACAGCCAAGACTTGCCATTTTCCTCGTAAGAATAATGATTGACAACTTCCTCCCTCAATCTCTGTTTCTGCTGTTCAACATCACTTGCCTGCTCATTCAAAGTCTTACGCAGCTGCTCCTCCACCACCTTCTGCCGGTTAACATCAGGCAAATTAGGATACTGCTGGTTGACAGCAGAAGTAACCTGGCCCCTGATAAAATTCTCAACACTCTGCTGGGCAATAGTGTCTGCAACAGGCAAATCACTTCCAATAAACCGCATGTAAATGCCGCCCCACGGATACTTTCCATCCCCATTCGGCATAAACTGCAGGAGAATAACGAGCAAAAATACAAGCAAAGTCGCATGCTTCTTTGCAAAATGCAAAGCAGGCCTTGCCTTATCCATAAAGCTTTCACCTGATTTCTCTTCCATCGACTTTGCAAACCAGAATACAGCTTAAAAATCTTTCGTGCTCAAAACAAATGCCTTGCAAAAAATAAAAGCTTCGGCTGAGCAAAAGCAAGCTTCCATAAAAACCTGGAAGGATACTCGCGCGGGTAATCGAACAAGACCTTCTTGACCTTCGGAGAATTCATCCAACGCACCAAACGCTCATATTCGCTGTCAGAAAATTTGTCAAGAGTGTTTCTCAACTTTTCGTGAATCCACAATTCACGGCGCAAAGGCTTCAGCATCCTGGAATAATTCTTATTTTTCATAATTGATTCAGCCAAGACTTTCGCACTCCACATTCCTGTGATAATGCCTCCGCCTGTAGTGTTCTTGCACAAGCCGGCAGCATCGCCGACCAAAAAAATATTATCTTTCTGGACGTTTTTCGCGCCATCATAGATAGGAATAGGGCCTGCCTGGCGCTCAACAATCTCTCCGCCGAGCTTTTCTTTCAGCAATTCAAAATATTTATACACGTGCTTTTGGGTTGCAACGCCAGCGCGGGCGTGGGTAGAACTTTCAGGAACAACCCAGGCAAAAAAACCAGGAGCCATACTGCCAAAAAAAGTAGTAAACCATTTGGAATCAAAACTTCCCTTGAAAGTTGCCTGCGAGCCAATATAATATTGCCTGCCGTCCAGCAAGCCAGCAGCCCTGCCAACAGCAGAAAAAGGGCCGTCAGCACCAATCAATATATCGTATTCCTGCTTGATTTCCGCATCACTATACTTGAAAACAGCAACATTATCCTTCATCCCAACAAACTTATGCCTGACAAAATATTTTGCACCAACACTTTCAGCCTTTTTCATCAAAAAAGTATCAAACTTTTCACGACAGATAACCCATTCCTTCAAGGGAATATCGGTAATACTGCCGCTTGGAGCAGTAACGCGCACACCATCCAAAGTATTCACGATATAAGAATCGTCCTTTTCAACAAATTCAAACAACGCTTTTGTAACAATTCCGGTGCACTGAATCGGCCTTCCGACTAATGGATGCTCTTCAAACACAGAAACATCAAAGCCTGCTTTTGCAAGATGATAAGCAGCAGTGCTTCCAGCAGGGCCTGCACCAACAATTACAACTTTCGCCATAAATGCAATATTTTGCACTCGATATTTATAAGTTTCAGTTTGTTTTAGTTGCTACTGCGGGATAGTTACAAAGCGAAAGTTTTAAATAGAGGGGGCGATTGTCATAAACAATATTATAGGGGGTACAAATGATCAAGAAATTTCTATCAAAGGCAGCAGGTTCAGTATTAGCAATAGCAGCACTAGCATCACAAGCAAGAGCACAGGGATACGAACACAGTTCAAGCGAACAAAGTTCAGAAACACGAACAACAGACCTTTCACAAGAAGATCACACTCGAAGAGAATCAAGAGGACCATTACAAGCTTATTTGGGAACATTAGGATACGCAACACCAACAAACTGGGGTGTTGAAGCAAACGGAAGAGTGAGCTTAAGATTGGGTTCAGACCGCGTTCTTTCACGATTGAGGGCAAACCTTTATGCAAATTCTGCATTTGAACAAACAAGTGTTGAGAGCGCTCCAGACCTTACAACTGAAAGTTTGGAAGGCGGACTCGGAATTGGAATAAACTTAGGAAGAACAAGACAGGTTTACATTGAACCGATAGTGTTTGCAGAAGCGCAAAAATACCTTGACAATGTTGAATTAGATGCAAATATTGTCCGAGTTGGATTAAGATTCAGCACGATTTTACCGACGAGAACAAGAGTGACTCTTGAAGGACTGACAGACGTGTTTGGAGAATACGACGGAAATTTAAGCAATGGCCTTCCAGTTGAAGGAGACGTAACAAGACACTCAGCAAGGGCAAGCATTGCACAAGTTCTCGCACGAAACCAAAAAGGTGCATGGCTTTATGCAACAGCAGATGGAAAAATAGAAAGATTTGACTTTGATGGTTTGAGAGATTACACATCTGCATCAGTAAGAGCAGGACTTGACTTTGTAATCAAAACAGCAGGACAAGAATTCCACGTAATGCCATCTGTAAGGCACACCTGGCAAAACACAGAATATCCACTAACTGACACAGAATCAAGACGACAAATCACAAAGCCAGAACTTGCAATCCAGTGGAGGCCATCTGACAAGGTAAGCTTGTCAGCTTCAGTCGGCTATCAAACCGGCGACGTGGAAAAAGGCGTTACAGGAAGCGCGTCAATTAGATACGATATTAAATAGACGCAAGCTTTAAATATTAGTGCCACTTGCCAGTGAACATAGAGTGTTAGTACGCTCACAGCAAAACATTAGGGGGTAACAGAGAAAATGAAATATCTAACCAACATCGCATATGCTACCATTTTAGCAGCTGCAACTGCATTCACAGGCTGCGCAGAATTGCCACTTTCAGTAAGACTTGGAGAACACAAAGCAACTCTTGACGAAATCGCAAAAGACGGTTCAGTAGCAAAACCAGCAAAAACAGAAACTGGATGCACAGAAAACGAATACAGCAAATTGCTCGAATTGAGAAAAGAATTGAAAGAGCTTGCATCTGCAAAGAAAGACAAAGACGACCAGACAGCATACGATGCACTTGTAACAAGAGCAAATGCAATGGTTGACGCAATATCAGCAAATGAAACAGTACAGGCACACTTGCTGATTGAAGCAAGACGAAACCCGCAGACAAAAACTGCAATCTACGGAGCAAAACAAGGAGAGCCATTGACACTTACAGGCACATTGACACAGCTGAGTCAATACATAACCACAGCTGACGATGCATTGAAAGTTGCGCAATACATTGCTTCAGCAAAAGAAATGGGCTACAACAGCCAGCCAGACCCTGCAGAACTGATGGAAAACTCAGTTGAAGTAAGACAAGCAAAGCGAAAAGAGCTTGTTGAACAATTTGTTCCAACAGAAGGCTGGACAACACAAGGCAGAGTTTTGGACAAAGAAACAATTTTACTATGGCTTGACGGCAACCGAGAAAACGGCGAAATAGAAAACATGCGCCTTGTCTTCACAGTAGGCGGAGACACAAAAGTTGGAGAAAAGCCAGCTGAAACTGCACTTGCAGCTCAGCCAACAGTTCAACCAACCGAAACTGCACCTACAGCACAGCCAACTGAACAGCCAACAGTTCAACCAACTGAAACTGCACCAGCAGAACAACCAGTTAAAAGTCCATTGGACAGGCTTCCTGTACCTGGCGAAAACCAGCCATTGCCTGGAGAGCACAAATAATTTTTTTATTTTTAACTAAGAGGTTTTAAATGACAAAAACAAAATCAATCTTACCATTCATTTCTTTGCTAATAATTGTTACAGTAGCATTAACTCCATTAATCACTGCTGAATTCGACGGCGGTTTTGATGGGGGCGGCTTCGACGGAGGCTTTGACGGTGGAGGCTTTGATGGCGGATTCGACGGCGGAGGCCTTGATGGAGGCTTTGATGGCGGCGGATTTGACGGCGGTTTTGACGGCGGAAGCGATGATGGTGGATTTGGCGGAGACAGCTATGACGGCTACCCAGATCCAACAGGTGATTTCCCAGAACCAGGACCAGGAGACTTTGACCCAATACCAGGACCTTCAGGACCAGCAACACCACCAGAACCAAGCGACACACCATTCCCGCCAGACCCATTTCCAGCAGGACCAAAATGGAACACGCTCACAGACAAAACAATATATCAAGCAAGCAGAGACAACACAATAGTATATTCAAACCTTGCACTGGAATGCACAGACACAAAGGCAACAACAGTCTCTGTAGCAAGCACACACTCAAAATTCAACCTCGCATTCCTCGGATATGATTTGGTAATACAAAATCTTGACCCGTTCTTTGTAGGCACAGAAAAATTAACAGTTGACTGCAATGGATTGAAGGCAAGCTTCAATTTGAACGTCATACCATATACATCACAACCAAGACCAACAGAAACAGATGGAGATGACATAGGTGTTTTCATAGGAACAATCAGAATACCAAATGCATACGATTCAATGGCTGGTGAATCTGTCCCAGTAACAATAACAATCGAGAACAACGGAGACAAGAAACTCGAAAATGTCGAAGTCACTGTTGTAATCCAAGATTTGGCAATACGCGCAAGCGCAGGGCCATTTGACCTTTCAGTAAACAAGAAAGCCAGCAAAACACTCCTGATAGAACTTCCAGAAGATGTTGAGCCAGGCACATACTATGCAAGAGTCTCGATAAACAGCGGTTCTGTGCATAGAGTAAAACACAGAGATATTGAAGTGATAGCGTAGAAAGGTTTATATATTAGTTGTCATCTCATAGTGACAGTGGGTAACAACCACTCCAACATAGAAAAATTTAAGTAGCGGGACGATGTCCTGAAGATAAAATTGGGGGTTAATTAAAGATGAAGGCAATAAAAGCAATCCTAGCATTGGCAATCGTTCTATCACTTGTAGGAATAGTCCAAGCACTTCCAGTCACAATAAATGAAGTAGAGATTGATGACACAGTAATACAACCAAGCGCAGTAAACAGATTAGACCTTGAAAGAGGAGAAGAATACGACGTACGCGTCAAATTAACTCCTATAGCAAACATCGACAATGTAGAAGTAAGAGTCTTTATCTCAGGATACGAATTCAATGATGTCGAGGAAATAAGCGACAAAACAACTGTATTTGACGCAGACGCAAACGTCACTTATGTAAAGAAATTCACAATAAAAATACCAGACGAAGTTGACGAAGACGACTACAAACTCAGAGTAATTATAAGCGACAGGTTCAACGACGAATTATTGCAAAGCTACAATCTCAAAATAGACGTTCCAAGAAACGCACTCACAATTGAAGACGTTGTTCTCAGCCCTTCAAACACGGTAAAGGCAGGAAGCGCATTATTGGCAACTGTCCGTGTTGAAAACAAAGGAGAAAAATCACAGGACGATGTCAAAGTCACAGTAAGCATACCAGCACTTGGCATAAGCGGAACAGAATACATAGAAGAAATAGACAATGACGACGAGGAAGAAGAAACAGAAGAAATATTCCTCAGAATACCAAGATGCACAAAAGCAGGAAGCTATGACGTAAACGTAGATGTTGAATACTCACAAAACCACAGAAAAGTCTCACAGAAAAAGACAATCTCTGTATTAGAAGATGAAACCTGTGACGATGAACAGCCAAAGACCACAATCACATTAGGCAACCAAATGCAGAATGTAATGGGCGGCCAGACAGCAGTATTCCCAATAACAGTGACAAATGCAGGCAGAACAAGCAAAACATTTGTCGTAACAGTTCCAAGCTCAGACTGGGCAACAGTAACAATGACGCCAACAAGCACATTGGTTGTACCAGCAGGAACAACACAAACAGTATTTGTAAACGTTGCAGTTGGAGAAGACACACCATCAGGTGCACACTCACTAACAGCAACAGTAACCTCAGGCACCCAAACAGTGCAGGAGCTAACCCTGACATCAAACGTCACAAAGCAGACATCAGGCCTAAAAGGAGTATTTGAAGTTGTACTCATAGTGCTTGTCGTACTGCTTGTAATCATAGGAATTGTCATCGGCATAGGTCACTACAGAAACAGAGACCAGGCTGAAACGTATTACTAAATTTTTTCCTTTTTACTGGGTCAAAATGAGGCGAACAATAATACTATTACTAATTGCCTTAATTCTTCCGAGCGCAAGCGCTCAAGATTTCTCAGCATTCGGCGACCAGACAATAGTGCTTAACCAATGCGATGCAACAACAAGAACACTCAGCATACAAAACACTGCACAAGAAAGCACATCATATTCGATAAGCATTGACGGCGAAGGAGCAGACTTTGCAACATTCTCAGACCTGGCATTTTCACTAAGCCCGGGACAAATAAAGCAAATAACAGCATTCTACAACATACCATGCAACAAAAGGCCAGGTGTTTATCCAGTTGAAATATACTTCAGCGACGGAAACATCGAAAAACTGCTTGAACAGCAAATAACAATCCAAGCACCAGACAACATCAATCTCACAACAACAGAAACAACAGTTGTCATTGCGCCGTGCGAAACAGCATCGTACAGCTTAACACTTAACAACCCGCTTAACCTGACAGAAATCTACACTCTAACAGCAGAAGGCCATCCAAATGTGCACATAAGCGAGCCGACAGCAGTAGTGTTTGGGCGCGAAACAAAGAACATAATCCTGTCAGTCACGCCAGAAGACTGCGCACAATCAGGCAAATTCAAAATAACAGCAGAAATTGAAGCAGAAAAAACAGGACTGAACAAAGAAATTGAATTAGAACTCATCATAAAATCAACAGACATTCCATTAATAGCGTCAGGCGTATCCACGATAAGAACAGACTACACAGACAGCACAGCAGACTTAAGCATACAAAACACAGGCGACAGAAGCACAACATACCTGCTTGAAGTAGAAGGAGCAGACTGGGCAAGCATAACACCAGGAAGAATAACATTAAGCCCAGGACAAACACAAACAGTTGCACTAAGACTTGCGCCCGGGGAAGAAGTTCCAACAGCAACATATGCTCTTCTATTAACCGCAACAGTAGAACAAACAGGAATACAATACAGCAAAGACATCAGCATAAAACTAAAGCCGCAAACAGCATTTGAAAAGAATCCAATACCAGTCATTGCAGGAGCAGTAATAGCTCTGGCATTAATCATATGCGCAATATTCCTGATAAGATACATCAGAACCCCGAAATTCAAGCAAAAATGGGCAGCATGGAAAGCAAAGCGCGCACTATTGAAAAAACAAAGGCAGGCAAGACGCGCAGAAAAGAAAAAGCTCAGAGAACAGAAAAGACGGGAAAAATACCAGAAAAAACTTGAAGAACAAAAGAAAAGACAAGAAAAAATAGCGGCAGAAAGAGCACGGCTAAAAGCACAAGTGGAAAAAGAATACAAAAAACAATACCACTTAGTCTCCAGAAAAGAAGTAATCAAAGGAGCACAAAAGAAAAACACACTCAAAATAGCAGCGCTAATACTCGGCGCTCTTGTTTTAGCAATACTCTTTGCAGCGCGAAACATTTTCGCAGCAAACATGCAATACATAATTGCTGGAATAGCAGTATTGCTTGTAATCTACATCGCAAAAAAACTGGCAAACTCACGCGTGATAAAAAAGAGCTGGAAACTCCTTCACGCAGGAAAAGAAATAGAGCTGAAATGCTGGAAAACAGGACTCTCACAAATAAGCCTGACAACAAAGGAAGCACTAAAACAATTCCGCATACTAATCAGGAAAAGAAAAGCAAAAACAGCACCAAGCCCATACGTCTACCAAACAACAGAAATCAAAACAAACGTACCGCAAGATTCTACCTCGCTCAGCGCAGCATACAGCATTCCAAAAAGCTGGCTCAAAAGAAATCAATTCTCAACAGAGGAGATGCGATTAGCAAGATATTCAAAACAAAAATGGCAGACAATACCGCTCACAAAAACAGGCGAAGACAAGAAAAACGTCTACTTCACAGCTGAAATAAAGACAACAGGCACATACAGTTTGTATGCAAAGCCAAGAAAGAAAATAGAACCAAAGCCAAAACTGGTGAATTACCTGATAGCACTCGCAGTAATAGCGGCAATTGCAATATTCATAGCGCCAAGACAAGATATAAACTCCAAAGCAATACCGTCACAAACCTGGGAACAAGACAAAACACACAACATAGACCTAAGCCAATACTTCAACGACCCAGACGGAGACAAACTAACATTCACAACAACAGAAACAAGCCACATAATAATTGAAATCATAGACAACACAGCATACCTGACGCCACAAACAGGCTGGACAGGAGAAGAACTAGTACGTTTCATCGCTGATGACGGCAAAGGCGGAACAATAACAAGCAACAGCGTAAAACTCACAGTGAAAAACAGCTTGATACCAGCAAGCGCACAACCCTACATCGCGCTCATTGTAGGAATAATCGCAGTACTAATGCTTCTGTTCATAGTAAGAGATTTGACACGTTCTAAAAAAGCATAAACAGGCCATACAAAATTCCGATAGAAAATAATGCTATTAACGCACCATAACCAAGCCAATTAATTTTAATGCTATATTCAGGCTTTCTATCCGACATCCTTTTTGCCTTAGAATGAGTCAACACAATAACAATGCCGGCAATACCACCAGCAAAAATACCTGCAATCTCCAAAGTCCTGACAAAAGAGTCAACACCTGCAAATAAAAGCAACGCAGGCACGATTAAAGTCAAAAGCCAAGCCCACGAATGAGAAATACCAAAATCAAAACGATAACTATCCTTCAAGGCATAGCCAAGTGCAACAAAAGAAGAAGCCATAGCAAGAACAGCAAACAAGTGCAGCAGTATAAAACCAAAACCGCCCACCAAAAAAGCCAAACCAATAGTGGCAACTTCTGATGTATTAACGCCAGAAACACCAACAACGGCAAAAGCAAACAAAGCATACGCGACAATTGGGATAACAGAGCCGATAATGATTGCGCGCTTAGTCAACAACTTGCATTTATTCATCTCCTGCCTGACTTCAGGAATGGCAGCAGTGCCAACGTAGGCAAACAAGACAACACCATAAGGAATCAGCAAATTATACCACGAAAACCCCACAAGCTTCTCAGCAGAAAAATAACGGGATGAGAACAACACTGCAAGAATAATGGCAAATATTGACAATTTAAAAGTTTCCATCAATAATTCAGACTTCTCCAAAATCTGCAATCCACCATAAAGCAACAAACTCATCAGCAAGTAAAACGCAAACGCCCAAAACCATTGAGCGCCACCAAAAACAGCAGACAAACTCTCGCTAACACCCAAAGTATAAGCAATCATTGCGCCATAAATGCCAATAACCATTGAAGCAGCCATAAAATACTTGCCGGGCCTGCCAAGATATTTCTCAGCATAACCAACAAGCTGATGACACTTGGTTGAACGCAAAGAAATCTCGCCAATCAACAAATGAACCAAAAGCATAGCAAGACCAAGCACTATAATTACCAGCATACCGGTCCAAAAGCCAGCACGAACAAGAACATAAGGAATGCCAAGAATGCCTGCGCCGATAATGCATCCTGTTAAGGTGGCTATAGCTTCGTAATATGCACGCGGTGCTTTCATAATTACCTCTTTTTTACTTTGAAATACTTAACAACGCATTAAGAGCGCTCGGAAGCTCTTTAATGTTATCGCTTCCACTGAAATGATTCTTTTTTTTCTCGATTATGATTTTTGCATTAAGTTTATCTTTGAAAACATCTGTATTATCAAGCGGAACCCATGGGTCGTTGTCTGAAAAAATTGCGACAATCTTCTTAATTACAGCCTTTACCTTTTCAAAATCAACAGGCGTTTCAAGCCAAGACTTTGCAATTGCCTTTTCTTCATCAGTCTCAAGTCCATTCAGGGAGAACCAGCCACCAACAAAAACAGCACCGCCAACTTGAGAATTCAACTTTTCAGCATACCTGAGAACAGTCTGGCAACCAATGCTGTGCCCGACAAAAAAAGTGTCCTTGTCAGCTTTGCCAACACTTTTGTCAAGAAAAGAAACCCATTTTTTAATAGTAGGATTATCAGTATCAGGCATAGCGAGAACGTTAACAACAAATCCTTTCTTTTCCAATTCGCTCTTCAGCCAAGGAAACCAGCCCTCCTCAGGAGAGCCGCCCCAGCCGTGAACAATGAATACTCTTTTAACCATACTTAATCCGGAATGAAACCGCTTTAAAATGTTTGCGCTAAAAAAAGGTGGGGGCGCTGCGATTTGAACGCAGATCTAGCGGGTTGGAGCCGCCAATTCTAGCCAGGTTAAACTACGCCCCCGATGAAACAAACTTCACAATACGGATTTAAAAGGCTTTCGTGAATCTGATGGATAGTTTTTAGGATGGTTGCAGAAGGTAGGGAAATTGTGAGAGTTTATTTTATCGTAACAAGATAGCCAGGATACCTTTTATTAAACCACGCTTTGGCGAATTCGTCTACTGGAATAAATATTCGTCCAACATGTTCGTGTGGATCGTTGAAATAGACATATTTATCATCGATGCCTCTAACTACAATGCAATGATAGGAGAACGTTTTACCTTCCCATGCTACTTTCGTTTTTATGTGGGGAGTTTTCTTATCATAAATCATGCGGTCAACAGTTACAATTATTGGAACGTCTTTTCTTAAATAAAAATGCAATTTTGCAAATGCTTTTGCTTTATTGCGAATTTGCTCAATAGAGCACCGAAAACCTTGTTTTTCGACGTACTTTTTAACATTGGCAAAACTTGTCCCTTTACTCACAGAGGCTTTCGTTGCTTGTGCCAATTTACGTTCTGGGACTTTATGCCCTAATTTATGTAAAATCATCCGCGCAGATGCTACAACACACGTGTACAATGTTTCTTGCTTAAAATAAGGGACGTTAATCATACGCCCATAAGAATCAAGTTTGTTTTAAAACATTCCGATAATCCTTCACCTTCTTGTGCAATTCTTCTTACTATCCTTTCAACGCTTTAAACCATCATTAAGTATATGCACCAAATCTCCAACCTGAGTATTAGTCTTCCAAATAGTTCCTGCAGGCAATTCAAGCAAAAACATAAAAGGACGCCGAGGGGAATAACTGCTGCGAGGAGGCCATTCTGACTGCAGTTCAACAACCTCCCAATTCTCGTCCAGAAATACCAAGTCCATATTGTCAGGGCAAAACCAGGAATGCAAATTGATAATCTTCTCCTTCGGAAGACGGAAAACAAGAGGAACAACTTCGCTTCTAAACATCATACCCCTTGTCTGCTGCCAAAAAGAAGTGCACTCTTCAAAAGAAGAAGCCAATACAATATCCTTTGTCCTATTGATGATTGGCATTAGAGGTATTTCTTAACAACATCTTCCTGAACAAGCTTCAAAAAGCTCAGTTTTTTCGCACACTGGCGAACAACACGCGTATTAGTGCCTTCACGCGAACCAGCCATATTCTTATTCAAAGATTCCTGGCATTCCTTAATCTCAGCCTTCAAAACACTCTTAAGCTGGTCAGCTGACTGAATTTTGTTCTCAGAAACCCACTTCAAAAAAACAGTCCATTCAGGAGTCTCCTTGACAAAATCAGGAACTTTTCCATTTAAAACTTCTTTGATAGGCATACTTTACCAGCCGATTCACCGTTTTAAAAATCTTTCCAATTTATGCAAAGGCCAGGCATTAATCACGTCTTTAACTTCTGCCCAGCCGCGCCTTGCCTGAGCAACACCAAACTCCATAAAACGCAAATGGTCAACAGCGTGGCTGTCAGTATCAATAGAAATTTTGCAGCCAAGCTCGATAGCAGCGCGCACCTGTACGTCCTTCAAGTCAAGCCTTGTAGGATAAGCATCAATCTCAAGCGCAATACCGCGCTCAGCAGCAACCTTAGCAACCTTTTCAAAATCAAAATCATAAGGCTCGCGCTGGCCAATCAACCTGCCAGTAGGGTGCACGAAAACGTTAACATAAGGATTCTCAAAAGCTTTCAAAATGCGCTTGGTCATATCCTGACGGGAAGACTTAAAGCGGGAATGAATGGCTGCAAGAACAATATCAAGCTCCTTCAAATACTTGTTATCATAATCCAAAGAACCGTCAGCCAAAATATCAACCTCAGCACCCTTCAAAATTCTAATTTTGAAATTCTTCTGAAGCTTATCAATCTCCTTCAAATACTGCACCAAGCGCTTTTCATCCATACCGTGGGCAATATGCTCGCTCTTTGAATGATCAGTCATAGCAATATACTTGTAACCCTTTTGCTGAGCTGCTTTAGCCATCTGTTCAATAGTGTGAAGACCATCACTCCACTTGCTGTGCATATGCAAATCTCCTTTCATAGCATTGTAAGGAATTAATTTCGGCAGTTTTCTTTTCAAAGCAGCCTCAATCTCGCCCTGATTTTCACGAAGCTCTGGCTCGATATAAGACAAACCAAGCTTTGCATAAATTTCCTTTTCAGTCCTGCCACAAACATATCTGTCCTTCTTGAACAAACCATATTCAGACAACTTGTAACCCTTCTTAATCGCCCTCTGCCTGAGCGCAACATTATGGTCCTTGTTGCCTGTAAAATACTGCAAGGCAGCACCAAAAGATTTGTCGTCAAGAACACGAACATCTGCCTGAATACCATCCTTCAAAATCACTGTGCTTTTAGTAGCGCCCTTAGCCAAAACAGTCTGCACTTCAGGCAATTTGGTAAAAACATCCATGACCTTCGCTGGCTTGGAACTAATCACGAGAAGGTCAATATCGCCAACAGTATCCTTCATACGGCGCAAACTGCCGGCAGGCTCAACCTTCTTCACACCATCAACCTTCAACAAACGCTCAGAAAACTCGTGCGCCAAAGGCAAAGCAATGCCTAACAATGCACGCTCAGCACCCTGCTTCAAAATACCAAGCCCTCTCAAAATATCCTGCTCGCTCTTCGCGCCAAAACCAGCAAGCTTGCTCAACTTCCCAGCTTTCGCAGCCCTTTCCAAATCACTCAAACTCTTAATTTTCAATTTCTTATACAATTTCATAACTTTCTTAGGGCCAAGACCAGGAACGTGCATCATCTCCTCAACACCGCGAGGAATCTTCTTAGCAAGCTGGTCAAACTCCTTCATCTTTCCAGTTTTCAGGAACTCCTCAATCTTAGAAGCCAAACTCTGCCCAACACCAGAAATTCCCATCAAAGCCTTAATTCCGCCCTTAGCATAAACTTGCTCAACAGGCTCGCTCAAAGTTTCCAAAGCACGGCCGGCCTTGCGATAAGCATTCGGTTTCCAATCTACTCCCTGCATTTCCAGAATATCGGCCATCTCAAAAAACATCTCGGCAATTTCCCTATTTCTCGACATTTTTCAAAAAGGCATCAGCCTTCCTCAACACCTCTCTTGCAGTATTAAACGTCAACTTTTCAACAGCTTCCTTAAATGGAAGCCAGACATAATCTTTATGCTCAAAAGACAATTTAACCTTATCTGTTTTCGCCCTTGCGATGAAAAATATTACCTCTTTTGCAACAGTTTTGCCCTCTCTCTTGAAAAAATACTTAATCTTTTCAACAAAGCCAGGCAACAACTCTGCGTCTTCAATTCCAGTTTCTTCCTTTAGCTCACGCAAAGCAGCCTGCTCAGGTGTTTCTCCGCTCTCAAGATGCCCTTTTGCAAAGTCCCAATGGCCGGAATCATAGTGCAGCAACAAATATTTGCTATCCTTAATGACAACAGTGCCTGCACTATGTTCTTGCATACGCCAACAAGCATATTGTAATATTTAAACATGCTCACAACAACGCAAATTCTCGAAGAATTTGCGAGGTCGAAAAAGCACTAAACTATATATTAAAGAAGCGCTTTTTTCAACAAAGCTTAAATAGGTATGGGCGCAGCGTTTAATTATGAAATATATTACAATCACAATTCTTTTACTCTTCCTGGCAGCCTGCGCAGCACAAACAGAAACACCTGCTGAAAAAGAAGACCTGCAAAAGCAAATAGTCCAAGACATAGTTGAAGTTACTGAAGAGCCGGTAAGCCAGCCGGAAATAAGCGAGCCGGAAGAAGTTGCAGTAACTGAAGAAAACGTCACAACAAAAGTAAAGGAAACAATACCGACAGAAACACACGAAGAAGAAATAACAGCTCCTGCGCAGTCCAGAACAAAGCTATATGATTTCCTGGACAAATTCGCGCAAACAGTAACAGGCTATTCATTCAAATACGGAACAAACACGTATTTCAGCAGGGGAACAAAATACAAGATTATCCTTGGCAATGCAGTATCTGTAAAAGATGTAATGTTTGGAGAACAGAAAAAGTCGTTGTTCTATTACGATACAGTTTACATTGACAGAAGTTCAAAAACAGCAGCAGCATACTGCGAAGGACACAAAAGCGCAGTCAACAACCAATGCGACTCATTAGAACTTTACGATTTGGCATTAATCCTGCCGTATGAAAGCTACACAATAAAGCTCCCAGAAGACTGGCTGTTTGAGTATCTTGATACAGAGCCGGTATTGGTAGACAGAAACAAGAACTACATTAAAAGCAGAATAACAACATTAGTAAAGTTTGTGAATGGAGACACAGTCGACTTAAACATTGATGAAATGATAGGCCTTCCTGTTCGAGTAGATGTGAAGAGAGGAAACGTCCTAATCAAAAGATACGAATATGAAGACCTTGTGTCAAACAAAGTCAGGTATGTAGATGTCATCCACCGCTCAAAGAGCGAAATACCAACAGCAGAAGCGTTTTATTAAACACAATTTAAAGAGGTTCTAATGGATAAAAAGCGTGAACTGCAAAAAATTGCCACGCAAATAAAAAAGAGCAAATGCCCTCTATCAAAATCTTCAACCAATCCGGTTCCTGGTGAAGGCCCTGCAAATGCGAAAATAATGTTTATCGGCGCAGCTCCAGGAAGAATGGAAGATTTGACAGGCAAACCTTTTGTAGGCCGGTCAGGAAAATTTCTCACAAAACTAATGAACAAAATAGGATTAAGACGTGAAAAAGTTTTCATAACTTCTGTAGAAAAACACTTTCCGCCAAAAAACAGGCCGCCGAAAAAAAAGGAAATAGAAACGTGCAAGCCATATTTGATACGCCAGCTGGAGATCATAAGTCCAGAAATTGTTGTATTACTTGGAAAAACAGCTGAAACTGTGAAAAATGAACATATATTGAAAAATAAGAAAATACTGATAACAGCCCATCCAAGCGCCGGGATGAGATTTCCAAAAATCGCACAGAAAATGCGCAAGGATTTCCAAAAATTGAAACAAATGCTATAGCGCCACAAAGTATTTAAACCAACTTCCGCTCGAACAACAGCATGGACAGAAACGATTTCGACAAGGATTTGGAAGAATACCTTCACGCGCGCAAGAAAGGAGCGCGATTCAACATAGACCAGTTCATTAAAGACTTCATCAGGAAATTCAAGCCAAAACCATCAGAAAGGGTTGAAATGCCGGAAGAAATTGAAGTTTACGACCAAAAAGAACAGCCAAAAGAGGGCGTGTTTGCGAAAATCTTCAAAAAAGAAGAAGTATCAAGCGAAGAACTGCTAAGAACAAAAATGGCGGCAGAAGACGCACTTGAAGACATGAAGGAAATAAGCAAAATAGCGCTGAATGCAATCAAACAACTGCCGGACGAACAATTAAGAACATTCAAGCAAAGCCCGGAATTCGAAAAACTAAAGGGCATTCTTAAAAAACACGAATTAATCAAATAAACTTTCGAATTCTTCTTCAAATTTCTCAGCAATATTGAAATCGCGAATTATTATGACGTTCTCATCATTGCGCTCATCAGCATTCCTGCTCGGATTATAACTGCCGGTAATAACAGTATTGCCGTCGATTACGAATACCTTGTGATGCACTTTCTCGATTGCTGAAATATCCTTCAGCTTTTCATACTCGCTGAACTTGTCCTTTCTCGGGTCAAAAACACCTCGGACATCAATGCCTGATTTTGACTTTTCGAGAAGCAAATCGCCAATTTCATCATCAGTAAAGGCGTACGTCATAAAATGAATGGAGGACTTTGCATCTTTTAGAACGCCCAAGACGCGCTCCTGGCAATCATCTTCAGGACAAAAATAAGCCTCAACCAAATGACCATTAAGCTTTACCAAACCAGGGTATGAAGAACCACCGTGAAAAACTTTTTTGTAAAGCTCATCAAACTCAGCTTTATACGCCTCAGCCAAAGTTTTGCTCTCAATAAAAACAACATTATTTGGAATTGTCATTTTTTGAGAAGGATTCCAAGAGCCAGTCCAGACAAACCTGCCATCAATAACACAAAACTTGTTATGCATCAAGCCAGAGCCAAATTCCTTCACAGCGCCAGGCAAGGGGTGCTCTTCGTCCACAACAAGCTTCGCACCCTCAAGAAAGCCTTTGTCTGCATGATACATAGCACAATAAACCTGCCCTGAGGCGGTTTTTTCCCTAAGAAGAGCCATACAATCAACTTTGTCGCAAAAGTACGCCTCAACAATGCCGGATTCCTCAGGGATGCCTGCAAATAAGCCTATAATGCAGCCTGCCAAAAGCAGAAAAAAAGCCCAATAGCCCCTCATAGCAGATTTTATAAATAATCTCGCTAATATCACTTGTGTTGTTACTCTCAAGTGGCTTCAAAGCGAAAGATTTATATATGAGATATACTATACAAGAGTAGTAACAGGGGTGGCAAAGGGGTTAGAACTCTAAGTCACTTCTGATTTTACAACGCCCAGCGAGGCAAATCAATATCACCTCTTTTTCCCTCGCAAGCGCCTCTTCGGGGGCGTTTGCAGGGTTTGAATGCTCTTAGCGAAAGCGCTTCTCCAAACAACAAAAGTTATGAGCGCGCCCAAAAGCATACCCAAAATAAAAACAAGCCCCAAAATTACACCTTCAATCTTCGGCTTTGAAGATATCGGCGCAGTAGGCGCACCGAAATAAATATCCAAGTTTGCCAATTCCAAAGAATACTCTGCAAACAACAAGGCAGAAACCCTGTCGAAAGCCCTGAGCGAGTTTGCATATTCATAATAACTGAAAGCAATAATCGGGAAAATCTGCTTGCGCTGAGCCTTTACCAAAGCCTGGCGGGCGACCTGCAATTTCAAATCAATAACCTCATCGAAACGGCTTTCCTCAACACCCATCAAGCCCAAAAGAACATCTGCTTCTGCCTTCGCCTTTGAAGCTCCATACAAGCACATAATATAACGGCCTTTCCCCAAATTAACGTATGCCAAGTCAATATCCTTTCTTGTGGCGTCCAAAGCATCAGGAATAACACTTTTCACATAATTATACCTCTCCTCGGCCTCTGAAATCTTTGCAGCACAGGAAGCCTTCAAGCGGTCCCTGTTAATGACAACGTGCTTATCCTGACCGTCAAAAAAGCGCGCCCAAGTAACTGCTGAAAACATACGCTCCTCGGCATAAGCCAAATCAGAACCCGCGGTTGTATCATTCTTCTCAATTTTCTGAGACAATTCAACAACCTGCAAAAGAACTTCATCAACACGCTCCATCACAGCCATAAAAGTCTGCAAATCAGTAATAGTGGAAATGTTTCTGGCTTCAACTTCCCTGCCGACTTTCTCAGCATCGTGCTTCAAAACAGCAATCTTTTTGGACAATTCTTCCTGCGAAAAGTTTGCAATCCTATACCATTCACGCTTATACTCAACATTAGACCTGAAGCAATATGATGCAGAGGAATAATATGCTTCAGAATTAAATTCCTGTTCAGCGCGCTCAGAGAAATTCTTAGCAGATGAAACATTTGCCTTCTCAGAAAGACCCTTATTTCTCTTGCATAAATCATCAGCCACATCCCTCATAATATTCTGATAACGCTCCTCCATCTGCAAAGACTCATTAAACACCTTTTGAGGAATTCCCAAAGCAAGCTCAAAAACCTCGCCTATCGTAGAAACCTCGCGCACAGTCAAATTCAACGACTTCCCATAATCTATAAGATCAATTGTAACATTTCCTTCCTTGAAATTTTTAGTTCCCTTCGGAAGCAAAACAGTCTTAATGCTATTGCTGGCAGCAGCCTCGACCTTCTGCTTCAAACCACCAACAGGACCTATCAAGCCGCCACTATTAATCGTGCCTGTCATAGCCAATTCAGTTGGAATAGACTTATCAAGCAAAGAGGCAGCAACAAGCAAAGTTGCAGCTCCGCCAGCACTTGGGCCGCCAACAATTCCAGGCAAAGCCCTGATTGTAAACAGGAAATCATAATGAGAACAGTCAATCTCCAGCTCCTTGCAGGCTATCTGCTGGGCAAAACGCAAAGAAGCCTGAGTAGTAACCTTGGTCATTGGAAAAGTTTCAAGATAAACCCTCTCGCTGCCAGGCCTTAATTCCAAATCAAGAATAGCAACACTTCCAAACTCACCGCTTGCATTCTCAGTCAAGGCAAGCAGAGTAATATTATTCTTGGAAATAACATCCTGCGCAAAAACAGCTGCTGACAATAGAATAAACATTAAAACCGCTTTTTTCATGATAGTAAAATACAAATCACCTATTTTAATACTTTTTGATTATTCGGGCTTGATTCCGGCTTAGGCAGACGCGCAATATTCCTGCACTTCGGGAACCTGTTGCAGGCCAAAAAGGCGCCGTAAACACTCTTCCTCAACACCATTTTACCTTCCTTGCACTTCTCGCAAACAGTCTCCTTAACATCAACCGCGCCCTTGCCAGGACAATCAAGATTAATACAGACTTCCTGAGGCCTCTTGCCCTTCCTAATCATCTTAATCATAGGATACTTGCAAATCGTGCAGAGATTTGTTGTAACCTCGGCAAGACCAGTTGCAGGCAGCTTAAAAGTCGTCTTGCACTCAGGATACTTGTTGCACGCAATAAACCTGCCAAACTTGCCTGTACGCAAGGTCAAAGCACCTGTCTTGCAGGCAGGACACTCGCCGACAGTCGTCATAACCGCCCTTGTCTCTGTGAAAGTGGCCTTCAACTCCTCGCCAATCATCTTTTCCTTATGCTTAAACTCCTTCAACAAGTCAATCAAAATTTCCTTTGCCTCTTTCAAAATCTCCTCACGATGCTTCTTGCCCTCGCGAATAGCTTCCATATCCAACTCAAAATGCTTGGTTAATTCTTCATCCAAAATCTTAGGAGAATACTTCTCAAGAATCTTAACAATCTCCATTCCAAGCTCTGTAACGGTAATAGCCTCTCCCTTGGTGTAATTACGCTTCTGCAAAGTATCAACAATTTCTGCACGCGTGGCCTTAGTACCCAAATTACGCTTTTCCAGCTCGCGAACCAATGAAGAAGGAGTATAACGCTTTGGAGGCTTGGTTTCCTCATCGTGCAAAATAAATTTCTTGACAGACAATTCATCGCCTTCCTTAACTGTAGGAAGCTCTGCTTCCTCCAACTTGACATAAGGCGCGTAAAAAACGTGCCAGCCAGGCTCTGAAGTCCTTGTGCCTTTTGCTATGAAAGTTTCATTCTTAACATCCAAATGAATGGACATAGTTTCACGCACAGCATTATCAGAAAACGTTGCCAAAAACCTCTTGACAATCAAATCATAAACCTTGCCCTGCCTTGCCTCAAGACCCTTCGGAGCAATGCCGGTAGGATAAATGGCCGGGTGAGCAGGGTCAGTCTTCTTTCCATTATTCGGCACAAGCTTATCCTTCTTCAACAGCTTGGCAACCAATTCCTTGTACTCAGACTGCTTTGCCAACGAGTGGAAAATCTTTGGAAAACCAAGAGCTGGAGGCAATTGCTGAGAGCTCGTACGCGGATAAGAAATCCAACCATTAGTATACAACTCCTGCGCAACCTCAAGAGTTGCCTTAGGATTAATGCCAAAACACCTATAAGCCTCTGTCTGCAAACTTGTCAAATCAAAAGGAATAGGAGGCTTTTGGATGAATTGTGTTTTCTCAACCTTCTTGACAGCTGCCTTTTTCTGGCCCTTAACCAAGTCCATAACCTTATCTGCCTTATCCTTCTCCCAGAACTTATCAGCCTCATGCCAGGCAATAAGCTCACCTGCCTTTGCTTTTGCCTGCAGTTCAATCATCCAGTAAGGAACAGGCTTGAAAGCAGCAATCTCGCGCTCCCTGTCAACAACAATCTTCAAAGCAGGACCCTGCACTCTTCCAGTGCTCAAAATCTTGAACATACCCGCAGACTTGATAGCGTGAGTCAAAGCACGCGACAAGTTAATGCCGTAAAAATAATCCAAATAATGCCTTGTCTCGCCAGCCTCTGCAAATTTCCAATCCAGCCTTGGAGAAACCTTTTCATACGCCTCAACCAAATCCTCCTTAGTCAAGGTCGAAAACTTCATTCTTTTCGCGTCATTACGATTGCAGATAAAGCGCACGATGTTCAGGCCAATAACCTCGCCCTCAATATCGTAGTCAGTTGCAACAGTAACAGAGTCAGCGTCCTTTGCCAGCTTCTTCAAAGCTTCCAAATACTTTTTCGAGAAAGCAGCGCCCTTAGAAATTTCATAATTAGGCACCCATTCGATATCAAAAACAGGATAAGCAAAACCCTTTGACTTCTTCTTCTCAGCCAAGCCAAACAAATGACCAACAGCACAGCCAACAGTAATAGTATCCTTTCCGCGGGTAAACGTGTAATAAGGCACGCCTTTGATATTCAACTTTTCAGGCTTTCCATCAGACAGGGCTTCAGCAACACGCTTGCTGGCATTCGGCTTTTCAGTAATCACTAATTCATGCATCAAATAGCAAGAACTACAAGGTATTTTTAAATCTTGGGGTGACTATATTATATGCATAGACAAATATTTATAAAGTCAGAAGCAGGAAAAAGAGTCAAAAAGAGGACATAATGACGACTGGCAGCATAAAACGCGCATCACAAGTACTGGAAGTTTTGCATAGGCATAAACTAGGAAAAGCGCTGGTACAGCTCGGATTAGCAGGACACCTCCCATTTCTAAAAAGATTTTCCACAGGACCACTGCCACAAGACCTTCCAAAACAGCTAAGGGAAGCAATGGAAGAGCTTGGAGGAGCATACATCAAACTAGGACAAATGCTCAGCATAAGACCGGACCTTGTGCCGCAGGAATACTGCGACGAGTTCTCAAAACTGCTTGATGAAGTGCCTCCAGAACCATACTCAGACATAATACAAACAATAGAAGCAGAATTTGGAAAAAAAGCAAAAGACCTGTATGCGCATATCGAACACTCTCCACTGGGAAGCGCAAGCGTGGCACAAGTACACAAGGCACGCCTAAAAGACGGAAAATCAGTCGTAATCAAAGTACAAAGAACAAATGTGGCAGAACAATTCAGCGCAGACATAAACATACTGCGCTATCTTGCGCAGAAGCTACAGACAAGACTGAAAAACAATGTAAACCCAATATTAATCATAGAAGAATTTGAAAGGTACACAAAACAAGAGCTTGATTTTATCCACGAAGCAGAACACATAGACAAGCTAAGAACAGGACTCGCGTCATTCAAAAAAATAAAAATCCCGCAAGTATACTGGTCATACACGACAAAAAAAGTCCTGACAATGGAGTATCTCGAAGGCAGAAAACTTTCAGAACTCAAGCACATAAAAACAAACAGGGAGCAGATTGCGAAAACACTCCTGGACTGCGAATTAGACCAAGTATTCCAATTAGGAACATTCCACGCAGACCTGCACCCAGGAAACATACTCTTAATGCAACATAATACATTAGGCCTGCTTGATTTCGGAATAGCAGGCAGCGTAGACCAGAGAACAAGAAAATTAGGAATTCAATTATACCTCGCAATACTGGACAAAGACATCAAGAAAATCGTTGACACTCTGCTGAGCTACGGAGTTCCAAGCAGCAAAACAGAAGTGGACGCATTCTACAACGACGCAACAAGACTTGTAAACCTCTGGTATGAAGAAAACCCAAAAATCAGGAGAGTGACACACCTGATGCACCAATTATTCATACTTTGCGCAAGACACCACATAACACTTCCAAGAAACACGATACTGCTGGGCAAAGCATTGGTGACCGTGGAAGCAACAGCACGCTACATAAACCCTGATTTTGAATTTGCCAAATATTCAGAACCAAAAATAGCACAAATACTCAGAAAAGAAAGAACACCAAGAAAAATAATTGAAAAATTCAGCATACGCTCAAAAGAATTCGCAAAAGCAATCTCAAACATACCGCAAAAAACACTTGAAGCAATCGAAGACATAAAACACGGACAGCTAAGCGTAAACCTGAAAGACACACAATTCAGGCATTTAGGCATTGACATAAACAGGTCAAGCAACAGACTAAGCTATTCAATGGTATCAGCAGCACTGATAATTGCAAGCTCACTGATGATAGAAACAGGGCCAAAAGTAGGAACATACAGCGCGATAAGCCTGCTTTGCCTGACTGTTGCAGCAATATTCGTAATTGCACTTTTCAAGTCAATAGCAAGAGAAGGAAAGCCAAAATACGACCTGCACAGCTAATAGTGACTATTGCGTTGTGCAAAAAGTTTAAATACATACCAAAGATGGAAGAATTATGGCAAAAAGAATGAGAAAAGCGGTGTCCTTAGGAGCAAAACTTGCAGCGCAAGCAAAAAACAAGCTGAAAAAACAACTTAATGCACTGCTGAAAGCAGGAATCATAGACAGAACAGAAGTACGCAAAATCCTTTCTTATGCAATCAAAGAAGCCAGAGAAGAAAAAGAAAGAATAAAGACATTTGTCAAAACAGAACTCAAAAGACAAGCCAAGAAAGGAAAGCCATTGCTGAAAAGGGCAGTCAGAAGGGCTGGAAACGCAATAAAAAGAAGGCTAAAATCAAGACACCACCGTCGAAAACGCTAGTTTTTTAAAGGCATATTCTAGACTATATAGTATGGGTGAACACTTTCAAAAGCTATTCCTACAGCAAGATGTCTTCACAGACATACTCGGCCAGGAAAGAACAAAACAACAGCTGAAAAGCGCTTTATTGATGGACAGGCATATTATAATTCTTGGACCGCCGGGCATAGGAAAAACAACACTTGCCAAAAATGTCGCTCGAATACTGTCGGAATTAACGCTTAATGACTGCGAGTACCACTGCGACCCTAAACAACCGTTATGCCCAGAATGCAAGACTAAG
>DATDPK010000057.1:0-3230 GCA_035292785.1 Candidatus Nanoarchaeia archaeon
AAAAGGCGGCGGTGCTTTGAGCGCTTGCGCTGTTACCGGCGCTCCAATAAAATTCATTGGTGTCGGTGAGAAGGTTGATGATTTTGAGCAGTTTAACCCTAAGGGTTTTGTTGGCAGATTGTTAGGAATGGGTGACTTGGAAGCTCTGTTAGAAAAGGCAAAAGAAGCTATTACTGAGGAAGAAGCTAAGGATATTGAGAAGAAATTGTTGAAAGGCGAGTTTAATTTGATGGATTTGTACAGCCAGATGGAAGCTATGTCCAAGATGGGTCCATTGGGAAAAGTTCTGGAAATGATTCCTGGCCTTGGCCAGATTTCTATGCCTAAGGAGGCTTTGCAGGTTCAGGAAGGCAAGTTGAAAAAATGGAAGCACGCGATGAATTCTATGACTAAGGCAGAGCTTGAAGACCCTGAAGTTATTGATTCTGAAAGGATTGAGCGTATTAGTAAGGGTTCTGGCGTTTCTACCAGTGATATTCGTGATATGATTAAGCAGTACAGGCAGGCGAAGAAGATGGTTAAGATGCTGAAAGGTGAATCGCCTGAGAAATTAATGAAAAAATTAGGAAAAAAAGCCGGTCCTAAGCTGAAGTTCTAATGGCACGTTCCAACGCACTGCGCTGAGCAGAATTGTTCCATTTGCTGTTTGCAGACGTTTGATTGCGACAGGTATGTGCACGCCTGCGTGCAGGCTGATGGGTCTATGATTGGGTTGTCATTGCATATGTCCTTGCATCCAGAGCGTTCTTTTTGTGTGCAGGCGTTTTGTGCGCTTCTTTCGCAGTTTGTCTGGCAGTTTTCAACACATTGTTCTTCCGGGCGGAGTTGCTGGACAGGTTCTGTTGGTTGTACATCAACTTCTGTTTTCACTTCTTCTTTTACCGGCTCAATAACTGCTTCTACAGGCACTTCCTTGACTTCCTGTGATGTTGGCTTTGTAAAAACTTCCTGTACTGCTGGCGCACAGCTGATGAGAAATATCAATGCGATAACTATTGGCTTCATGTATCTTTGTTTATTGAGGCGCTATTTATTCGTTGTGGTTCCAAAAGATTTATATATGATGAAAATATAGTGAAAATATGGTGATGCCTTGGCGCATAGAAACTGTTGGCATTAAGGTGACCAAGCATTTTATGCTCAAGTATATGCGCCGGTGGAATTGGGATTTTATCGATTTGCGTGATGCAATCCGTAATTCGTACAAGGTTGAAAAGATCGGAAGGGAAAAATTTGAGATTTATGTTGAAAAGAAAGGATTCAAGAAAATAATCACTGTCTATTATGGCGGAATCGATGAGCTTGTTTGTATAACTGGCTCTGAAGGAGGCGGAAGAAAATGAAATGTCCAGTATGTGAAAAAGGAATGCTTGTAAAGGTTGATGATATTGTTAATGACGTAGACGGCTATCTTTTCGTAGTCAGGGGATTGCGCTGTTCTGAATGTGGAGATGAGATTATTGATGAAATGGAAGGACAGAGATTTATCAAGATCGCAAGAAGACTCGGCGTTTGGGGGGAGCCTCTTAAATTACATAGGAAACTTAGTCAAAGTGGAAGAGGCACCATTCTTCGAATCCCAAATGACATTTCAGATGAATTGAAGTTAAAGGGAAATGAGGAAGTAACGATTGCAAAAGTCGGCAAGAAAAAGATAATTATTGAGATTGAATAAACTTTTTAATTATGTCTTCATTCATAACTTCTGGGTGGAATATGCACCCATATATTTCTTTCTGTGGGTGCTTAATCATACAGGGTTTTCCGTTTGTTGTAGCCAGTGTCTGAAAATCTCCTGTTCCTGTTTTTGTGTGTAAGAAGTACGCGTTAAATTTTCCATTTGCCAGTTTATTCTCAGATACAACTTCAACCGGCTTCACGCCTATTGTCACAAATGTTGCTAATTGTATTCCATAAGTCTTGGCTATTATCTGCATTCCTGCGCATATTCCCAATACCGGCTTTTCTATTTCTAACAGCCAGTCAAAATTTGCTTCAAGATAGTCAAAGTCTTTCAGCGCTGTTCCTGTTATTATTATCTTGTCTGCCTCTTTCAAGTCTTCTTTTTTGATTTCTGTGTAATGCTTGATGTTGTGGTCTTCAACTAATAGCGCTACCGGTCTTACAAATTCCATTTCGCTTAGCTTGTCTTTGCAGGTATCAATTATCAATATCATTTTTGCACCAATTCTGCATCCATTATTGAATAAGTTCCGCTGTATTTTTCATATTTTGTTTCAAATTTGGTGATTTTTATCTTCTTCTTGAAAACAGGCGCGTCTAAAACTGTTGTTTCTATTTCTCCTCCTTCTCCTGCAGGTGAAATATGGTGTGAGGCTGCAACTTTTGATAATTGCTCAATCATTTTCTTGTCAATTTCTGCTCCTAAATATTTTTCATCTAATGGCTCTGCAAATACTCCGCCGATTATTGCGTGGATTTCTTTTGCAACAACTTCATTTAGAAGTTCTAATTGATTTTCCAGCCACAAAGGATTGAAGCACCATAACCCTAATTCGTGGCATATCAGCTGTATTCTGCTTGCTTGGTAGGTTGATTTTACTGCTCCTGTGACTATTCCTTCTATCTTGTATCTTTTTTTGGCTTCTTCTATCGCTTTCCTCAAATCTTTGAGTTCTGTTTCTTTTTCTCCTTTTGTTGTTACCCTGACCAATGGAAGTTCCATTGCTTGTGATTGTAACAATGTCACGTCTATGTTTGGCGTGTGGAACATAAAGCTCTCTTTGTTTTCAGAAACAATGCTGATTAAGCAGACTATTTCGTGGTATTCTTTTGCCTTAATCAATGCAAGTGTTGAGTCTTTTCCGCCTGAATACAATACTCCTAATTTCATATTAAATCGTCGATATACGGCATTTAAAAGTGTTTCGTTAAGAAACCTTTTTATACTGCGCCATCTAAGTGTGAATTATGTCAAAAAGAGGTAATGTAGAGCTTTCTGTGCTGCTTGCCGTGACTGCTGTTGCTGTTCTCGCTGGCTTTTATTTGATTGCCGGCGGTACAACTGGTATGTCATACGTGTCACACAGCCAGTATCCTCCAGCTTTGGGATATCCTGTTGGCAATCCGTATGCTGACCAAAGTCCAGGTGAGACACGAATTTCAATGCTTGACTGCCAATCGTATTGTTTTGGCCGTCCTGTTGGAGTTCCGATGCGTTATGCACAATCTCAGGGCGGGCAGGCTTTGCAGCAATGTTTGGCTGATTG
>DATDPK010000058.1:0-21723 GCA_035292785.1 Candidatus Nanoarchaeia archaeon
ATCATTCAAAGACGTAACAAACCCAAAGATTGGTTTGACCATGAGACAGCCAGGACTAGGAAAAATGGAATGGATAACAGCAGAAGAAGCACCGGCTGAAAAACCAGAAGAAAAAACTGAAAAGAAAACCAAGGAGAAAAAATGAGTAAGAAAAAAGCGTGCAAAAGATGCAAATACTTTTTCGAAGGAGATGAATGCCCGTTGTGCAAAAGCACACAATCAGTCACAAACTGGAAAGGCAGAATCTACATAATAGACACAAAAGCAAGCGCGATAGCAAACAAAATAGGCGTTGACAAAGACGGAGAATACGCAATCAAGGTGACATAATGGAAATAGAAATCAAGACAAAGAAAGAAAACCCACTATTACAGCGCAATGAAATACACGGAACTGTAAGCTTCACAGGAGCAACACCAAGCAACAAGCAATTGCAGGAAGAACTGGCAAAGAAATTAGGAGTACAGCCGGAATTAGTTGCGATAAGAGGCATTTACGGCAAATTTGGAACAGAAAAGGCCAAGTTTGAAGCAGTTGCTTACGCTACAAAAGAACAATTTGACAAAATAGAGCCAAAGAAGAAAGAAAAAGCAGCAGCGCCAGGCGCAGCACCGGCAGAGGCGAAGTAAATGGCAGAAAAGAAAGCACCAGCAAAGAAAGGACCGCCACAGAAAGGCGCCTGGAAATTGTATGAGAAGAAAGGCGACAAGCTTGAACGCAAGAACAAAAGCTGTCCAAAATGTGGCCAAGGATTCTTCATGGCGCAACACGAAGACAGATTATACTGCGGCGGATGCGGGTATACAGAATTCCAGAAGAAGCAAAAATAAGATTATTTTTCTAAGCAATTAAGCTCGAAAACACTCCTCATGTCGGAAAGCTTCGCTTTCCGAGCACCTCAAAAACGCTACGCGTTTTTGACGCGATGTCCTCAGAACTCTGTTCAGTCGGACTTGTTCGTCGAATTCTTATGAAAAAAGTGAAATGGAGGGGTCAAGGCGTGTCGCCAAACTTTTATCAAAAAGTTTGATCAAAAATACTCAAGTGGGATCTGCGATCCCACGACATACCGACAGTGCTTCGCACTAGAATAGTGAAATGGAGGGGCCAAGGCGTTTAGCTTTGCGCTCAGCACGAGGCCCGGGTTATGCTGGGAGTTGCGCACGCGTCTACCAGCACTTATCCTTCAAAAATTTCTATTCATAAGTATGATATGGAATTTTTGACAGTGATCGGAAAACCATGCGTCTTGTTTTGAAGAGCACAATGGTTTCCCGACACTTCACTGTTCTTTCCACATTTTTGGATTTCCTCTGAAAAAGAATTAAGCAAGCCGAAGATAAATAACTAATGTAGAGACAGTACGGCTAATACGTTAACAGGCAAAACCAGTAACAACAGTCCTGCCACGGCCAAACATTATGTCACAACGATTATTGCAGGCAGCGTCATTGTAAGCTTCAAAACTTCTAACTCTAACAGGCTGAACGTGAATACCCATAGGATTACCGTAAAAGTCAAACTGAGTAATCTCACAACAGCAGGCTTTCTCTATAATAGTAGCGCCGGTATTAACTTGATTCATACCAATAAAGCTGACAATTCCAACAGCAATAACAGCAACTAAAGAAAAAAATGCAATAGATTTCTCGTTCATACAGAATCCAAACAGAAAAGAGTATTAAAATGTTGTGTACGACAGAACATTTTTATATAATATACTGCTAATCACGGATATGTCAAAAAGAGGAGAGGCACTTTACATATTTCTCGCATTTGCAGTCATAGCAACAGTTGGGCTAACATATGCAATGCTTTCCAATGAGCCAACAGGCCTATGGGGAGAAGGGCTTGACTGCCAATCACAATGCTTTGGAACAGAAGGCGGAGAACCGCTTGTTGGACAAGAGCATCTAGGAGGCGCGAACTTGCGCCAGTGC
Source organism: Candidatus Nanoarchaeia archaeon (assembly GCA_035292785.1). Lineage (GTDB taxonomy): Archaea > Nanobdellota > Nanobdellia > Woesearchaeales > ARS49 > CABMGU01. Next base: position 1,941 of record DATDPK010000058.1, read on the forward strand.
TTAGCAGACTGCCAAGCAGGAATACCGCCACAACAACAGCAAGTTCAGGAATGCTACACTTGCAATGGCGGCGGCGTACTGCAGAAGCTGACAGCAGAAGACCAATCAGAAGCGCAAATAATGTGCGAGCGAGCAGCAGGCTCATCAGCAACAATAACAAATGTTGAACAAGGCCCCTGCCAATACTGATTCTTTTTTGTGAAATAGCCTATCTTATTCCTGTATCAATGTCAATATTAATAGAAATCGTTTCTCCAGATTTCACAACAACAGTAGCTGGAAGCGTGCCCTTGCCGAAATGCTGCTGTTTCTCAAGATCAACAACATAAGTTCCTGGAGGAAGTTCGACACTAAACGTGCCATCTGATTTCACAACAACATTCGTAACTTTGTGTTTACCTTCAAAAACAGCAATAGGCCACGCCTGAAATGTTTCAGCAGTAGGCTGACAACTCGGATCAGGAGGAATACGCTCAACAGGACAAATGGGGCCAACACTAAGCGTTCCTTCCAGAACTCCCTTTACCTGAGGCTGGACCTGACACGCCAGCATAAGCAACAGAAGCAATGTGATACTTGTTTTTTTCATAAAGCCTCCGATTGGCCCAGTGCATAGTAGTGATTTCCCTAAACGCTTTACTGATTCTGAATTTCTGAAATGATGGCAAGTATAAATAAATTGTGAAACGAACCACTAATGTGATTTCTTAATGTGAGCTAAAAATGCACGAGCGCTTCTTGTAGACTCCCGCCCCATTATTCTATGCATCGAGAATTATAATTTTATCGCTCTTTTGGCTTCATTCATTTTTGCTTTGCTGCCGTCGTTTGCGTCGGCTCGAGGAGCACCCCATTATTCGATACATAGGGTTCGGAACATAGGTTACGGTTAAAACAACATGGTCTTCGCTTTCCGGCCTTGAGCATCGCGCATGCATTCTCGATTCGTCGCCTACGCGTTTCCGGTTGTTTGGTTAAGCGTATCCATCGAATCCAGTCCCAGCGCGCGTTTGGCGTGATATTCATCCATAGGGTGTGTGCCTGTGGGGCGGCCGCTAGAGCTTTCTTCAAATCCGCTGGCACCTCGGGTTCCGGCCATTCTTTAGTCGGCTCAATCGCCAGCGTTACAGTGTCTCCTGCGTCTGCTCCAGTGGCTTCGCGCATGGTTTTGTTGAACCTGAACCAGTGGCTTCCCTTACCGTCTGGTTCGAGCGCGGCTTTAAAGCGGAAACCATTGATGGTTCCCTCAACCATTGTCATGCCTCGTGATGGAAGCTTCGCACTTGCGCTCTTAGGCAGCCCGAGAATGGTCCATGAGCTGATTTTAAACAGTTTAGCTTCAAAACGGATTGCCGACATATTTCCTTGCTCCTTGATTATGCTCACATTAGTATTGCTGAAGCCTCCAGAGGGAATTGCACCCTCGACCTGCGGTTCTTTTGGATAACATACAAAACCGCCGCTATGGCTACTAAGCTACGGAGGCAAACTTTCTGAAAGTAGCTTCAGAGCACTATAAAAAGCTTTTCCATAGAGAATTTTGAAAAGTCATCAAAATTGTCAAAATTCTCTAGGCGGACTTTGACAAGAATGAGAGTTTTCAAAGTCTGCCATAGCAAATTTTATATACAGCGCACAAGAGCTAAAGAATATGACAAAAGAAGCGTATGAAAAGCTGAAAAAAGAGTTTGGAATACTGCCAGATTATGACAAAATAAACAAAGAGTTTGAAATAAGCACAATAGAGAAAACAGACTTCCTGCTAAGAGAAATAAAAAGAAAAATAGCGCAAAGAATTGAACCAGTGATGGACTTACTGGAACGCACGATAAACCCAGACCCAAACAGCTTTTCAGACCTGTGCGAATGCAGATGCTTCACAAACGGAGAGAAAAGACAAATAATAGATGTTTTCAGGCACCTGATGGAACAATACAGGTCATTAATGGAAACAGACCTCATAGGAGAAGACAAACTGGACGCAGAAACAATAAGAAAAATTCATGATATCTGGCAGCAAGAGAAAAAACAAGTCCTGCCCTTCCTCAAAAAAATACGCGAATGCTGGCAAAAACACGTTGAGCCAAAAGAAATACTGGAGTATTTGGGATGAACATAGTCCTATTAGGACCACAAGGCTCAGGCAAAGGAACACAAGCACAACTTCTCGCTGAAAAATACGGACTAACACACATCTCCACAGGAGACTTGATAAGAGAAGGAGTACAGAAAAAAGACCCTGTTGCCATGAAAATCAAGGAACACCTGGACAAAGGAAAGCTCGCGCCAGACAAATATGTGATAAAGCTTGTTAAACAGAACTTAAGCGAACAAAACGCAATAGACGGGTTTCCAAGAACACTCCAGCAGGCAGAAGCGCTGGATGAAATAATACAACTTGACCTGGTAATAGAAATAAAAATACCAGACGACGAATCAGTTAAACGACTGTCAGCAAGAAGACAATGCAAACAATGCAGGGCAATATTCGGAACAGAAGCCCCGCCAAGAAAGAAAGATGTTTGCAACAGATGCGGCGGAGAACTATTCCAAAGAGAAGACGACAAACCAGAAGCGATCAAGAAAAGACTAGAGATATACCACGAAGAAACAGAGCCATTGCTGGAATATTACAAGCCAAGAAAAATAGTACACTCAGTAGACGGAACAAAAAGCATAGAAGACGTGTTCAAACAGATATGCGATGTCATAGAAAAGACTGCCTTATGAATTCTGTTGCATAACTGCCCTTAGGCAGGAAGAATTCCAATACGACCTTTTTCTTTCCTGAAAAGAACTCATCAGATTCCAAATTGCCGACTTTCAAATCCCTTGCCTCAACCCACACATCCCGCTCAGAGCCCTCTGCACTCAACTCAGGAATCTCCCTAATGACAAAATCAGAAGGCCTGAGATTTTCTTCTTTCAGAATGTTTTTAGTGACCTCATCTGTGACAATGCTTCCAAAACCAACAATAGGCAACTTTTCTGCTTTTGAGACAGAAACCGCCTTATTCCACAACAAACTCTGATAAGCGTGCACGAAAAGCAACAATACCTTTCTTTGAATGCTGCGAATGGCGCCAACCCAATCATTCTTATCCAAAAAAGACTGAACCTTCACAGGATACAACTCTGCAATTGTTCTGGCGGCCTGCTCAAACTCGCGCTTCACGATATGCCTGCCAATATCAGCATTTCTCGTACTAAAACGCTGCTCACCAAACAAATTACGGAATTTAGAAGAAATTTGAGGCAAATTGTCAAGACTGCGGACAACAATCTTGAACTTATTGCCTTCCAAATCACCAAGATGCACAGGCTCATCACCAAAACCAAGAAATTCAAGCTTCATATTTTCAAAAGCCAAACGCTCAAGCCTATCCCTTGAAACGCCGCGAACACTGCAAGTCTGCTCAGTAATGGCCTTCTTATCCTTAATTCCGGCAAAAGACAAACTCTTCAAAGGAACACGCAAGGCAACAGAAATGCGCTGCAAAGCAGCAAAAGTGGTAATATCCTTCTTCAACAAGCGAAAATACAAAAAATCACCCTCATTCTCAGGCTTGACAGTACTTACCTCATTAACAAGAAAATCCTCAGGAATGTGCTTGATTACGTACATATAGAGAATACGACGATAAAGATTTAAATAATCTTCGAAGGAAATGCATAATATGCGAGTGTAGCTCAGCTTGGATAGAGCAGTCGGTTCCTAACCGAAAGATCGGGGGTTCGAATCCTCCCACTCGCGCTTACCACTTACGCTTGGCTCGCGCAACTTCCTGCGCAACAGAAGCAATCCAGTTCACAGTAGCAAAATAAGGCATTACGAATGTGTACATAACAATCGGCATCAAATTCTTAAACAGCTTTTCCTTAAACATCCTGTGAGCAAAAACAATCAAGTACATACCGCAAACAAATGAAAGAGCCACAGGCAACAATATCTGGACATTGCGCGCAAGAATCAATTCTTTCAAAGAAGGAAAATCGAAGATGGTTGTAATGAAATAATCAGGAATTGTAATGCTTCTTATTGTGAATTCCAGGAAGCGGTTGCCAACATCATAACCAATAATTGATACATTGGCAATAAGCAGGATAACGGCTAAAACATTAATAGGAAGCTGGAACATACCAAACAAACCGTGCTTTGAAGAGAAAAACATTTTACGATAATTCCAATGATTATAGATGTAGCCCCTTGTCCACCTGATCCTCTGACGCCAGAGCCCAGAAATGGTATCAGGCGCCTTTGTATAAGTAACGCTATCAGGCTCCATAAAAATCTGATAACCATTATGCTTCAAACGCAAAGCAATCTCAAGATCTTCAGTTAAATTAGTCTTATCGTGCGTAAAACCGCCAAGCTTATGCAAGACAGCAGTCCTGTAGATTGACAAAACGCCAGGAGTAATTGACAAAGTGCCAAAATTGCACCAAATCTTGCGAATCATACCTGACATAATATATTCAAAACGCTGAATACTCTCCAAAAAAGTCCTTGGAGAATCAACACGAACACGGCTAATCACAGCACCAATCTTCTTATCAACAAAATGAGGCAGAGAAGCATCAATACTGCCGGAACCAATCCTGCTGTCAGAATCAACAACAGCAAAGAACTCGCCCTTGGAGTGCTTCAATGCTAAATTTAAAGCGCTTGCCTTGCCGCCATTAGGCTTTCTGAAAATACGAACTGGAAATTCATTGAATTTTTGCAGGACTTTGAAAGTATCATCAGTGCTTCCGTCATCAACAACAATAACATCTAATTTGCCTTTATAGCCGGAAGCAAAGATAGAACGAATGGTTGAGACAGGGTCACGGTTGTTGTCAACGCTGTAAACAGGAATTGCAATAGTCAAAGAAGGATTGGAATGCTTTCTTGAAGGCTTTTCAGCGTACAAAAAATTCAACCATACAATGGTAAGCCAAAGGGTAATGAATGAGATACCCCATAATACATATTGTAACATAACTACTATAACAGGGTGACCCTTTATAAAGGTTACGTTAGATTTATATACGATAACAGGTACTCACCAATAGGGGGATAAAATGGATACTTATGTTAAACTATTGACCATTATCAGCGTTCTAATCTTCATACTAATGATACCAATGGCGCTCCTAAACGGAGTGTACGGCTGGATACCAGACCTTGCTGTTTTCGTTCTCCTGACATTGCTATATTACTGGACTTATGACACATTCAAAATGAACATGCCGATATTCACAATGCTGATAATCGGGCATATTTTACACGCAGGAGGAATATTCGGATGGTATCATATCTCACCAATCGGAATACAATGGGACCACGTAACACACTTCTTCGGAGCACTGCCATACTCACTATTGTTTTTCAACTGGATGAAACAATGGATGGATGACAAATTCTTCACGCGCAAAAATTTACTTCTATTACTTGCAGTATTCCTTGCAGCAACAGGAGTTGGAGCAGTTGTTGAAATGTCAGAATTTGCCGGCTATTTAGTTGCAGGACAAGGAGAAGGAGCATTCATGTTCGGACCAGGAGACGGAGTAGCAGGACTGCAAGGAACAGACTTAATTGACGCAATAGGCGGCGGATGGATAAACGAAGGATGGGACTTTATGTTCAACACTATTGGAATAATTGTCGGGATGGCGATAATGCTAACGACAAAAATTATGAAACGTGCCTATTAACCACATAAGTATCTACCGTGTCTGTTCTCCTATCATAGAACATTGCCACAACACCAACACGGAAATCCTTGCCAGGCTCTACAATTCTTGGACCGGCTTCTTTTGGATGCAGTAAACCATAGACGTGTGTTGCCAGCAGTTTGGGGCTGTCGTGATTTAATTGAACTTCCCACGGCTCTCCCCTGAATGACGGAATTGGTATTCCGCTCGGAACATTCTGCCCTGTATACGTCGTAATCATTCTGCCCAAGCCTTTAACAGGAGGAATCTCGAAAAACGACCTTAACGCTTTCTCCCCTAACGCTATCGACCTAACGATAGAAATTGCTGCACCCTCTCTTGTTAACACAGCACTAATTCGCGGAGTGTTAGTTGGAGCATCAGGCTCAAATCTTGTCAGATCAATATATTCACCTTTCTTTTTTCTTTCAACTAAAAACGGCCTTTCAAAAGCGTTTACCAATGCACCAATTGCTGCTGGCTGAACGCCAGCACCCAAAGATTTCTCAATCGTATCTGCAATAAGATCTGTTTGACGGCCATTGCTAACAACAATATTGCCATTAACAATGCGGATGCCATTGTATAACACTAACATAGGATCTGCGTCCTTAATTGATTCAGGATCTGTAGGTTCAACTTTTACCGTGCTTCCCTCGTCCACAATTTTTCTTGCTTGGTTTGGAGGACTTCGCGCAGTCACCCCGTATGCAACAATATCATTATGACCTGGCAAATCTCTTCCTACAATGATAAATCTGCCTGGATATTCCATATCCATTAATGCTTCTAAGCCTTCCATAGTATCATCCCCACACTCCCAAAACTCCGCTCATTTTTATAGATTTATATTCAGGAATATACTTATTTCGCAATCTTCAGATTGAACGCGCATATTCTATATTCCTGCGAGCAACATCTTTTGACGAGCCAACATATAACTCAAGCTCACCATTCAAAATACACCTCTCTTTATCAGACAATTCTGTGTCATAGAATTGCTTGAAGTGAGCATCTTCCAAAGCAATTTCAATCAAGCGACTGCCATTTTTCTTTGCTGTCTTAGCAAAACCAGCAACAACATCGTGACCAACACTCTCGCCAACATAACCGTGAGCACGAGTAATAGCAGTCATAGCCTCAGTAGGCATATCACGAACAGGACGCAAATTACGCTCAACAACATCGCGGCGCACAAACAACTGATCGAGGGCCTTGGAAGCACGACAGAAAGATTCGTAAGTTTCAGCAATCATCATACCAGGCTGATAACGCGCCTGCACAGAATTACGCAAGTCACGCTGGAAATTAGTGCGCATCATTTCATACAGAACCCGCATACCACTCTCAACAACAGCAGCCTTACCAGCGATATTTTCCCAATTAATCGGATTATTCTTGCCAGCATCAGCACTCGAACCCTTCAAACGCGCCTGAGCATCAAGAGACGTAACCTCGCCAATAGCAGAAGAATAAAGCAAACGCATATCCTCGGCAAAATTAGCAAGAACATACATCAAAGTAACAACAGAATTGCCAACATCAGCCAAAGGCTCCTTCTGAACAATCTGAGTGGCAGTAAAATCAGGCTTCAAACCAAGCTTTTCCAAAACACGCGCCTGGAATTTCAGCGCATCGCCAACAACAATGCCAACAGGCGCACCAGTACCAACAATACCGCTAATCTTGCCAAGCAAACCCTTAAACGTAGAATCACAATTCACAATACGCGCAGCAAGACGAGCAGCATAACCAGCCAGCGTAGCCCCAAAAGGAACAGGAGAAGTATCCTGCAAATGAGTCCTGCCAACCTGCAGGACATCCATATGCTCCTCAGCGAGACTGCACAACTTGCCAACAACCTGCTTAATCCTTGGACGCACAACATCAAACCAAGCACCGCGCAACAAAAAAGAACGGGCAGTATCAAGAACATCATAAGAAGTGGTGCCAGGGTGCAGCAAAGCCTTAGCCTCAAGGCTGACAAAACGACCAAGCTCTTCAATTACGGCAAGCTGGTCGTGACGAGTTACCTGCTCCTCAAGCAGACTAATATTCAAAGGACTAATCTTAGGAACAGCAGCGGCAACCTCATCAGCATACTTAGGATCAGCCTTTCCAAACTCAGCCCTTGTCTCCAAAAGAAACCTCTGAATAAGAACACAAGAACGCCATTCAGCCTCAGCACTCAAATAACCAGACAAATCGCCAGTCGCCTTGCCATACTTGCCGTCATCAGGACAAACAGCACGAAGAGAAACTTCAGCAAGAATCCTCTGCTCATCGGATAATTTCGAAACCAAATCAGTCATGAAATAAAAAAACAATTAGAAGGGTATAAAAGCATTATTGAAATCAAAAATCTATTTAGCAAGCTTCTTCAACAATTCAACAATCTTCTGACCAGCAGCCTTGCCTCTAAGCTCTGACATTGCCTTGCCGATCAAGGCATTGAATGGCAATTTCTGATTTGCCTCAATAATTCGCTTCAATTCCCTTTCCAACTCACTGTCAGACAATAACTTAAAACGGGGCAAGACCTCTTTCACAGGACGCTTTTCCTTCAAAATTTCAAGAACACTCTCCTTGGTAATCTCATCGTGCTCCAATGCCTCAAACAAATCGCAATAATCCTCATCAGTTGGAGAAATATCAACATTAAACTGGCGGCGAATAGTACGCTCTGAAGTCATTAAGATTTCGGCAATGTAAGCGGGCTTAAGCTCCTTGAACGACTTTACAAAATTATCAAACAAATCAGTACGGTCAGACTTTGCAACAAGCTCAGCCAAATCGTGGCCTAACCCCAACTTCTCATACCTGCCAATCTTATGCTCAATAAGCTCAGGCAATTCAACAGAATCAATCATTTTTTTAGTAATTCTAACAGGCAAAACATCAGTCTCAGGATACATACGAGCAGCACCAGGCATAGGACGCATATAAGTCGTTGTGGCATCAGGATTTGCGCGACGAACCTCCTTAGGAACCCCTCTTAATGCATCATTTGCACGCAAAATAACCGCCTGCAAGGCGCGCTCAGCCTTATCCTTCAAATCAGCAACCAAAACAAAAGCATCGTGAGAACCGCAATCCAAATGCTTTGAAATCAACTCAACCTCATCAGGAGTAATGCCATAATTCGGCAACTCATCACTGTGGAAAACACCGCCAACACCAGCAGAAACCTTGGCGCGGTCAGAAAACTCAGTGCCAAGACGCTTGCCTGGCTGCAATTCCCTGCCAATCAATCCCTTGAAACAAGACAAGCTAATGCCGAGAACAGCACCGCCATTACTCAAAGTAGACTTGATAACCTTTGACTTGGAATTAACCAGATAACGAGAAACATCAACAATCTGGGCAACAACAGACTTAACATTACGCTTTGCAAGCTCGCGCTTAATCTCAAGCAAATTTTCCTGCCTCAAAGCTTCCAATTCAACAATCTTAGGCAACAATTTCAAATCCTGAGCGCCCTTAATCTCAACACGCTCACCACCCTCAATCGAGACATTGACATCCTGGCGAATAGTGCCAAGACCGCGCTTAACCTTGCCAGTGCTTCGCAGGAAAAGACCAAGCTTCTCAGCAACCTCAGCACACTGCTCAGCAGAAACAATATCAGGACCAGTAGAAACTTCCAACAAAGGAATACCGAGACGGTCAAGACGGAAAACAGTCTTGTCATTTTCATCCTTAATTAGTCTTGCACTATCTTCTTCAACAATAACTGTTGGAATAGAAATTTTGCCAAGAGAAGAATCAATTTTTCCATCATAAGCAACCAAAGCAGAACGCTGGAAACCAGAAGTATTACTGCCATCAACAACAGTCTTACGCATAACCTGAACTTCATCAACAAATTTTGCCTTGAACAGCTTCGCAACCTGAACTGCTGCAAGCAAAGCTTCCTCACGCAAATTTCTCGGAGGCTCTTCGTCAAGCTCAATCAAACAGCAATTATCATCATAACCCTCGTAAATAAACTTCTTGCCCTTCATAGCTTCTGCAGCAGCCGCGATATCTATTTCACCAGTCTCGCCGACAACAGCACGCAACTTACGCATAATCGTGAAATGAGGAGTGTTCTCCTGAATAACAGAAGGACACTCGCAGAATAATTTCTTGCAATCAAGCTGCTGATGAATTTCCAAACCACACTTTATCTTTGCCATATAATTTCACCATTCTTCTTAATCATCTTAATACGATGCAAAGGAATATTCGTCTCCCTTCCATTAATGTCAATAATCATAAACTCATCCTCAACACGCTTGATATCAGTAAACTTGATTTCCTTAAGCACATCCTTGTCCTTGTAAGCAATAATGTAAGCACTTTTGTCCTCTTTTTCATCCCATTTAATCTTATCAAGCATCTCCCTCTCAGTCTTCATCTCAAAAAGCAATCGTCAGTTTCACGACTGCTAATCTCACCTGCAATGTTTTCCTTCATAAACTCAACAGGGCTCTTCTCCTTCAAAGCAACCATCAATTTAACGTAAGCAACCTCAGGAAGCATATCAGCCAAGTAAACCGCGCCAAGACCAATACTCAGCCTGCGCAAATTAGTATAAACATAAGGATTAACACGGCCATACAAAGTCTGGCTGCAGACAAACAAAGGAATCTTTGCCTTAATCGCTTTCTTCAAAGCAGGCTCCAAAGACTTGGGATTATTCAAAGGAATGTGACCAAGAGCAGTGCCTGCAAGAATTATACCATGAACTTTCTTCTTCACAAAATAATCAATAATACCCGGGTCCATCTCAGGATAAACGTAGACTAATGCTACTTTAGAGTCCAAAGAACGCAAAGAAGCCCTTGACTTAGACCGTTTCTGATAATTATCATCAACAAGCTCTATACCGCCATTAGTAAAAACAGCAGCCAAAGGCTCATCATCAATAGGGCGGAACGCGTCACGCCTTGAAGTATGCATTTTTCTTACTTTAGTGCCGCGCAAAAGATTGCAGAACTTATCCTCCATAGAACCGTGCATACAAATCACAACACCAGAGCCATCCCACTTTGCAGCAGCAGTAACAGCACAAGTCAAATTCATAAAAGCATCAGAACTGCCACGGTCAATTGACCTTTGAGCACCGGTGATAACGACAGGCTTGTTCAAATCTTTCAACAAAAATGAAAGAGCAGCGCTGGTAAAATGCATAGTGTCAGTGCCGTGAGTGATGACGACACCATCAACATCGTTGATTACTTTGAGCACTTCTTCTGCCATACGCACCCAATCAGAAGAAGTTGCGTCCTCAGACATAACAGACATAACCTTTTCTGCACGAATGTTCGCAATATCTGAAAGCTCAGGACACATTGCAACAAAATCCTCTGCAGAATAATCAGCATAAACACCGCCTGTGCGGTAATCGATCCTTGAAGAAATAGTGCCGCCTGTTGACAAAATTGCAACAGTAGGCAGGTCAGGATTTGGCTTAAGCTTTTTTGCCTTAGGTATTGGGGACTTGTATTCTTCCAAAATTGTTATTTTCTTTATTTTCTTGGATTCAATGCCAATATTATAGCCTGTCTTCAGCTTGAGAACAGAAATGTCCTGAGACAAAAGCTCTGGACGCGGCAATAGAATACCCTCGAACTCGCCATCAGAAGTTATTAGCTTAACCTTATCACCGGCTTTAGCGTTCATAAGGAGAATGGAAATATTATGGCTTAAAAGGTTTACTGTTTGAAGAAATCCAAGAAATCCTGCGTTATAAACGCAATGTCAACTTTCTCATAACCAATCATCTTTGCAAGCTCGTTAACATTCTTGGAACTATTGCCGCACTTCCACATTTCTTTAAGGAAAGAGCCAGCCTCAGACTTTTCAAACCAATTCCTGCCAAACTTTTCCTCAAGCTTCTTCTTAATCATTACTTCAAACATCCAAGCGCGACAATAATCAGCAGCATACAAACCAGAATCAACATCAAGCAAGTAGCTCTCAGGCTTGTAATTAATCTTGGTTGCCTTAGTAAGAATGTCAGCATACATCTTAGCAAGAGAGGCATAAGCACCAGCGGCTGGCTGGAATTTATCATCAAGCTTTGTTAAATCATTGCGATGCAATTTTAATTCATAAATAACCTTAGCAGCATAACGACGGAAAGCCTGAAGCTTTTGCTCCATAATGAAATCAGAAAATTTCTTCGCATCAGCCTCAGACATCTGCAAATACTTCTGCAAGAACAACGTGTTTGATAATAAATACTCGATCAGGAAAGCATAACTCTCAGACACACTGTTATCCCCAAGTTGCCTGAATTGATAAGATAAGGACGCATCAGTATTCGCAAAATGCTCCGTATGGCCGGACTCGTGCAAGAAAGCCTGGTAATCGTCCTGACCACCGTGAGGCTTGATGACGAGAATAACCTCATCAGGAACTCTTACAGGCATACAAAATGCGCGCGGAACCTTCTTAGCACGATCTTCAACATCCAAAATTACATTTTTCTGCTGTTCAATATCAATTCCAACATCACGCCAGAAAGATTTTGCCACATCAACCAACTTTTCCTTCTTGAAGAACTGGTCAAAAGGCTTGGCACGGGCAAAACAGGCATAATCATACTGCTGAGCCTCCTTCAGCCTCACACCAATAGACGCCATGTTCTTCTCAATCTGCTGACGATGAAGTTCTTCTGTCTTAACAAGAAATTCTCTGAATTGAACAGCAAGAGCATCATAATCAACTTCTTTAATAAAAGACAAATAATCAACATAAGACCTGCCGGAAAGCTCACTGGTAAGATTGTAAACCTTCGCCCAAGCGCGCTTTTCAAAAGAAGTAAGCTTTTTCTTAACAGGCTTGGTAGACTCGTAATAGATTTTTCTCTTCTCACGCACGTCCTCATTCATAACAAGCGCTGATATCTGGCGGAAAGGAACCTTCTGGCCACTAACTTCAACAGTTGCAGAAGCCTCAAAAGAACTCGACTTATCAGTAATACGCTTCAACTCATTGCCAATAAAATTACCAACAAAAACATCATACAAAAGTTTTCCCTCCCTGCTTGAAACGCCCTTGTTGGCTTCAGCAATATGCTCCTTGGAGAAAAGATGCTTGAATTTTTTGTAAATCTTAGAACTCTCAAGTTCATCCTTCTGACCAGAACTATTCAAATAATGCTCACGCATGAGCGCTTCATCAAACTTCTGCAAATCATCCAACAAATGAGAGACCATTCAAGTGCGAGAAATGAAGAGGTATTAAAACTTAACCGAAATAAATCGGCAGCTCTTTCTTCATTTCCTTAGCACGAGCGCTTCTGAAACGCTCACGCAAGTCTTCATAAGTCTTCTCAACATCCTTGGTAACAGACGGAGGAACTTTCTTCAAAGCATCCTCAAAGTGAGACATAGCAACCTCCTTGGCAGAAATGTCCTCGCGCAAGGCAAGAATTGCAGCTTCACGGCAGATTGCCTCAATATCAGCACCAACATAGCCGTCCGTCTTATCAGCAAGCTCTTCAACATCAACATCCTTCAAAGGCATACCGTGAGTGTGAGCCTTGAAAATTTCCAAACGAGACGGCAAGTCAGGAACAGGAGTCAAAATAATACGGTCAAACCTGCCAGGACGCAACAAAGCAGTATCCAACATATCAGGCCTATTAGTCGCGCCGATAATCACAATATCGTGCATACCCTCAAGGCCGTCAATCTCAGTCAACAACTGGTTGACAACACGCTCAGTAACATTAGAATCACTGCTCATACCCCTTCTCGGAGTCAAGCTGTCAATCTCATCAAAGAAAATAATCGTAGGAGCAGTCTGGCGGGCTTTCTTGAAAACTTCTCTAACAGCCTTTTCAGACTCACCAACCCACTTGCTCAACAATTCAGGACCCTTAACAGCAATAAAGTTAGCCTTACTTTCATTCGCAACAGCCTTAGCCAACATTGTCTTGCCGGTGCCAGGAGCACCATACAACAAAATACCCTTCGGAGGACTGACGCCAAGACGCCTGAACGCCTCAGGATGCTGCAAAGGCCACTCGACTGCTTCTTTTAACTCCTGCTTAACTTCTTCCATTCCACCAACATCAGACCATTTGACAGTCGGAATTTCAACCATAACCTCACGCAAAGCAGAAGGACGCACGACCTTCAAAGCATCACGGAAATCCTTTTTCAAAATCTGCAACTTCTCAAGAACCTCTTTAGGCAGTGGCTCATCCTTGCCCTGCATCAAATCAGGAAGCACACGCCTCAAAACAATCATAGCGGCCTCCTTAGCCAAAGAAGCAATATCAGCACCAACAAAACCGTGAGTCACTGAAGCCAGCTCTTTCAAGCTGACATCCTTTGCCAACGGCATATTTCTCGTGTGAATCTTCAAAATATTCAGCCTGCCAGCCTTGTTAGGAACACCAATCTCAAGCTCCCTGTCAAATCTTCCCGGACGCCTCAAAGCGGGATCAAGAATGTTCGGAACATTAGTTGCGGCAATAACAACAACCTTGCCACGGGACTTCAAACCATCCATCAAAGCAAGCAACTGGGCAACAACCCTTCTTTCAACCTCGCCCTTGGTTTCCTCCCTCTTTGTAGCAATAGCATCAATCTCATCAATGAAAACAATTGCAGGCGCGTTTTTTTCTGCTTCTTCGAATTTTTTCCTTAAGTTTTCTTCTGACTGGCCATAATATTTGGACATTATTTCCGGACCATTGATTGAGATAAAATGAGCATTAGTCTCGTTAGCAACTGCCTTGGCAAGCAAAGTTTTACCAGTGCCAGGAGGGCCGTGCAACAAAACACCCTTAGGAGGCTCGACACCCAAACGCTGAAAAATTTCAGGATGCTTCAAAGGAAGCTCAATCATCTCACGAACGTTCTTAATCTCATCTTCCAAACCGCCAATATCCTCATAAGCAACCTCAGGAACAACCTCGTCCCTTACTTCAATCGCCTCAGGGTTAAGAACAACCTCAGTCTGCTCGGTAACAATAACAGCACTCTTCGGGCCGGTCTCGGCAACAACAAACTTCAAATCACCAAAACCATAAGCCATCATAGACTCTTCCATCATATTAAACACTTCATCAAACATAGGAGAGCCGGACAAAGCAGAACGCCTGCGCCTTGCACCACCAAGAGAAATAATATCACCCTTAATCAAAGCACGGCCAAGCAAACCCTGCTTGAAAATATTAGCAGACGCACGAACAACAATGCCCTCTCTTGCAGGGGCAATAACAACTTTCTTCGCCTGAGAAACAACAGTCTTGCGCACAGCAATAAGCTCGCCAATGCTCGTCCTTGCATTCTTCCTGCTAAGACCATCCATACGAATAATATTCAAGCTGATATCGCCAGGATAAGCACGGTCAACAATGGCAACAGTTTTTCTTGGGCCCTCAATCTCAACAATATCGCCCGGCCTGACATCTATCTCACGCATAAAACTGCTGTCCATCCTGACGATGCCCTTGTTAACGTCGTCCTGAATGGCTTCTGCAACCTTTAACTTGACATCTGCCATATAGCCCTAACCCTGTACATTAATCGCCTTGTAAATATAAAAAGTTTTGCCTTTAAAGGATTATTTCACTTGTACTTTGGGCAAAGGAATTGGAGGCGGCAAGTTGACTTCCCTTGCAAACAACATAGCCTCCACATTGCACCTGGACAAGACAGTATTCAAAACACTGGACATAACGTCCTTAGGAACTTTCTTATCCTTTTTCCAGCCGTCAACAATATCCTTAACAGCGTCAGGCTTATCAAAGAACGTCAAAAAACCCTTCAAAGTAATAAGGGCAAGCTTTGGCTCATAATTCGCAGTAAACTCAAACTGGAACTTGGCAGCATTCTGCTTCATAGAACCAAGAGCAAGGTCAGCCTTCTCAACATTAGTAAGAACTACATTATTGTTAACAGTGATTTTTCCCTTGATTGGGCCGAATTTTTCAACCACAATCTTTTCAAACTGCAATCCAACAACTCCCATACCAAAAGTGAGAAGGGTGGCAATATATAAAGGTTACTACTCGACAAGTATAGCTAAATAATTAAAGAAACACTCCAAGAAGAGCACATATGCCATTAATACCAGCAGGATTAGCGCACCCATTACTGTTCAACGGCCTGGTTCTCCTTGCCAGCCTATACATACTATTCAAAAGCGCAGACCTGATAGTATATGCAATATCTGATTATGCAAAAAAATTAGGGCTAAGCGAAGCAATAATCGGTCTCGTGGTTGTTGCGATGGCTGCATCAGCGCCAGAGATTATAAGCTCGCTAACAGGATTTCTAACAGGACAATCAGGCGTTGGATTCGGAACAATACTCGGCAGCAACATGGTGCACGCAGGACTCGCTCTGGGAATTTTATGCTTGTTAGGCAAGGAAATCAAACTTGAGCCGTCCATTTTTACAAAACAACGCTTCATAATGTGGACAGCACTAATGCTGCCATTTGTTCTGGCATTCGACGGCCTGCTAAGCAGGGCAGACGGCGTAATACTCGTTGGAGCATTTGCCGCATACCTGCTGAAACTATGGCAGATGGAAGGAACACTGGGAAAAATCAAGAAAAGCGTAAGATTCAAAACAATATGGAAAGACGTGTTCATATTCTTAGGATGCTTTGCAGCACTAATGCTCTCAGGAACCTGGCTTGTGTTCAGCTCAATCCAAATTGCAAAATACTTCAACATCCCAGCATACTTCATCGCTCTGACAGTCATCGGAATCGGAACAACAATACCAGACCTGTCAGTAGAATTAAGGTCGCTATACAGAAAACACGCAAGCATAGGACTGGGAGACTTACTGGGCTCGCTGATAATAGAACTAATATTGTTTTTTGGGCTGGTGGCAATAATAAAACCAATAGCAGTAGACATAAGCCAAGCAATGAACTCAGTAATATTCCTCGCACTTGCCATCACAACAATAATGTTCTGGATGAACAAGAAAAAGCTAACCTGGAAACACGGATTAATTCTATTAGGCCTTTATGCAGTGTTCATCGCCATAGAAATTTACAAAATCATATAAACAAGTAATTTCTCTTTGCACTTATGATACTCGTAGACGACCACTGCCATCTGATGCACGCAGAATACAAAGAATTAGACAAAACCATCGAAAGAGCCAAAAAAGCAGGAGTAAAAGCAATAATATGCTCTGGCATTAATCCGCCAACAAACCAGCAAGCACTGGAGATTGCCAAGAAATACGCGCCATTAGTAAGGGCAAGCTTAGGAATATATCCAGTTGATGCATTAGGATTGCCACAGGATGTTGAAGCAGGGCTAAGAACATACAAAGGACCAATTGATTTGGATAAAGAATTTGAGTTCATCAAGCAACACAAAAACGAGATTGCAGCAGTTGGTGAAGTAGGACTGGACTACCATTGGGTAAAAGATGCAGAACTACAGAAAAAAGAAAGAGAAAACTTTGCAAGAATAATAGAATTTGTAGAGAAATTGAAAAAACCGATTATAGTTCATACCCGCAAAGCAGAAGAAGACTGCATAAATATGCTGACAAGCAGCAAGATTAAGCATGTTGTGCTACACTGCTTTGAAGGAAGAAAGAATTTGATAAAAAAAGCAAACGATGCAGGCTACATATTCTCAATACCAACAAACATAGTAAAAAGCCAGCACTTCCAAATACTCGCAGAAATGGCAAACATAAACCAAATAACAACAGAAACAGACGGGCCATACTTATCACCAGACGGCAGCTTTCCAAACGAGCCGGCAAATGTCTTGGAAGTTGTCAAGAAAATAGCAGAAATCAAAAAATTCACGCCAGAAGAAGTAGCGAACAATATCTGGCTGAACTTTCAAAGAGTTTACGGCTGAGTTAACTCTGCCTCCAAGGCAGCCACTCTTTTCTCCAAGTCAGCGTCATTAATATTCATAGACCTCATTGTAACGACTGCAGTCTCCAAATAATCCATTGCTTCCTCGTCCTCGCTTACCAACCAAGAAAGCTTTGCCAGACCAAGATTTGCCTCAACCTGAAACTTAGGATACCACACGCAATCAGCAACACGGTCAAAATACCTCCACGCTGTTTCATACATACTTGTATCAATTAACCGCCCATCAATATAGTGCTGCAATGCAGCCTGCCCAAGAAGCACGTAAGATTCGTAAGCATCAATACGGCTTCTGTATGCATCCTCAGCTCTGCGAACCCGCTCATCAAGATTAAACTCCAACGACCTGAGAAACAAGAAAATCGCCTTTTTCGGATCGCCAGAATTAAGCGCATCACGCCCCTGACGCAACAAAACAGTGAACTGAGGCACATCCTGTACAGGCTGTTCTTTAGGCTTAGGACCACCATAATAAAGCTCGTCCCAAATATTGCAAAGCAAAGAAGACGCAACCTTGTACAAGTTGTACATCATAAAAAATAAATAAGTGATTTAAAGATAAAAACCTTACTAAAACAGCTTGCCGCCCTGATAATTAGTTTCATTCTGATGCTCGTAATTAGCCTCGCCTTTCAATTCTGAGAAAGACAACTGAGCAATACGGGCGCCAAGCTCAATCTCACTGTCAAGAACAGGAAAAAGCATAAACGTGAGAAAACCCTTGAAACCGGCTTCGCCGATTGTACAGCCAAGCAGAGACTGCGTGATTCTAAACAAAGAAGTTCTTGCATTGATATGAAACATCAAGTCAGAAGGCGTGTTAATGAATTCGCAAGGAATAACAAGATAGGGCTTAAGGCGGTCAAGCTTTACAACACCAGTGCCGATGATTAATTCCTTAATATCATAACCTTCAAGACGCTTTTCAAAACCCGGCAAAACAACAGCCTTGCCAAGCTTTGGAGGACGAATATCAGCTTTTGAAATTGACAATTTGCCGCCATCAAGCACTTCAACAATAGCGCCGAGGCGAATATCAAAACCATTTGCAGTCAACTGCTTATCAATGTCCTCATATTCTGTTATAAGCTGCTTATTGAGAATCAACTCCTTCAAAACATTACGACTTAACAGCATACAAAAAAGCAAAAACACAATCTTATTTAATGATTATTGTAACACACCATATAAGAAAATTCTTGGATTTCTTGCTTTATGGTCAACATACTTGTGAAAATGGCGCAAGCCAGACTGGTTGATTAAAGTCAAAGAATTCTTTTTAGGAACAACACGAAAGACTTCCTCTTTTTTCATAAAAGAAGTATAACCGCCCCAAGACTCATCAAGAGAATTAATATCCAAAAAGAAAGCAAAGCCTTTACTCGGCTTTAACTTGTCATACAAAACTGAATAATCACCCTGTTTGAGAGATAGAAAAGAGTATTTCCACTGCTTCAACCCAGTCAAGAACTGCAAAAGCGCAGGCAAACGCTCAATAATTGGAGGATTTGCAACGTGAACAGAGAACTTCAACGGCTCATATTTATGAGACCACTTTGCATTTGACAATTTCTTCAAACCTTTGCTTGAAAGAATATCAAGCAACTGAACATTACCATTCTTCATCAAGTACTTCCTTGCCTCAGACAAAACAGTCACATCATATTTTGGATTAAGCATGAAACCACCCTGCGAACGATAAACGCTTCTTGTTTGTGACTATTTCTTGAACCTGATGCAAAGATTTAGGAGAGACTTTGAAGATTGTGAAAGTGTTGAAAGTTGGAGGAATAGATTTCACGATTTTGTTATCCTTGAAGAACTGCAATGCGCCACCGTCTTCTTTAGTGAAGTTTTTTGTAAGATTTACTATATATGCAATCTTTCTTCCAGACAAACGGTCATCGTGAGGCAACAAGTAGTCTGTGTCGTCATAGATGAAGCCAGACATATCAATGAACTTAAGCTGTGTATCTGTTATTTTTGAGATGAACTGGATGAACTCTTTAGAGCTGAAGAATTTATGAAATTGTTTTATTGCCGGCTGTTTTGCATTCCTGCAGTCATCAGTCTGCTGGAACTGGTACAAATCAGAATTATGCTCGTAAAACTTTTCCTTCAGCAAAGCAGCAGCGACTTTGTTAATCTTCTTAGTAAAGAACTTGCCAAGGACAAGCTGAGGGAAGGGCTGGTTGGAAGAGAACTCTCTTTTCAA
>DATDPK010000059.1:0-11995 GCA_035292785.1 Candidatus Nanoarchaeia archaeon
CTTTCATCCTTGTATACACAATAATGTTCGCAATACTGGAAAAAACAAAGCTGTTCGGCACAGAAACAGTAAAGGGCGAAGCGTACACAAAAAAGAATTTGAACGCAATGGTAAGCTTTGTAGTAGCGTTCTTAGTAGTAGCGAGCAGCAAACTTGTTGAGACGATAACAGCAATAAGCAGCCAAATAATAATTCTATTATTGCTAGTCGTATTCTTTTTGATGCTTATAGGCTCATTCGTGACAACAAAAGATATTACAGACAAAGGAGTAGGAGGAGCATTAGACAGAGGATGGAGAATATTGTTCGGAGTAATAATATTCATTGGAATTGTTTTCATATTCCTTGACGCGATAAAACTTGAAACAGGAGAAAGCTGGCTGGAAGTGTTCATAAGCTTTTTACTGCAGTTCTACACAAACACAGCAGTTGCTGCGTTAGTTTTAATAATCGCAGTAATATTGTTCATGTACTGGATAGCAAAAGAACCAAAAGGAGGAAGTACATAAAATGTTATTCCAAGCACCATACTACGGCGGAGGACAAATACAAGGAGTCTTCCAAACACTACAAGCCTGGGGATTTGCTGACGCACTATTACCATTCATTCTTATCTTTATATTAGTATTCGCAATACTGCAAAAAATAGAAATATTCAAAGAAGGCGACAAGCCAGACAGAAAAATAAACGGAATAATAGCATTTGTCATAGCAGCACTTGTAGTAATACCGCACATAACAAGAAGCTATCCTCCGCAAGCAGACCCAGTAATGATAATAATGAACTTCCTGCCAAGCACAGGAATACTACTGTTGGCGATATTCGTTGTTATGCTTCTACTCGGGCTTGTAGGCGCAAAAATACCAAGCCCAATCCTTGCACTCGTAGGATTTGCATCATTAATCATACTCGGCCTGGTCATAGTCAAAGCAGCATTCCCTGCATTCGCGCCAACATGGATAACAAGCGACCCCAACACTCAATCACTAATCTTAATATTACTAACAATGGGCGGAGTAGCGTGGTTCATACTCAGAGAACCAGAACCAACAAAAACCTGGATGCAGAAAATAGAAGAACTGTTCAAAGGCGGAACAACATAATGTTTCAATTCACATACCCAACAGGCGGAGAAAGACTAAGAGCAGTATTTACCACGCTGCAAGGCTGGGGATTCCAAGATTTTATTCTGCCAACAATACTAATTTTTGCAATAATCTTCGCAATACTGCAAAAAGTTGCGATTTTCAAAGTAAAAAAAGGCGCAAATGACGTTCCGGACAGAAAAATAAACGGAATATTAGCGCTGGCAATAGCAATGCTCATCGTCATACCACACACAGTAGGATACTATCCGCCAGAAATGGACCCGATAAGAATAATCAATCAATTCCTGCCAAACACAATGATACTGCTGGTAGCAATCGTGCTCTCAATGATTCTAATAGGACTTGTTGCAAAAGACAAACCGCCACAGCCAATACATTTCATAATGGGGCTAATTGCAATTATTGCACTGCTTGCAGTCATCATAAAGGCAGCATTCCCTGCATTTGTGCCGAGATGGGCAATGGACCAAAACACACAAGCATTAATTATCGTATTATTAACAATGGCATTAGTTGCGTGGTTTGTAATGAGCCCGCCAAGAGAACCAACAGCAGCAGGACAAGATCCATACAAACGACTAAAAGGATGGTTCGGACACCCATAAAATGGCAACACCACTCGACATAACAGCACTGCAACACTTCACAGGAATATTTCCGTTTCTATTAGTTTTAATTCTTGTTTATGCAATACTAACACGCACTCCAATATTCAAAGAAAGGCAAGGAATGGCGGCGCTGATTGCAGTGCTTGCCGCACTAATGACGCTGTTCTCACAAATCGCAATCAAAACAATCAACATGATGGCACCGTGGTTTGTACTGTTCATAATATTTGGAATCCTGATGATGCTGGCTTACATGAGCTTTGGAATATCAGAAAAAACAGTAATGGACGTAATAACAGGAGACAACTACGGAGGAGCATTCAGCTTCTGGGTGCTGTCAATAATGCTGATAATTGGGTTAGGAAGCCTGTTCACAGTAATAAATGAGCAAAAAGCAATAGCAGAACTTGCAGGCGGAGAAGAAAAAGTAGACACAGGAGAACTCGGATTCTGGCAGACGCTATTCCACCCAAAAGTACTCGGAATGATAGTAGTATTACTAATCGCTTTCTTCACAATAGGAAAAATGGCGAGCTCAGAATAACTTACTTTTTAGAAGGCTCTCTAACGTTCTTCGTAATCCTTGAAAGCTCCTGAATGTTACCTGTTAATTCAGGCAAGACTTTCTGGAAAACTTTCTCCATAGCCTTAATCTCAGTGCCGACATCAAGCAAACTCTTGTCGTATTCGCCGATACGAGAAACAATAGCCTTATGCAAACCATCCAAATCAGTTTTCACATCAACAACACTCTGCTCAAGCTTATCCATCCTTGAACCAAGAGCATCACGCCACTCATTCAGCTTTGCAAGCTCTCTCTGCAATTCACGCCACTTCTCCTCAATAATCTGCTCAGCAATTTCCTCAGAAGGAGGATGACTGGGCTTTTCAGCAGGCCTGAAAGCAGACTCGCCAGGAACTTCCATAGGCTCAATGCTCCTCTTGGCTTCTGCCTGAGCAAGAGCATCATAAATCTGCTGGGGAGCAAACCCCTGACGCTGCAAAGACTGAATAATCTGATTATTGGACAATCCCTGCGACTGCATACTCACAACCTGACTAATAGGAACTTCAGAAGGCGGAGGCATAGGCGGCATTGGAGGCATTGCAGGAGGAGATACATCTTCCTTTTTTTTCTTAAACAAGTCCATCAATGCCATCAAACATCAACTCTTTTTAACAAACAAAGACAACAATGGTTTTTAAACGTTTCTATTGAGTTCTAAGGAGAATCGTAACGAGGAGGGGGCTCATCAACCTCGTTCTTATGCCTGCCAAGCTTTTCATCAATAATCTTCTCAACCTGCTCACTCGTGATGAACTTAACAGGATCCCACAATTCAAGATAACGCTTCAAAACATCAACATCCTCTTTTCTGGCAGTCAAACGAATCTCCTTAATGACGGTAATAATCCTGTCCTCGACAGCCAGCATAGTACGCTTGACCTCATTAATCTCAGCCTGCAAAGACTTAATCTCAGACATTGCCTTCTTATGATTGCCAAGCATATTCTGCTCAACAAGAAGCAATTTCTTGCGCAACTCACCATAACGCTCCTCACTAACACGAACACGAGCCATAATAGTATTCAACTGCTCTGAGGAAGGAGCCATCTCAGGCAGAGAAGGAAGTCTTTTAGCCGGCGCTGGAGGCACCGGCGGACCCAATGAAAGCGATTCTTCTGGCATGGTAAACGTTTATATACTCCTCAACTCTCTAATATCGGAGAGACACTCTCTTAAATTTGCGTGACTCTAAGTAAGTAGTAAAGAGGTGGGTTAGTGGAGTGCGGGAAATACGAAGTAATACGTGAAGGAGAAGACATAATCATAAGAGTAGACTGCGAAAACTGCTCTTTTTTTCCCTCACTTGAAGACGAACCAAGACTAATGAGCATGACGCTCGACATACTGGCGGAAGCCGGGGCTGCAACAAAATTAGTCTTTGTCCAAAAAAGAGACTTTGAATACGACGAAAACCAAGTCACAACACTTCTACAGATTGCAGCAGTATACAAACAGCTTGTCAAACAGAAATTCGCATACGGAATGCTTGCAAAGCCAGTGTGCGCAAGATGGGTTAATCCAAGATATGCAAAAATACAGGATTTATTGTACAGAATGTTCAAAGCAGACCCTGTAGGAGCATACGTTGAACTAAAAAGACTTGCGCGAGAAGAAAAAAGAGAA
This sequence comes from Candidatus Nanoarchaeia archaeon, assembly GCA_035292785.1. GTDB lineage: Archaea > Nanobdellota > Nanobdellia > Woesearchaeales > ARS49 > CABMGU01. The sequence goes on from DATDPK010000059.1 coordinate 3,910, forward strand.
ATAGACGAAGGACTGGTAACACAAGACGGAATTGCGTGCCTGCAGACATACTACAGACTTCTAAACGAAGCAACATCGCTGATAGAACAAACACAACTCATCAAAATGGCAGCACCCTATCTCGCAGGATTCAAAGTAGGGGACAGAACAATCTACAGGCGAATATTCACGCCGGTAATCAAACCAGATTTCATGTTCACAAAACTAATGGCAGCATTCCCTCCAGAAGGAGAAGAACTCGCCAGCTACCAAATAGGCGAGACAGAGATTACAATTTTCCAACTCCCTGACACAGTGCAATACCTATACCACATAGTGCCAGCAGAATTCAAACTCACAGAAGAAAAATACGAACTACTGGACGCAGCACGAAAAATAATGTCAGAACACAAGCCAAAAAGACCAGAATTCGTAGACCCAGAAAGAATGAGGCAGGTATTCACTTCTGTAGGAACAGACCTGATTGAAGAGCTCGCAGGCCACAGGAATATTCACCTGAGAAGCAAAGAAATAGAAGAACTGGCAAAGATATTGGTAAGGTATACGGTTGGTTTTGGGCTTATTGAAGTATTGCTGGAAGACGAGCAGATTCAGGACATCACAATCAACTCACCAATGGGAAGAACGCCAATGTTCATAGTGCACGGAGAATTCGGAGACTGCACAACAAACATAATCCCAACAATACCAGAAGGAGAAAGCTGGGCATCAAAACTAAGAATGATATCAGGAAGGCCATTGGACGAGGCGAACCCGATATTAGACACAGAATTGGAGCTGCCGGCTGCGCGAGCAAGAGTGGCAGCAATAACAGCACCACTAAACCCAACAGGACTGGCATTCGCACTAAGAAGACACAGAGACAAACCCTGGACACTGCCATTATTTGTAAAAAACAGAATGCTCACACCTTTGGCTGCAGGAGTGCTGAGCTTTCTGGTAGACGGAAGCAGAACATTACTGGTAGCAGGAACAAGAAGCTCAGGAAAAACATCACTACTTGGCTCAGTAATAGTAGAAATAATGCGGCGCACAAGAATAATCACCATAGAAGATACTTTAGAACTGCCAGTCAGCGCATTAAGAAAATTGAACTACAACATACAAAGCATGAAAGTTGCATCTGCGCTCACAAGAGGCACAACAGAAGTAAGCGCAGACGAAGGAATCAGGACAACATTGCGATTAGGAGACTCAAGCCTGATAGTAGGAGAAGTTAGAAGCGTGGAAGCAAGAGCATTGTACGAGGCAATGAGAGTAGGAGCGCTGGCAAACGTCGTGGCAGGAACAATACACGGCGACAGCCCATACGGAGTGTTTGACAGGGTTGTGAATGACTTAGGAGTGCCAAGAACAAGCTTCAAAGCAACAGACATTATCGTAGTAGCCAATCCTGTCAGAAGCCCAGACGGAATACATAGATTCAGAAGAGTAACACAGATAACAGAAGTACGCAAACTATGGGAAGACGACCCATTAACAGAAGGAGGATTTGTAGACTTATTCAAATACGACCCGCAGACAGACTCACTGATACCAACAAATGACCTGCTAAGGGGAGACAGCGACGTAATCAAAGCAATAGCAGGAAACGTAAAAGAATGGGCAGGAAACTGGGACGCAGTCTGGGACAACATAAACCTAAGAGCAAAAATAAAACAAACAATCGTTGAAGCAAGCGCAAAAAGACCGGATATTTTAGAAGCAGAATTCTACGTAATGGCAAATGACGAATTCCACAGAATATCAGAACAAGTAAAAGAAGAAACAGGAAGATTAGACAGCGAAAGAATATTCTTCCAATGGAACGAATGGCTGCAAAGAGCGGTGAAGAAATGACAGACGAGGAATTGATAGCGAAATACAAAAGAAAGCTATCTGAGCAATTGGAATTACAGGCAACAATGCCGTCATCACAAATCTACAGCAGAGAATACCAAACATTCAGGCAAGAAATACTGCCGCCACACATGACTTTGTATGAAAAGGCGTGCAATTTCTCAGAAAAAATACTAAAATTAAAAATCAAACCAGAAAAAGCAGAAAAAATACAAGACAACCTCAACAGCTGCCATCTACAAGTCACGCCAGCAGGAGTGACTGCGCTAAGCTTACTGTTTCCAATAATCTTCATAATTTTGGGAGTGCTAATATCAGTATTATTCCTGAACAGCATGTTCTTTGCATTCTTCAGCATAGTGGCAGGAGTCGCACTGATAGCAATTCTCGCAAAAATACCAGATTTCCTGGCAAACATATGGAGAATGAAAGCCAGCAACCAAATGGTGCTGTGCATATTCTATGTGGTCACGTATATGAGGCATACGTCAAACCTGGAACTCGCAATAGAATTTGCATCCGAGCATTTAGCGCCACCACTAAGCCTTGACTTGCGCAAGATAATCTGGGACGTTGAAAGCGAAAAATACTCAAACATCAAAGACTCACTTGAACTGTACTTGGAACAATGGCGCAAATACAACCTGGAATTCGTGGAATCATTCCATTTGGTTGAGAGCTCACTGTATGAAACATCAGAAGACAGAAGAATATCACTGCTGGATAAGTCATTAGACGTAATTCTTGACGGAACATACGAAAAAATGCTCCACTACGCGCAGAATTTGAAAGGCCCGATTACAATGCTTCACATGCTTGGAGTTATTTTACCAATCTTAGGACTTGTAATACTGCCGCTTGTCGTCAGCTTTATGGAAGGAGTAGAATGGTACCACATTGCAACGCTGTATAACGTTGTTTTGCCGATAACAGTGTACTTTCTTGGAAAAAACATACTTGCGAAAAGACCAACAGGATACGGAGACACAGACATAGCAGAACTAAACCCAGCACTGAAAAAATACAGGAACATACTGATAAAGTTTGGAAAATTAGAACTACAGATACCGCCGGCAATAATTGCAGTAATCATCGGGTGCGTTCTTGGGCTGATAGCATTTTCTCCTTTGATAATACATTCCCTGAATCCAGGCTATGACATAGACATAGGCGGATTCCAAATGCTGGAATACAAAGAAAGCCAGCAAGTAGCAGGATTAATCATAGGGCCGTATGGATTAGGCGCAAGCTTATTGTCGCTGTTTTTCCCACTTGCACTCGCGCTAAGCATAGGACTATACTTCAGACTAAGAAGCACAAACGTCATCAAAATAAGAGACGAAGCCAAAAAATTGGAAGATGAATTTTCATCAGCACTATTCCAATTAGGCAATAGATTAGGCGACGGGCTTCCAGCAGAAATAGCATTCCCAAAAGTAGCAGCGCTAATGGAAGACACAACATCAGGAAGATTCTTCAAACTTGTATCTTTGAACATCAGCAAATTAGGAATGGGCGTTAAAGATGCTATCTTTAACCCACAATCAGGAGCACTCGCATACTATCCAAGCGCGATCATACAATCATCAATGAAAGTGCTCATTGAAAGCATCAAAAAAGGACCGTTAATTGCAGCGCAGGCGCTGCTTAATGTTGCACGATATATCAAAGAAATACACAAGGTAAATGAGAGACTAAAAGACTTGATGGCAGATATAATTTCTGACATGAAATCACAAATTGCGTTCTTAACTCCAGCGATTTCAGGCATTGTAATTGGAATAACTTCAATGATAACTTACATTCTTGGAAAGCTTTCTTCCAATATCACAAACTTAGGAACAGAACAGGCAGGAACACAAATAGGCACACTCGCGAATTTGTTCGGCGATGGAATACCAACATATTACTTCCAAGCAGTTGTCGGAATTTATGTTTTTCAAATAGTGTATATCTTGACAGTATTATCAAATGGAATAGAGAACGGAGCGGACAAACTACAGGAAAGATATCTTTTGGGAAACAATTTGCTGAGAAGCACAATACTATACTGCTTAATCGCAGGAATAGTAATGCTGATATTCAATATTATTGCCGCGCAGATAGTAGGAGTATCGGCATTGGTGACGGAGTAAGATTAGGTTAGCAAATCTGCAATATCCTTTGCGTAATAGATTGCAAAAGGAATGCTTGCGCTAAGAACATATGCGGCGAAATTTTTGAACCGGTCAATACCTCGGATCCCCATATCTCTTGCCATACCTTCTGCCACTGCTCTGGCTCCGGGGGCGTATTCATCACTACCTGCTTGAGAAAGTAACCCGTATATAGGTATCCCTAAAGAAGCTATTGGGTACCCGCTAGCCAAAACGTCAAGCGTTCCAAAAAAAGCCCCTATCAATGAACTGCACCCCATCATGCAGCCTTTTGGGCCAATTTTCTCTTCTACCTTTTCCAGTTTCTCTGCTACCTTTTTCAGTTTCTGTAATACTCGGTCTTCAAAGTTGTCTTCTGCCATTTTTCATCACTACTTAGAAGCATATACTAGAGTATATAAGTTTAAGTTGTTATTAAAAATAACAACATTTTTATAATTAATCACCGCCTTATTGAATATGGAAGCATTGGAAGACAAGCTCAGGAAGGCGGGGCTGACAGGCAATGGAGCCAAAGTGTACTTAGAACTGCTAAAGCGAGGCTCTATTTCTGCAAATGAATTGGCTAAAAAAATCAGCATGGACAGGACATTGGCATACACTGTGCTAAATCACCTGATAGACAAAGGACTTGTAAACTATGTCATAAAGGAGAAAAAGAAGTTCTTTGAAGCAGCCAGCCCTGAGAATTTATTGAATTCAATCAAAAGACAGGAAACATTTGTCAAAGACTTAGTCCCTGAACTCAAACAGCTGGAAAAAATCAAACCGACAATACACGAAATCAGCGTATACGAAGGCAAAGAAGGAATAAGGTCAATGGTCAGAGAGCTAATGAAGCACAAGTCATTTCTGGCATTCGGGGCCACAGGCCGCTTATATGACTTATTCTATGAAGCGCCCGCTTTGGCGAAAGAAATGGAAAAGAAAGGACTAAAGGGCAGAATTATTATGGATGAAAAATACCGCAGCCACCCAGCAACCAAAATGACAAGAATAATGCAGGTAAGATACTTGAATGTTGAAAGTGAGGCAACAACGACTATTTTTGAGGACAAGATTGCAATACACTTGATAAAAGAAAAACCAATAATCATCGTCATAAAGAATAAAGAGATAGCAGAAGGTTATACAAATTATTTTGAAGTTTTATGGAAAACTGCTGAGAAATAAATGGGGGTGGCCAGATTTGAACTGGCGACATCACCGGCTTCAGCGGTGCACTCTCCCAGGCTGAGTTACACCCCCGCTAAACAAACAAGAAAAGAATTGGTTTAAAAACTTATTGGACAACTTCCAATTTGCCAAACTTGCCGGTGCCGAGCTGTTTCTCGCCCCTGAACTCTGAAACATAGCCGTTAATTATGTGAACTTTCATACCAGCCTTGACCAAATCACACTGCTCGTTCCACAAGGTGAGCGTTATTTCTCCCGAAGCGTCCTTTGCCTTGGCATTAGCAACTTTTCCAGCCTTGCCAAACTTGTCAAAAGTGCGAGGCTCCTGAACTTCAACAATCTCGACAACAATGTCGATTTTTCCCTGACCTGACTGCAAATCCTTAATTTCCATTTTACCCTCCTGATATCAACTTATACAAAGCATCACGCAAGTCGCTTATTTTTATTCTTTTCTGTTCAACAGTATCACGATAACGAATAGTAACATCATCGTTCTTCAAACTGTCAAAATCAATTGTAAGGCACCAAGGAACGCCAACCTCATCCAAGCGGGCATAACGCTTGCCAATGCTTCCAGACTCATCATACATAACCTCATAACAACCACGCAAATGCTCATACACTTCCCTTGCCTTTGCAACAAGCTCAGGCCTGTTTGACAACAATGGGAAAATACCAGCGTGCAAAGGAGCGAGAGATGAAGGCAGGGACAACCAGACACGGTCCTTTTGCTGGCGATAACTCAGCTCGAGAACAGCATAAAAAGTTCTGTCAAGACCGATTGAGATTTCCCAAATATGAGGAATAAACTTAGAATTATCCTGCCTCAAGAAGTTCATATCAGTCTTGCTGCCAGCCATATGGCCTTTCAAATCATAATCAGTACGGTAATTATTCGCGACAAGCTCAACCCAGCCTAAAGAGGTTTCGACCTCAAAATCCCAGCCCTCCTTGGCATAAAAGGCACGCTCCTTGTCGTCCAACTCACGCAACCTCATCTTTTCAAGCGGAATTCCGTATTGTTCGAATAATTGCTGAGTGCGGGCAAGATAATAAGCAATAATTTTGCCACTGACAATCTTATCCTTGGCAAGCTTTTCAGCAGAAATGTTTTCCACTTTATCCCTGCCGGCACGCATAATACGCAAACTGTAATCTTTAACTTCATCCCAGCGAGATATTTCATTGATTTCATCAGGGTCAAAAAAGACTTCGGTCTCCATCTGGGAAAACTCAACCTGACGAAGAAGAGTCTGCCTTGGAGAAATCTCATTCCTAAACGCCTTTCCAACCTGAGAAATACCCTTAGGAAGCTTGACACGCATAGTCCTAACCATACGAGACCAGTCAACAAAAATAGTCTGACAAGTCTCAGGACGCAAATAACAAGAAGTCTTTCCGCCAACACCAACATCCGCCTTAACCATCATATTAAACTGGCGGACATCCATAAGCTCACCCTTGCACTTAGGACATCTTGCCTTATGCTCTTTCAAAGCAGCAGTAAGCTCAGGCAAAGGAGTTGCTTCCTTAAACGGTTTTTTGGTTAGTTCTTCCAATAATTTGTCAGCGCGATGGATTGTGTTGCACTTCTTGCACTGAGTGACCGGGTCATTGAAATTAGTCAAATGGCCTGATGCCTTGAAAACATCCTCAGGCATTGTAACAGCGCCGTCAAGCTCAAAGAAGTCCTCTTTTTGCACTAACTGTTTTCTCCAAAGCTCCACTATTTTTCTTCTGATAGTGGCGCCGAAAGGACCATAATCATAGAAACCTGCCGGAGCATTTGCGTAAATCTCACTCGCAGGATAGAACAAACTTCTTCTTAATGCAAGATTGACAATATCATCATACGAAACCATAGCTGAAGTTAAGACAGGCGCTTTAAAAAGATTGTGGCATACTAATCAACATCAACGACAGGGCCTCTCGCCCTAATAGCCTCAATAGCATCTTGAACCATAGTATTCAGATGCCTAATGTCAGTTCTATTATAAACACCAACAATGCCATGCGCATGCTCGTGGCCATTAAGATAAGGACTCCTGCTCTTACCAAAAGGAACATTGTTCCACGCCATAAAAGACCAAACTCTTTTCTCTAAGTCCAATCTCAAAGTTGGCTCTGAAGCAAGAGCAGTCGGCACAGACACCGCGTGAATATAACAATTATTAGGCGATGCATACATCAACACAACAAGATCTGATTCAGTCACTTTTCCAGCCATTCCAACTCCTCCTCATCCAATTCCAACTCTTTAGTTATCAACTCTGCGCTTGAATGCTTCTTTTGATAAATCTGGTGAATAAAAGGCAGACTTTCCTGCAAAGCCTTCTTCTTTGAACAATGCGTGGCAAGAGAAAGCTTCTCAGCAACACGCTTGCGACGAGCATACTTCTGATTAGCCATCCACAGCTTAAGCAAACGCTTAGTGCGCTCATACTGAACAAAAGCAGAAGACTTCTTGTCCTTTGCAACAGCAACACCAGCAGTAATCAAAACATTCACATAAGCAAGATAACGCCAATACTGCCACCTGCGAATCCGCCCACGATAAACATCAGCCTTGGACAAAGCCTCGTAAGCACGCGCCAAATCCTGAGGATTCTTGTACTCCTTAGGCATATTCTCATCAATCCACAAAAAAGCCTCATCAATATCCTCATCAAGAAAGTCAAGAGCGCTGACAGCAACAACAGGGTCTGTTGATTTCAAAATCTTGACCAAAGCCTGCAAAATACTCTCACTGTGCTCACGCTCACTCAAAGTTTCAAGACCAGAGACAGTCAAAGCATTTGACTGGGACAAGACTTGAGAATCGGTAATTGCGCCGCGCAAATCACCGCCGCTTCTTCTTGCCAGAGACTTTAAAACAAGCTCATCTGCCTCAACCTTTTCTGAAGAGAGGATTT
>DATDPK010000060.1:0-6337 GCA_035292785.1 Candidatus Nanoarchaeia archaeon
GGAGGAGGACTTCACGCCTGGGTAGAAGTCGATGATAAAAGAGACGGAACTTACTCGCTTGTTCTTGGCCCAGAAATAGAAGGAGGATTGATAGGAAGAAAACAAGAAGTAAAGTTAAAGAAAGATGGCTATGCCTGCTTCCTTGAAAGATGCTTTTACAATGTTCCAAAAGAACTTAACAAAGTCTGGAGGGCAAAACATTTTTAAAGTTATAATTTATCCTGCTTGAATATGAAAAAAGAGTATGCAGTATTCATTGTCCTCATATTGGTGCTGGCAGGAATGTTCCTGCTGTCACAATTTCTCACAGGCAGTGAGCCGACAGGATTTGCAACAAGACCGCTGTCAAGCAAAGCTCCACTTGTTGTATTGATTGCATTTGGAGTTGCAGCAGGATTCGGCTATATTGCGTGGAGAATATCGAGAAGTCAATAGCCCAAAAGCCTTTTCAAAACAGCTATTTCATCATTTGTGATTGTGCGGTCATTATTCTTGTCTGTTGCCTTGACAATCCTTGAAATTTCATCAGCATTATACGTTTTGCCCTGCTCTTTTTCCATAATACTAATAACTGCGTTTAACTTTTCTCTTTCATTCCTTCCAATGTAAAATCTCTTTCCGTCAACCAAGACAGTGTAGCCCAAATTATCATTTGCGCGCTCAACTTCTGTCAATGTTATGACTTTGTCATTGCCAGAAACTCTTTTCAATACTTCACCAATATCTTTCTCAGAATACTGCCTGCCATCTTCAGATTCCATTCTTTTAATTGTCTCTTTTAACAATTTAACAGCATCATTCTTTATATCATAAGCTGCGCCAAATGCAACAGGCCAATATATAGTATCTGGCTGCACAGGTCTCTCGACAGGCTTTTCAACATACTGGATGACTGGCTTTTCAACAATTTTTTCAATAATCTGAGGCTTCCTGCTTTTGACAGCATAAGTGGCGCCTATTGCAATGCATAATGCAGCAACCGATGTTGCAAGAGTTCCAAACTTCCATCTGCCAATGGACTTGTTAGCGTCATGCAAATCTTTCGCAGCACGAATCTCGCTGAGCTCAAATGCAGAAGAACTGTCTGCTAAGCTTCTTTCAGCGTCCTGCCTCAATCTTGATACCTCATCAAATGCAGCTGACCACTCACCATTGAGCCGTGTTAATTCAGTAATTTTCTCTTCAAGCGTTGCTTTTTCTTTAGCAGCGGTTTTTTCAAACTCTGTTTTTTCCTTTTTAATTTTTTCCAACTGCTGTTTCCTTTGCTCAATTTCTTCCTCAAACAAGGCATTGGCTGCTTCTGCAGTGGAACGTGCTTCTTTTTCAGCAGCCAAGTCGCCTTCCAGTTTAGGAATCTTTTTTTCTTCAAATTCATTAATCTTCTTTCTCAAGGCGGTTTCGATTCCTGTCAATTGCTCGATACGTCTGTTTGCGCTATCGTAATTTCTCTTTGCAGTTGTCAATTCAGTCTGCAATGCTGTCTGCTTTTCAGCGTAGCTTGTTCCAGCGATTTCAAGTTTTTTTACAGCATCGGCTGCTTCTTGTGCCAATCTGGTGTTCTCGGCGCCTTTTTGGCTAATGGCTTCCTGCGCGGTTGCCTTGTAAGCGTCAAATTCAGTCTTCAGCTTTCCAACGTCTGTGCCTGCCAATTGCGCGAGTTTTTCCTCAAGGCTTGTTTTTTCACGCTCTATGCGTTCTTTCGCAGAAGTCGCTTCACGCGCCTCCTGTTCTGCGGCAAGCACTGCCCGCGCTCCTTCATGTGAACGAAGATATTTTTGAAGCTCGTCATTCAGCTTGTGGATTTCTTTTGGGAGGCTAAGAACTTTTGTGCCTACTCCCTGTCTCCTGATTATTTCGGTATCCACATTGTGCAATCCAGGCTGAGGCGTTTGGAACGACCAAATTATTTTCCTGATTCCTCTTTTGAAAGCAGCGATAGTCGCAGCAGGATGTTCGACCTCTTCCAATCCAGGAAGATTTCTGAAGTTGTCCTGCGCATAAAACGTGTGCTCAATAACCTGCCTCACAAACGATGCGAGGACTTGCTCATCTGTTAAAGTGTCAGCATTTGCAACATAACCTTTTTCAGCTTTGATTGTTTCCTCAAGAAGACCTAGCTTGACTCTTGTATGTTCTTCGAGCTTTTTGTCCATCTCGTCTGAATGCTTTCTAACAGCCTCCAGAGTATCTTCGCATGCAGTCAGAATGCTTCCTGCGTTTTGACGCAGTATCTCTCTTAGTTCCAGAGGAGTTTTTGTAAGAATGAAGGTCATCCTGTCCCTGAGCTTCTGCTTATCCCTATCGTCCAGGCCGTGAACAAGCTCTGCTAACTCGTCTACCTCTTGCTTGCTTAATCCTTTAACATTTGCAAAAAAGCCAGTACTAGCTGGATCTACTCCTTGTCGCTCCCCCATATAGTAAATAGAATAGTTTCCCCTTTTTAAATCTTACGGTTTATAACTACTACTCAGTGAAGAAAAAGGGCTAAAAAGCCCTTTTAAAGCTTATTTCTCCATAAAGTGGTGCACTGCCATAACGACAAGCACTAATGCCAAAATGACAACTGCCCAGTCGCCCCAGCCAAGCCACAAAGCCAAAAGGCCACCAATCAACTGCACAATTCCAAGTGTTTTTGCACTTACCATCTAAATCACCTCTTTAGAAGAGGAATGAAATCTTGCTATATAAATATTACAGCTAAGCTTTTAAGTTGGCGGGCAGCGATGACATTAATGCCAACGATTGATGATGTTGTAAAAGAATGCCAGTCAACATATCAATTAGCAGTAACAGACCAGAATAAAGAAAAATATGCTGCGTTTGTCAAAAGGCAATCAAGAAAACACAAACTAGATGATCAAAAAAACTTCACTTTGCTTGTTGACAAGCTGATGCTATTCTCATATCTTATCAGACAAAGTTCTGTTGAAGTAAGAGGATTTGATACAAAAATAGTGATTGATAAAGATGAAAAATTGCCTGCCTTGCGTGTTAGAGGGCACGGTCCATATTTGTGGGATGACAATACACTATATTCAATCTATGCGCGGCGTGAGTATAACCATATAGCCCATAAGCTTCCACGATATACTGCAATAATTGATGAATTGGGCAGGGATACAGAAGTTGTAGCAATCTGGGGCAGAAGATTAAGCTATGACAAAGATGTAGGCAGAAAACTAGACTCCCCAAGAACAAAAGCATTCAAACATAAAAGAGTGTATATGCCAAGAATGGGCAGAATAAGAAGGTAGTTTTGCAAAACTTTTTAAAGCACGACAAGTTAAATCAATCTTATGAAGAAACTTATTATTATTGCCGTCATTGTCCTGCTAATAATTGGAACAGGATATTTTCTTCTTGCGCCGGTTTCAGCAACAGCCGCTGTGCTTTATGTTGAAAGAGGACAAGTTGAAGTAAACTCAGGCAGCGGGTGGCAAATTGGAACAGATGAAATGGAACTTAGCAAAGGCAGCCAAGTCAAAACAGGAGACGGCGAGGCAACAGTAGTGTTGCTTGAAGGCGAAGTAGTTCATTTGGAGCCAAACAGCGAGATAAAATTAGACCAAATAAGCGGCAAAAAAATACACATAACACAACTGGCAGGAGAAACCTGGAACAAAGTCACAAAAATATCAGGAATATCAGAATTCACAATCGAAACACCAACAACAGTGGCTACTGTCAGGGGAACAGAGTTTATACTGAATGAAGAGGAATTGGATGTTTCAGAAGGAGAAGTAGATTATGGGCTAAAGGCAGGGGAGAAAATTAAAGTAATGGGCGGAAAACGCGCGCTTGCAAAAATGCTGAGGGAAGAGAATATTCCTGAAGAAAGACTTGCGCGAATCAGAAACTTCCCAGAAAAATATGAAAAAATACTCAAACGAGTCAGGGCAAGAGAAATAAGAAAGCACGAGCAGATATTAAGAATGGCAGAAAAACGCGGCTTCACAGAAGAGAAAATACGCGCACAACTCAATGAAATAGATGAAGGAAGACAAGACGAAGAAAAAGCATATGAACAAGTACCGGCACTAATGAAGCCAAAAGCAAAACGCACATACCTGCTCACAAAAGAAATAAAACGCGCAAGAATGAAACTGCGTGATAGATTAATTACTGAAAGAGATGCAATGCGCGAACTCGAAACACAAAGGGACATTGCAAATCAATGAAACTTACAATACTTGTTGCACTTCTAACAGGAATCCTGTTAACAACCCTTGCCCAGGCAAATTTCTTTTATACGTGGAACCTGAGCTTAACAGATGCCTTGTATGGCGGGAAACAAGGGCTTGAAAACATCAAGATAATAGCGGTTGACGACAAAAGCCTGCAGGAAATAGGACGATGGCCGTGGAAGAGAACAATATTCGGTGATTTATTACAATACACAAATGGAGCAAAAGTTGTTGCGTTCGATATTGCATTTTTTGAGCCAACAGAAGATGATACTGTGTTGGGCGATGCAATAAGACAGGCAGGAAACGTGATCATCGCAAAAGAATATGATTTCACAAGAAAAGAATACTTGTCGCCAACCATTGAAGCGGAAACAGGATTGGTCAATATTTACACAGACCAGGATGGAACAAGCAGAAGCATACCTGTGAAGATTAACGGAGAGCCAAGCCTTGCATACAAAATTGCGCAAAAATACATTGGAAGAGAGCCAACTGTTGACGAGCAAAGACTTCTTGTAAACTTTGCAAGCGGGCCAGGAGCGTTCAAAATTTATTCTGCAGCAGACGTCATTAAAGGCAGGATTGATTCAAAAGAATTTGAAAATTCAATAGTTTTGATTGGAGCAACATCGCCGGATATGCACGATGACTACATCGTGCCGACATCAAGCGGAAGAAGAATGCCGGGAGTGGAAATACACGCACACGCAGTCCAAACACTGCTGACAAGACAATTTTTGAAGCACCAATCAACTTTAACATTAGCAATTGTGATATTAGGATTGTCGCTCATCACAGGAATGCTGTATTCAAAACTCCGCATAAGATATGCAGTGCTGATATTGGCAATAATTGCAATTGCGTATTTGATAATTGCAATTTTTGTCTTCAGAAAAGGAATAATTCTCAACCTGGTTTATCCGCCGATAACGATTATTTTGACATCGCTGACAACAATAAGCTACATTGCAGCAAGCGAAACAAAACACAAAAAACACATTCTTGGAATCTTCGGCAAATACGTATCAAAAGACGTTGTTGACCACCTGCTGAAAAGCGAAAAATCAATAGAGCTTGGAGGAATAGAAAGAGAAGTTACTGCACTATTTGCGGACATAAGAGGCTTTACAGCAATGTCAGAAAAAATGACTCCACATCAGGTGATTGAAGTGCTAAATCATTATTTTGGCGACATGACAGACAAAGTATTTGCAAACGACGGCACATTGGACAAGTTTATAGGAGATGCACTGTTTGCATTATGGGGAACACCGCTTGCAGACAAAGAACACGCATACAAAGCAGTAAAGTGCGCCCTTGAGATACAAGAAACATTAAAGACAAGGCATGCAAAAGGAATACCGCCAATAAACTTAGGAATAGGAATTTGCTCAGGCCCGGCAGTTATCGGAAATATGGGAAGCTCACAAAGACAGGAGTTTACAGCAATTGGAGATACGATTAATATTGCATCAAGATTGAGCGGAGTATCAAGCGGAGGGCAGATAATAATTACAGAATCAACTTACAAACATATTAAAGATAAAGTTGATGTGAAAAAATTAGAGCCGTTGAAAGTCAAAGGAAAAGAAAAGGCGCTAATTGTTTATGAAGTTGTAAAACTTTTGAATAAAATTAAATAGCAGAATAGCTTCTAATAGATCATGGGGTTATTTGACCGAATTAAATTAATTGAGCCTCTTCCCTGTTACAGCTGCGGGTCTACTGCAGAAACTGAAGTAGGAACAACTCATTCTGAAGGAGAGATAAGTTTAGGAGACAGACCCCTGAAAATAATGAGGCTGCACGACGGCAAAGGCGGAATTAAAGACTTCCAAACAAAAAACTTATCGTGCTATATGGCCATTTATTATTTCCCTGGTTTCATACCTCGCTCGGCAACTGAGGATGACAGCGGCTACAGCGTGGGCTGGCAGCCAGGCACTCCATTATCATTAGTAGAAATATGCAATGCCTGTGAAACCCGCTGGGAAGGAGAACTGCATTTGAGCCCTGAGGAAAGAGACGATGGTTACCTTACAGACTCGATGGAAATATGGCCTGCGGATGAAGACTTAGCGGATATTGCGTGGCGCCTGGCGCCAAATGATTTCTATAATCTGTCCATTAAAAACGGAAGAATACTGGTG
>DATDPK010000061.1:0-36619 GCA_035292785.1 Candidatus Nanoarchaeia archaeon
ACTTAGAAAGAAAGGAATCGACGTGCCGCAATTGGTGGCGGGCTTATCTTCATACTCGCTTTGGGCAAGCGGAGGAAACCTTGTAGACCAAGCAAAAAAACAAGGAGTCATACCAATCTACGTAGCGCAAACAGTACGCCAATACAAAGGAATCGAAACAGTGAAACCAGGAGACAAAATTTCAATAACAACTGCGGCAAGAGTGGCGGAAGAAACAACCAGGAAAAGAGCAGCCAGACGAGGATTCGAAAAAATAACAGCAACAACACCGGCAAGAATGGTAACAGATTCGGGACTTGTTGTTGTTCAGGAAGACCTCACACTTGCATTCACAAAGGAACAGACAATAGACGAACAATTAGAGGAAATTCTTGCAAATCAGGCGTAAGCTTTTTAAACTAGCTAATTGTCAAATATCGTCAATACGGGGTTATAATGGCAACGAAAATGCGTTTTCGAAGCCATAAACTTCACCAGGGGGTTCAGTTTATGTCAAAAGAAATACAGCCAATATTCATACTGCCAGAAGGCACACAAAGAACTACAGGAAAAACTGCCCAGCGCAATAACATAATGGCAGCAAAACTGGTGGCAGAAACAGTCAGAACAACACTTGGGCCAAAAGGAATGGACAAGATGATTGTGGATGGAATGGGCGATATCACAATAACAAACGACGGAGTAACAATTCTTGAAGAAATGCAAATCGAGCATCCTGCAGCAAAAATGATAGTGGAAGTTGCGAAGACGCAGGAAGCAGAAGTTGGAGACGGAACAACAACCGCAGTCATAATCGCAGGAGAACTGTTAAAACAGGCAGAAGAACTGCTTGACCAGAACGTGCACCCAACAGTTGTTGCGCACGGATACAGATTGGCAGAAGAAAAAGCACAAGAAATACTGAATGAAATTGCTGAGAACGTAAGCGAGAAAGACGATGCAATATTACGAAAAATAGCAGGAACTGCATTAACGGGCAAAGGAGCAGAAAGCGCAAAAGAAACACTCGCAGAAATAGCAGTAAAAGCAGTCAAAAGAGTAATAGACTACGAAAACGGACACGTACACTTTGACAAAGAAAATATCAAGCTTGAGAAAAGAACAGGAAACGCAGTAGAAAACACAGAATTAATCGATGGAATAGTCCTTGAGAAAGAAGCAGTACACCCAGGAATGCCAAAAATGATTTCAAAACCAAAAATAGCGCTGCTTGATTCAGCACTTGAAATAAAAGACACAGAGATAGATGCAAAAATAGAAATCACAGACCCAATGCAAATGCAGGCATTCCTGCAACAGGAAGAAAAAATGCTTTCTGACATGGTTGACAAGATAGTTGACTCAGGAGCAAACGCAGTATTCTGTCAAAAAGGCATAGACGACATGGCACAACACTTCCTTGCAAAGAAAAACATCTATGCTGCAAGAAGAGTGAAAAAATCAGACATGGAAGCATTAGCAAGAGCAACAGGAGCAAGAATCGTAACATCACTAAGAGACTTAAACTCAAAAGACCTTGGAACAGCAGGAATGATAGAAGAAAAGAAAATCGGAACAGATGAAATGACCTTTGTAACCGGCTGCAAAAATCCAAAAGCAGTAACAATACTTGTCAGAGGCGGAACAGAACACGTTGTAGACGAAGCAAAAAGAGCACTCACTGACGCAATCGGAGATGTTGCAGCAGCAATAAAGAGCGGAAAAGTAGTCGCAGGAGCAGGAGCGCCTGAAATAGAAGTCTCAAAAGGACTCAGAAAATATGCAGACTCATTATCAGGAAGAGAACAATTGGCAGTATTAGCATTTGCTGATGCATTAGAAATAATACCAAAAACTCTTGCTGAAAACGCAGGATTAGACCCAATCAACATACTTGTTGAGCTAAAAGCAGCCCACGACAAAAAACAAAAATGGGCAGGAGTGGATGTTTTCAAAGGCAAAATAGTAGACTCCTGGGCAGCAGGAGTAATAGAGCCATTGAAAATCAAAACACAAGCACTAAGCTCAGCATCAGAAGTAGCACAAATGATACTAAGAATAGATGACGTGATAGCAGGCGGAAAAGCAGCACCGCAAATGCCCCCACAAGGAATGGGCGGGCACGGAATGGAATTCTAAAGCTTTAGAAATATTTATATACCAACTTACCTGTGATTGAATATATAGCTCAAAAAGGGTGATTACTAATGGCAGAAGATAAAGCTCCTGAAGAAGAGGAATATGAACTTCTTCCGCACAAAGAAATAGAAGAACTAAAGGAAGAACTATCAAAACTAAAGGAATTTGAGATAGCGCCAAGCAAACGATTACAAGTATCGCTTCTTGAACTAAACACAAAGCTTGACAAACTAATAACCATATTCGAAGATGCAACACACGAACTGAGAGTAGAAGAAGGCGGGATAAGCTTCACAGAAAAAATGAGGCCGTTGCTTGAGAAAATGAACAAAGTACTCGAACAAAATTCTGAAATAGCATCTGGAATTTTAGCACTGGCAGACATGGTGAAAGAGTTTAAAGAAGGCGAAGCGCCAAGAAGAATGCCGGAACCAATTGAAATGCCAAGGCCAATAATGATGGAAGCACCAAGACCAATGGCGCCTCCAATGCAGGCACCACAAATGGGCGCAATGCCACCAGGAGTGCCACCAGGAATGCCACTGCCACCAATGCCGCCAAGAAGAAGGACATTTGGAATATGACTCTGCCATTAGACATAGGCGAACAATTAATAGACCGGTCAAAAAGTTCTCTCTACTTGTACTATATAGCGCGTGCAACACACAGAGTAATGCAAAGAGAAATAGCGCACAAAAAAGTAGAGCTCGCGATAAAACAGCTTAAGAAATTAAGCACAAAAGACTTGCACAAACACGTTGACGAGCTAAGGCAAAACATAATCGAAGCAATACACAGCGAAAAGCAAATTCTAACACACCAAAAAGGCGAAGAAAGTGTACACGGAGAATTGTCCCATAAAATAGGCAAGCTTGAACACAAACTGACAAGATACCTTGAAACACAAGAAGCAAGAAAGGAAAGAGTGGAAGAACTGGAAAACAAAATCAAGCAAAAATTCACAAGCAAACAAGAACTGTTAAGACAGCTGAGAAACGACATGAAAAGACTGACAAAAATTTACAACGTTGCAAGAAAATCAAAAAAATACTCAAAAAGCCAGATCCTCAACATCTCACAAAGAATCGCTCATTTTAAAGACAGGATTTCCCTGCTTAAATAGGTATTTTTAACCCCTCCTTAGTAGTTATTACTCGAAACATTTATAAATCAGCCACTATTATCCACGAATGAACAAGATAGGGGGTATTGAGCTAAATGGGAATTTTCAAGTGGAGCCCTGCAGAGGGCATTGATGTATCAAGCCACGGCACACATCCATACAACTTATTTAGTCCATTTTCTCACGATTCGGCCAACCAAATACCTGTGCCCGGCAAAGAAGAAGTTCGCTCTGATTCTGTAGAAGGAATATGGCAAGGCCTGAAAATCATAAACTGCAGTATAAAACCAGAACTTTTCACAGGCAGACCATACAAAAGAAGCGGAATGACAGACGGCCATCTTTTTGGAAACAATCACAATCTAGGATATGCGGATGCAAGAAGACAAATTTACGTTCCAGCATACGTCTACCACGCAATAAATAACGCGATTCCACACACCTGGCAAGACCTTGAACAAAGATTGCAGACAGAAAATGTAGTTCTGCACGACGTTGGAACAAACGGAGATATCAACAACCTTTCTTCTTCACTGGCGCATTCAGCAGTTCTTGTACAACTGTTAAACGTAATAAAAGATGCGCCGATACCAAAAGTTCCGTCAACAGAACCAAACCCACACCCAGCACAATTCACATACCTGCACGAACAAGCAGAAGCACTTGTACAATACAGAGAGCAACTATCTCCTGAAGACAAACAAATGCTTGATGAAGTGATAACCTTTGCATATCTTTTCTCTCCAGATGTCAAAAAGCAGGAATTGGCTTTAACAGCAATCAAAAGCGCAGGCATAAGAACAGACAGGGTAAGAAGATACACGCCAAACGAGCAGACAAGAAAACTTTACGAACGCCTCTGAATTCTCAACTCGACAATATTTTCATCCAAAAGATTGCCTTCAACCGCAAAATGCACAATGCGTCTTGACGCCTTAAGCCAGACTTTATCTATAGGAACAACAACTTCCAGCCAGATTTCCGTATCAGCAGACCTTGCACCAAGCTCTTTTTTTATTTCACTCTCGGGCCAGCCCTGCATAGCGCCGCGCGGAGAAAGATAAACAAAAGGGTCATCCAACGAAGACCTTATCTCGTTTGTTGAACGTATCTGCGTCGCATTCTCCCAAGAAGAATAATGAATACCCTTAATGTATACATTTGAACCTATAATCCTCAAGCCCTGAATGACTTTTCCATCAACAAAGATAAAGCCATCCTTAAACTCAAACAATCTCTTGGCGCCCTGCAAACTTCCATTTTCAATTATTTCCTTTAACTTAAAATATCCGCCATAACCTTTTCCAGGAAGTTCAACCATCTTTTTTACCTATGAGCAAACCAGAAAGCAATCTTGTTATTCTCTTTCTTATCCAAACGGCAAAAGCCAAAGCGCTCCAACTGCACAATAGTTCCAACATCCAAATCACGCAAAATGGGTTCGCCAATGCCTTTCTTGACCTTATTATCAGGCATCAAGACCTCGACATCAACAGCGTCAGCCTCAGCAGGAATCCAGTGCATAGTGCCGGCGCCCTTCTCACGGAAAACAGCATAATCCGTGCTGTCAAACAAAAACTCCTTCGCCTTCTTTGTAAAATTCAAACAATCCATCAAACGATACAGCTTTCCAACCTTGACTTTAGCCAAATCATCCTTAGGCACAAAAAAGTCTGTTTTTGTCTTGAAAACTCTTTTGCCTTTCTGCTTATTATCAGGATGCAAAGGAATGGAAACAGACTGCTCCGGAGCATTTTTCACTGAAATCTTAACAGGATTCCAGACAAAAAAATAACGGTTTGATATTGGATCAATGATATCTCGATTGTGCGCTTCCAAACTCTTGAAAAAATCAACAGCAGGAACAACCTTGTCATTCAAACCAACACCCATATCCATTGCAAATTTCTGGAACGCGCCAGGCTGAAAGCCGCGCCTGCGCAAAGCAGCCAAAAAAGGAAGGCGGATATCATCCCAGTCAGTAAAATGACCATACTCTATGGCCTTTTTCACCTTGGTCTTGCTAATCTCAAGGCCCTCAAAATTAATCTTGCCGATGTACGAATGATTTGGAATTGTCCACTTGAAAAAATCAAAAATATGCTTTTGGCGCTTTGCATTATCCACGTGGTCCTTTCCGCGAATAGTGTGCGTAATGCCAAGTTCGTGGTCGTCAACAGCAACAGAAAAGTTCATCAAAGGCCAAACCTTGTACTTATCCCCCTGCTTCGGGTGAACACTATGATTAATCCTCAACGCAGGCCAGTCACGCATGGCAGGATTAGGGTCGTTGATATCAGTCTTAATCCTGACAACAGCCTGGCCAGGCTCATACTCAACAAACATCTTATCCCAACGCAAAAGATGCTCCTTCAAAGGCAACTCACGGCAAGGACACGCCTGCTTCTTCATAGAAAAATTCCTGAAAACATCAGCAGAACAAGTGCAAACATACGCCTTGCCCAAATTAACAAGCTTCTCAGCATAATCATAATATGTATCCAACCTATCACTCTGGACAACAAGCTTTGCAATACCATTCTCAGTAAACCAATTGCAATCCTCCTCAATCATCCTATAAGCAGGCTCATAAATATTCTCAGGATTAGTATCCTCTATTCTCAAGATAAGCCTGCCATCATACTCCTTGCAATACAAATGGCTCAACGAGAAAACAACAGCGTGGCCAACGTGCAAAGGACCGCTCGGAGAAGGAGCAAGGCGCATCACGAGTTTGCCCTTTTCAATATTCGGCAAAGGCTTAAGCTTCTTTTCTTCAACAATCTTTTTCTCTATTAACAAATCAGGCGCAATCCTTTCCAGTTCCCTGACCTGCTCGTCAACCCCCATAAGCCTTACTTCATCACAAATCTTCTTTATCTCAGGAGTCAAAGATTTCAATTCAGCCTTTAATTCAGAGCGCTCTGACAAAATCTTGCCAATAATAGAACCCATATTAGGAATGCCGTTGTATTTCCTTGCATTATCCAATGCATACTTCCTAATAGTATTTTTCAGTTCAGAGTCCATATGCTAAAGAAGTAAAACAGTCAATATTTAAAGATATCCGCTAACTTTTTGCTTTGCTGATTTTAAATATGCTTCAGACTTTTGCACACGAACAGCAAAGGAATCTGCAGCACGCTCTTCCTGTTCTACAGATGATGCTGAAAACCAAGCAATGGGCGAGAATAAGCGCACAAAGCCAGCGCTGAACTTGTTCCATGAAGAACGAGATTGTACGTGATATAATTCGTGCAGCAAAACAGCCTCCAACTCCTTTTTCGAAAGAATTTCGAACATACCAACAGAGACAAAAATCTTGTTTCTGAGAGTAAACGCAACAGGCTTTGCTTTGTCAATCAAGAACAATTCTGCCCTGATGCCTGTCAACTTACAAAGCTCCTTGAAAGTTTTCAAAGACAACGGCTTAGAAAGCCTTCTATACAAACGCGGAAGCAAAACATAACCGGAAACAAATGCCAGGGCCATTAATGGCGGAAGAATGAAAATGACGAATTTTGTTAACAACGTCGTGCACCAAGCAAGCAAACCCTCTGCCAAACTCATACTGCAATTTATCGAAAGGGCAAAATAAGACAAAGGCGAAATGACAAAAAACAAGTGAGCATACAAAAACAACGCCTTGTTATATTTTTTCCATAAAAGAATTGCGGCGATGCTAAACAAAACTGAAACAACAACTACAAGCATCTTTGCAGGATCAGTTACGAAAGTTACTGCACTTTCGATTATGCCCATGCTCATCTCTTTTTGAACCTCTCATTAAAATATGAAACAGCTGTAGGGCCAAATGTTTCGATAAGTTTGTTAACAGTTTTTTCCACGACAGATTTTTCAAATGAATTTTTATCCTGAGTTGGATAATACAAATAACGAACACCGCCCCTTGCAGTCTCAATATTTCTTGCAACAATGCCCTTATCGTGCAAACGGTCGCAAATGACGGCAACAGAACTCAACGCAACCTTTCTCTTTTCCTTCAATCTTGTGTGAATTTCACGCACACGCATACTCTTGTCAGGCCACAAAACACGCAATACATCGCCTTCCAAAGGACTCAGCAACGATTCAAAATCGGCGATCTTTTCTTTCATACTTTTTAATAAGAGCAACAACTTTAAATAGTTTACGTTTGTTGTAACGCTTTATGAAACAAATAATTTTTGTACTTGTTGTTTTTATTCTGGTTGGCTGCCAGCCTGTTGAAAAAACGCCAGAGCATTCAATGGAACAAATGCAACACATGTCAATGAAGATGCATGCAGGAACAGAGAGCTCAATCGAAGTCATGAACGGCGTAACAGTCACTTTTGAACGGCCAAAAGCCGAAACCGGAAAAGAAGTTCCTTTAAAATTCATACTAACCAAAGAAGGAAAACCAATGACAGATTTGCAAATAATGCACGACAAACTAATGCACGTAGTCTTAGTCAGAAAGGGTCTGAAACACTTTGACCACGTGCATCCAGAGCAAACAACACCAGGCACATTCGTAGTGCCCTATACCTTTTCTGCAGCCGGGGAATACAGAGTTTGGGCGGATTTCACATTTGAAAACATGCAGCACATTATTGATTTTGATCTGAGCGCAACCGGAAAGCAAGAAGCACAAGAGAAAGACAAACTTTACGGACTAAAAGTTGAAATGGAAAAGCCAGAACTTGAACAAGGAAAACAAGCACGATTTTCATTTACTGTTACTGATGAAACTGGAAAAGCAGTACCGATAACAGAAAAATTCCTCGCAGCAGACGGGCATTTGATAGTTATCGATGAAACACTTGAGGAATTTGAGCACGCACATGATGAAACTGGCGATAAGGACAACATTCTTTCATTTGAATACACTCCTGAAAAGGCTGGCAAACACAAAGCGTGGGCGCAGTTCAAAATTGAAGGAAAAGATAGAGCTGAAGAATTTGAGTTTACTGTTCCATAAAGCTTAAATAGTGGAAGCGTTACATTGTTTGTAACATAT
The DNA here is from genome assembly GCA_035292785.1 of Candidatus Nanoarchaeia archaeon. Lineage (GTDB taxonomy): Archaea > Nanobdellota > Nanobdellia > Woesearchaeales > ARS49 > CABMGU01. The sequence continues at coordinate 8,244 of DATDPK010000061.1, forward strand.
GGCAATAAAAGAAAAACTGGTGGGAAGCGTTGGAGTGGCATCCGGGATAACAAGCACGCTTGGAAGCTATCAAGTCTGCCACAGCCTTTGTATGACTGTAATTGCACTGCTCGGCATTCTTGGAATAACAGTTGCAGGAATGCCGCTGATGTTTCTAACAAAAGTGGCAATACCTTTCTGGATTGCGGCTGTTATTATGCTCGGCATTCTTGGCTATTTCCACATAAAAATGAAATGCGTGTCTGGCAAACTTCTTATGTTTAATTCTGGCTTGATTATTGCAGGAGTGCCTTTCGCGCCAATAAATCAATATCCTGTAGTGTTATGGAGCGTTGGAGGAATACTTGTTATAACTTCGATTGTATTATACATAAAAGGCAAATATGGCAAAAAGAAAAAATAAGTGGAACAAATTTATCATTGCAGGAATAGCAATTGCTGTAATTCTAATTGCATTCAACTTCTACTTAATGTCACAACTAAAAGATCTTCAGCCAGCACCAAAGAAAATGCGCATGATGCTTACAGAGTGGGACGAGGCAAAAGCACGAGAACTAATGGATGCAAACAATGACGGCAAATGTGATATCTGCGGAATGTCAATTGATAAGTGCATTTCATCAGGAATGATGCAATGCAGCGGAATGGACCCAAATGCACGGATAGGCCTGCTTGAATCACAACATATCCACGCTGACTGGAAAATCTATATCGACGGAAAATTGTTAGACCTTGCGCAATATTCCCATATGCAACGAATGAAAGAAAACAAGAGCGTCAGCTCATTCATCCACGTAGACTCAGGGGCGCCAGAGCCTGAAAAAATAGGAGACATAATACATATGCACGCAACCGGAGTGCCGCTAAACTTCTTTTTTGAAAGCATTGGCATGAGACTGGATGGAGACTGTTTACAAATAAATGACAAGAAACACTGCGGAATCAAGATATATGTCAACGGAAAAGAAAATGCGGAGTTAGGCGATTATGTATTCAACGACGATGACAAAATCTTAATCACAGACGGAAAAGACGTTGAAAAACAGATGAGCAGCATAACTAATTTTGCAGAGGTGCATTAAAATGAAAACAGAGTATCTTTTTGCAGGAATATTTGTCTTACTCGTTGTAATTGCCGGATTTCAGGTATATTCAATGTTAGGACTGACTAAGAAAATAAGTTCACCAACAACTGCAGCTACCGCATCACAAATAAAACTGCCATCGAACATCCAATCAAGCGCACCAATGCAATTCAAAAGCTTTGAGGAAGAAGTTGAATATTACAAGAAAAACGCGAAAAATCCGAACAATATCAATATAGAAAAGGCAGTGAGCAACATGGACTCAAATCTGGACGGCGTTTGTGATTCGTGCGGAATGGCAATTTTACATTGCATTGAATCGGGAATGGAGAATATGTAATGAGATTTGCGGTATTGTTCTTGCTATTCTTATTTGCCTGCGCGCAAGAACAACTCAGCCAAGAACAAACAGCATTTAAAGAAATGTGTTTAACAAACGGACACCAATGGATGAAAATGTCAGAACTGAAAGAAGGAATGATGACAGGCAAACCATGCTACGGTTGCATGCCGGATGAAAAGACACACATTTGCGCACAAAATGAATATGAGGCGTACTTGAAATGAGAAAATCACTGATTTTCCTTATATTAATAATTGCACTTGGAGCAACAGCATTCGCACTCGAACTCCCGCCAGGAGTCCAAAAACTCGTTGAATATCAAAAACAAATAGCTCTTTCGGTTACATTCCTAATAGCTTTCATAGGCGGCATTTTGACATTCACTTCGCCCTGTGGATTCGTCGTACTTCCAACATTCTTCTCCTATCTCTTCAAAGAACGAAAACGCGCAATGTTCATGACAGCAATATTCTCACTCGGTATGACGCTGGCATTTGTAATCTTTGGCATCATTGCGGGAATAATGGGAAACTTCTTCAACGAATACAAAAGCTTTTTCGCGGCAGTATCAGGAATAATGCTAATCATTTTCGGAATAATGCTCATATTCAACAAAGGATTCGCACTTTTCGATTTCAGAATAAAACACAAGCCAAACAACAGCTGGGGCGTATTCTTCCTTGGATTTTTCTTCGCAATAGGCTGGACACCGTGCGTAGGACCAATACTCGGAGGAATCATAGTATTGGCAACAGGAGTTGGAAGCATACTCAAGTCAGCATTACTATTTGGATTCTATGCACTTGGAGTAGCACTCCCACTGATGATTGTTTCATATTTTTCAGACAAATACGACGTCTCAAAATGGTTCACAAGCAAACACGTAGAGCTGAATTTATTTGGAAAGAAAATTCAAACACATCTATACGGAATAATTGGGGGGATATTGCTCATAGCCATCGGTTTAATTATGTTCTTCGGCGGAGGCACAAGCCTCTTTATGGACCAAATACCCAGATATTTGCCGTGGACGATGAATATGTTTACTGATGTAAATGAAAAACTTGTAGAGTCAACAATATTCACCAGCAGAACAGCAAATATTATTGGAATTGCGATAGGATTAATTTTAATATACTTGATGTGGAGAGCAATCAAGCACAAAGAATATAAATGAGGATAAAGGTGGCAAAATAATATGGAAGAACCAAGCTCACACGATAGAAGAGAACAGGAAAAACTTGCACGTGAAGAAGCACGGGAGCAGAAAGAAGAGGCAGTAGAACTCAAGCAAAGAAGAAAGAATTACATTTGGATTGGATTAACAGCATTGTTATTAATCGCATTCGCAGGAGGCATTGGCTGGCTATACACGCACAAGCCAGACTTTTACACGGACAGAGAAATACACTGGCACGCACTTGTGGACATAACAATCTGCGGGGAGCACAGAGACCTTCCATTAGCAACAGGGGACGAAATAGCCCACGGCAAAGCTTTCAAGGGAACACATTTAATGCACACACACGATGACAACATCATACACATAGAGGGGCAGGTAAAGAAAAAAGAAGACATAGCGATTGGAAACTTCTTTGACTCAATAGAAGTTCCACTTGACAAAGACAGAATATTTGAATACAAGAATGGCGATTTATGCCCAGACGGCAAACCAGGAAAACTAAAAATGTACGTAAATGACCAGCCAAGAGAAGACTTCAGAGACTACGTGCCATTTTCAACAGAAGACCCGAGAAAACAAATAATCAAACTGGTCTTTGAACCAGAAGATTCGTAAAGTATATAAACTAAAAGCATTTCAACTATTGTAACGCTTCGGGAGGAATCAAATGGAAGAACAAACTGAACACAAAAAAAGCAAAAAAGAGGAAGAATTCTCAGGAAGCACAATATGGATTATAGCAATCGCAGCAGTATTAATCTTGTTCAACCAAATACAATTGTTCCAATTAAACAGTATGCTCGGCTTGCCAGCAATAGGTAGTTTTGGTGGAGGCTCATTTTCGCTGTCCGGTGGCGAGGGAGTAACTTATGCGCCTGTTTTGCTCGCTCCAGGAGAAAGTCCTGTTCTATCAAGTTATGGCACAAAAGTCAAACAGCTTCCAACAATCAGCTCTTCTCCAGAAAAGGAAAAAACAGGAGATGCTGCACAAGACGCACTTAACATGCTGATACCAACAGGAACACCAGAATACGGCCAAGAAGCAGGAGTAAGCTTTGATGACCCGATAACTGCTCAACGAACCTGGGGAAATTATGAAAGAAGCATACAGCTAAATGCAGAACAACAGAAAAGATATGACAAAATCGTAGGCTCATTCACGTGCGATTACTGCTGCGGCTCACCACAAAATCCAACAATAATAACACACTGCGGCTGCGCACACGCAAGAGCGTGGAGAGGAATGGCAAAATTCTTCATACAAAAATACGGAGACCAGGTAACAGATGAACAAATAATGGGAGAACTCAGCAGATGGAAAGCATTATGGTACCCAGGACCAACAGTACAAAGAGTACTGCAAGAACAATCACTATCAGGCGGAGAAAGTTCCGCACCAGTAAAACTAGACGAGCTTCCGCAAATGGTAGGCGGATGCTAAGGAGGAAAATAAAATGAATAAAAACGTTGTAATCGCAATCGTGCTCGGAGCGCTAGTACTAATTGCAGGAATACAAGCAGTACAGCTATTCAGCCTAAAAGGCAAGATTGCAGGCGGCCAAGTAGGCACGACAGCAGTGCAAGCAGGAGGCTCAGGCGGTTCACCGCAAATACCAAGCAACCTGCAAAACCTACCCCAAATGGTCGGCGGCTGTTGATTCTTTTTTTATTATTTTAGACACCAACTCGGGATAAATTAACAATACACAAAGGGGCAAAAGCATAAATACCAGTTGTTCTCCGAACACAACAAAGGGGATAATATGAAAAAGCAAAAAATATCATTCAACAACATCAATACCTATCTGGTCATAGCACTTATCATTGTGGTAGCAATAGGCTTATACTTCACACTCTCTGTACCAGCGCCAAAAATAACTCTGGCGCCGGCACCAAAGGCAATTCAAGTAACTTTATTAGGAGCAGACTGCGAAGACTGTTTCAACGCAAGCGTAGCAATAGACTTTCTCAACCAGCAAAGCAACATCAACATCACAGACATCAAAGAACTGAAACTTGCAGAAAGCAAGGAACTTGCAGAAAAATATGGCATCAAAAAGCTTCCAGCAGTAATCGTAACAGGAGAAATAGAAAACCTCACTATACCAAACTTCAACTCAACAGAAGATGCGCTCATCTTTGCGGAATCGCCTCCGCCATACTATGATGTGGCTGCAAAAAGAGTAAAAGGAAGAGTCACGCTAACAATACTTGAAGACAAAACCTGCGACAAGTGCTTTGACATATCGCTAATAGCCCAACAGCTCTCGCAAGTCGGCGTAAAAGTCACAAGCGAAAGAAGAGTAGACGCAAAAAGCACTGAAGGAAAAGAATTAATCGAACAATACAAAATAGAAAAAATTCCAACACTAATCTTCAACAAAGAAGCAATGGAATACGACGTAATAAGCGACGTATGGAGCCAAGTCGGCAGTGTGGAAAGCGACGGCAAGCTCATATTAAGAATTGTAAACCCGCCATACTTGAATGTCAGCGCAAACAAAGTTGAAGGCCTTGTAGACATAACATACCTTGTAGATGAAACCTGCACAGAATGCTACAATGCAAGCATGTTCAAGAACGTACTTGCACAAAGCTTCAATATGGCATTTGACAAAGAAACAACAGTTGACGTTTCAAGCACAAAAGGAAAACAACTAGTAAAAAAATACCAAATCGAGCTTGTTCCAACAACAATTCTATCAAGCGACGCATCAGCATATCCAACTGTTGCGCAAGCCTGGACTCAGGCAGGAACAATAGAAAAAGACGGCACTTTTGTATTCAGAAACGTAAACCTGCTGCAAAATCAGGCATACAAGAACATTACATCAGGAAACGTCATAGGCCTTGAAGAAGCAGAAATAAGCATACCTGACAAAGAATAAACTTATTCTAATTCTTTTAACAACTGGTCAGCTGCCTGAGTGGCATCAACATTCACAGCAGATTTGCCGCAATAAGGGCACAACTGAGGCTGATAATTGCGGGTAAACTTCCAATTGCACGAATTACACCTGTACTTAGTTTTTTGCATACCCAATCACCACTTTAGAGACATTAATCAAATCTAACTATATAAATTTTTCCAACAAAGTTTATCAAATGCACGCTCTTTCCTGCAAATTATGAAAGTTTGGCTGGCGTTTGGCATTCTCGTCCTTATTATCCTAACAATACAATATCTTCCTGCACTATTTGCACAAGACAACTGCCCAAAAGATGTCTACGGCAACGGCTCAATTACGGTGAAATACTTTTCATCGCCATTCTGCGCAGCCTGCTGGCTCCAAAAAGGAACACTAAAGAAAACAGCAATTGAGAACAACTTTTTAGTTGAAGAATATGATGCAGACTTCTGCAGGGAAGCAGCAGCGCCGCATTATATCAGAGGAGTGCCGGCGTTCTTGGTAAATGACACGATAACTTACGGCCTTCAGGATGAAGCATCGCTAAAAAGAATGGTGGGAATGTGAAATACAAAATATTAGCGGTGGCATTCATGCTTGGAATATTAATCGGGATAACAATATTCAGCAATTCAACAGTAAAAGAAGCAGTGACAGGCGCTGCAATTGAAAACTGCTACATCAACAATGAAAAATGCGAATGTGATGAAGAAAAATGCGTCTGCGGAGACAAAACAGTTAACTCAGAATACTGCTCAAGCACTTCTTCTTAGGCGCGCAAACATAATGCTGTCTTCCAAACCACGCACAAATTTCCTGCTGTCAGCACAATAACTGTGATACTCAGGATGCTCATTGGAAAAAATAGGAGCGCCATCAAATCTCAAATTTGCAAAATAATCAAGACCATTTATACGAATAGTAGGCTGCCTTGAAGCCTCTGCGTCCAGTTCGCTCATTTTTGCGCGAACGATTTCAGATCGTTCCTCATCAGTATGGCTGTACATAAAATCCCAAAAAGAACAACCTATGACAGATAATCCCCTGCAGAAAAGCGATAATTCAGTACGCGAAGGCCGGAAACCATTAGAAAGTGAAAAAGCGCCAAAATATGCTTCCTGAACGGCCAGTTTTTGTTCACCAAGCTGGCGCCATTTACTGTCCTCCTGGATGAACCTGCGCAAAGAAGAACAAACCCTTTCAATACCAGAAGCGACCACAAAAGGAACGTTTTCCTTAACAACAGTCAGCTTGCCGTGGCCTGGAGTAAGAGCAAGCGTTCCAAGCTCAATATCTTCAGAGCCAGAAAGATGCAACGTATCCCTATAAGGCGATGTTTGCTCAACAACAGACAAAGTATAGCTTCTTGTAGTAGGCTGCCAAAAAGGTTCATCATCACGCTCGATATCTTCAAGCTTGTGCCTGCACTCTTCGAAACCACCCATACAGGCAGCATAATATAAACCGATTTAAATACCTTTCGCTTTTTTTAACTTGAGAGTGACAAATTTAAGAACGGGATAAATCCTGAAGCTTGACTGCTGCTATTGGGGCGGTACGGCCAAGCTCTTCGATCAACGGGTCGATAAAAGAAAAGTGAACAAAGTTCCTAAAATCCTGATAGGTCCTAACAGCGCTAGTACTAACAGCAGCACTAAGTGCAATAAGACGGCCCCTAAAATCATTCAAGATTCGCTCTATATCCCTACTGAGCGTTTTCATTCGCCTTCCAGCCACAATCCCGTTTTCGATATCCAGTTTTGTAACCAAAATAACGTCGAGAATATCGGTCCTGTCAGCATCAGATATTTCTGCTGTAAGATCCTTGTACTGGTAAATATTTACAAACGTTTCCAGACAGAAACTTATAAGATCCCCATAAATAAGCTCAGCATCAACATCTGTTCTTGAAATTTTACCAACAATATCTGACACAACATCGCCTCCTTTTCCAAATGAAAAAATCCAAGAGTTCTTATTCTTTTCGATACATAAGGTTTAAATACACAAATAATGTTCAACAAATAATGGACTGGGCAAAACTATTGTATGTTGTTGTCATCGCAACTCTTTACGTGCCTATGGTATTCCTCGGCTCAAACGTGTTCTTCCCGAAATATACTGGAACAGAATCATCGCCATTCTACAAAGACTGCTACACGCCCCAACGCATGGTAGAGCAAACAGGCGCAAAAGTAGACCTCACATGCACAGGAGCAATGCCTGCAACTGGAGACCAGCTTCAATTAAGATGTTCAGGAGCAAGCCTGCAGGCAGAAGTCAACAAAGAACAATTCATGGCAGCACAATCTGATGTAGAAAAATGTCTTGAAGAACAGCGCCAGGAACAAATAGCCTGGGAACAAGAACGCAACAAATACGACGGCTGGAAATACTTATCCATATCACTCTTCAACCTGGTAGTAATTTTGGCAGTAATCTTCATCGGCTTCAAAGAAACAGTCATAATGGGATTATTCTTCGGCGCAGTCGCAGCAACATTCGGCGCAACAATGCGCTACTGGGATTATGCAAGAACAAAAATAGGATTCATAGTGCTCGTTATCATATTCTTCATAGTGCTGTATTTCATCAACAAGAGAAAAACCAAATAATTATTTTAAAACTAACCTTGCGTCAACAGCCAAACCTTCCTTCTCATTAACAAAAAAAGGGTTAACATCCAATTCCTCAATCTTCGGAAGCTTCTTAGGCAGTTCTGAAAGGGCAACCATTGCATCAACCAATGCCTTTCTATTGACTGGCTTTTGCCCTCTGACTCCTTTCAACAAAACATTTCCTTTCAATTCATCCAGCATACTCTCAGCATCCTTTCTCGTAATAGGGCAGACTCTAAAACTAATGTCCTTGTACACTTCAACAAAAATCCCGCCAATGCCTGCCAAAAGAACGTGGCCGAAAGAAGAATCATTCTTAATACCAAGAAACATTTCAACACCAGAAGTGTGCTCCTGAACAAGAACACTGCCTTTTTCCAAAAAAACTTTTGCAGTTTCAACCAGTTCAGAAGGCTGGTGCACAATCTTAACACCGCCTGCCTCTGTCTTGTGAATAGCCTTAGGCGAGATGAGCTTCAAAACAACAGGATAACCAAAACTTTTTGCAAAACGCTCAACCTGCTTCAAAGAAGAAGCTACGTGATACCCGGCAACAGGAATGTTCAATCTCTTCAAAGACTCATCAACAGTCAAAATCATATCATATCACGAGGAACTTTGCGCAAAAACAACAAACCAATAGCAAAAAACGCAATCAAGGAAAGCAATGCAGCCTGATAACTCACAAACTTAGCCAAGGCGCCGAACAAAATAGGGCCAACAACTCCTGAAAACTTGTTTGTCAGCTCCAAAAATCCGAAAAACTGGCCGACATTCGAATGCGAAACCATCTCCAATAACTTAGGACGCTGAGCAGTCCAAACAGTGCCCAAGGCTGCACCACCAAGAACACCAGCAACTATGAACATAGCCAAACTCTTCACAAAATACAAAATTCCAATGACAACAATCCAAGCAACTCCAGACCAAACAAGCACCCTCTTCGCACCATACTTGTCAACCCACCTGCCTGAAAGAAAACTTCCAACAACAGCACCCAAAGACTGGATGACGTACACAACGAAAAATGCCTTAACACTCAAATTAATCTGCTGGCGTGCAAACAGGAACAGGAAAACGATAACGGCATTAATTGCATTTGCGTAGAAAAACATTGATAACAGAAAAAAGAAAAACGACTTGTGCTTGGCAAGATGCCTAATAGTGTGCCAAACACTATCAATGCTGTCAATAATGTGCATAGCAGTAGTGCGCCTGTTAAGCGCCTTTTTTTGCTCCTTAATTCCGAAGAAGGTAAACAATGAAAAGCCAAAGAACATAATTGCAGTAGCGACAAAAATAGCCCTTGCGCCTTCTGCAGTCTCCCAGCCAAGCCTTGACAAAATTACGGCTGCAATTGCCAGAGAAATCAAAGTTCCCAGATAACCCATACTAGTGCCAATACCAGAAACATTGCCAAACTCAGAACGCTTGGCAATCTTTGGCAATAAGGCATTGTAAGTGGTTAATGCAGCGTGATAAGCAAAATTTGCGAAAAATCCGGCAGTCAAAGCTGCATACAAAGGAACCTTGGCAACAAGCCAAGTCAACAAACAACAAACAATCGTGAAGAAAACAATAAACGGCATACGCTTGCCAATAGAATCACTCCAAGCGCCAATAACAGGAACAATAACGCCAACAGCAAGCATACTCAAGCCAAACACAAGGCCTATCTGAAACTCATTGCCGCCCAAGAAAGCCTTAACATAAAACGGGAAGAAGAACGTCACGAACAAAGCAGAGTATATAGTATTTGCAAGGTCATACATACCCCAAGCAAACACCTCTTTTTTGTTCATAGCTTAAAAGGATATAATTGTGTTTTTAAATGTTATCTACCAAACCTTTTTATATAGTCAAAATAAGAATTCTATGAAAAAGAGGTTAACAATGGTTTACTTATTCAGCAAACTCATCATCTGGCCAATTCTACGGCTATTCATCAAAAAAATAGAAGGCGTTGAGAATTTGCCAAACAAGCAGTTCATAATGGTGGCAAACCACGGCAGCTATATTGATGCCCTGCTACTGATAATACTGGTAGCCTGGTACAAAAACAAACAACTCTGCTTCTTCGCAACAAAAGACAGGTTTATGGGACCAATATGGAGCATAGTCTTTGACCATTTCGGAGCAATAAGAGTAAACGGAAGCATAGAAAAAGCAAGAAAAGCACTCAGACAAGGCAAATGCCTTGGCTTGTTTCCAGAAGGACAACGCACTTTCACAGGCAAAATACAAAAAGCAACCCACAAAGGACTTGGCATTATTGCACTGCTAAGCAAAGCACCAATAGTGCCGGTTGGACTAAACACTTACAAATTCTGGAACAGAAAACAATTACTGCCAAATCTTAAAACAAACATCAAAATAACAATAGGCAAGCCAATGAAGTTCAAAGGCAAAACAAGCCAGGCAAAAAAAGTGGTCAAAACAGTCATGAAAGAGGTGTCACGCCTTGCGCGAATATCTAACACTTGAACAGCTAAAAAAATTCAGCCAGGAAAAAATAGAAAGACTGCAGAATTTACGCTTTAAGGCAACTGCGCGCTATATGCTACCAGCAGTGCCATTCTATGCAAAATTGTTCAAAACATATAACGTAGACCCGTATAGTTTAGCAAAAATAGAAGACTGGCACGACAAAGGACTCCCGCTCATAAAAAAAGCAACATATATGAAAAACCCAATGGACTTTGTGGTTGCTCCTGACACAAGCAAAATATTCCAACAGCATTTAGACTACTTGGCCTGCCAGCACGAATTCGCAACAATGGCAAACCTGCTCGCCGCACACAACAAAAAAGAACAAATCAAAAAATACTATTCACCAAAAATGCTCGTGTTTTCAGGCGGAACAGAAAGCGGAAATCCCACGCCAGTTCTTTTAACTGCAACACAAAAGTTCGACACGCTAATGGGCGTGTTGAAACTAATAGGAGACTTGCTGATAAAAAACAAAGACGAGCGGACAGTTGGAATGAACTTATTCCCCTATGCGCCGCATCTTGGATGGCACGCAGTACACCACGCTTTAGATATTAATGCAGACCTGAACTTATGCACGGCAGCAGGAGGAGCAATACCAACAGAAAGACTTGTTGCGTTGGCTGATAAGGCAAAACCAAACGTCATCTGCGGAATGAACGAATACTTGCGAAACAGATTTTTACCCCTTGCAATTGAAAGAAAGATAAAACTACCAGAAAGAGTAATATTCATCAATGGTGCACAAAAAATGCTTGAATCAGAACGCGAGAGAATAACAGAACTCGCAAGAAAAGTTGGAGTAAAACAAAGCATAGTGCTTGACCTTTACGGCGCAAGCGAGCTAAAAGAAGCACTAATGCCAGAATGCAAGCCAGGAAGCGGATTCCACCATATGGCGCCACTAAGCACAATAGTAAAGACAATAGAAACAGAATATGTAGGCAAAGACCTCATAGAAGAATGGAACTTCTCAAGAAGCGGATACGCAGCAAGCTGGAACATAGATGGAGCAGGAACACTACTTTCTGGATATGTATTAGGAGACAAGTTTGACAGCGTGACACAAGGCTGCGAACACTGCAAACTAAACGTAATGCTAATTCACAATGTAAACAGGATACGAGAAATAGAAGCACAACTAAAAATGACAGGAATAGTTGAAGAAAAAATTAAAGGAACAAGAGTTAATCTGGTAGCAATAAGAGACGCTGCATTACAACTAAAAGAAGTCAAAGAAGCACAAGTCTATCTCAACAGGAAAAAAGGAATACTTGAGCTAAGAGTTGTTTCAGACAGCAAAAAAACACTTGCAAAACTACAAGAAATATTTGTAACAACAGAGATAAAGCCGAAATTGGTCTTGACAAAAATGGAAAAACTATACGGAGACAAGCTCAAATTTGAGCCAATAAAAATAGAATGAAAGACTTAGCACCATTCTTCCACGCCAAAAGCATAGCAGTCATCGGCGCAAGCAGGGAAAGAGGAAAAGTAGGAAACACAATAGTAAAACAACTAATGGGGAGACACTTCAATGTGTATCCTGTCAATCCAAGCGCAGACAAAATTCTTGGATTAAAGTGCTATGCATCAATAACTGATGTGAAAGACGACATAGAACTTGCAATAATAGCAACACCAGCAGAAACAGTGCCAAAAATACTAGACCAATGCGGAAAAAAAGGAATACAACACGTTGTGATAATAAGTGCAGGATTCAAGGAAATAGGTGACACAAAACTGGAAAAAGAACTGCAAAATGCGTTGATTCGCAACAAAATAACCTGCATAGGGCCAAACTGCCTTGGAATTTATGACGCGCACACAAAATTGGACATGCTATTCCTGCCAAGCGAAAGAATGCAAAGACCGCACGCAGGCAAAATATCATTCATAACACAAAGCGGAGCACTTGGTTCAGCAGTATTGGATTTGGCTGCTTATGAAAACTACGGATTTGCAAAATTCGTGAGTTACGGTAATGCAGCAAACATAGATGAGAGCGATTTGCTTGCTTATTTGGCAAAAGACACTGAAACAAAAGTAATATGCGTCTATGTTGAAGGAATACAAGACGGCAAAAAGTTTCTCTCTGTAGCAAAAAACTGCAAAAAACCGATTATAATACTGAAAGGAGGAGTAACAGAAGAAGGAAGCAGGGCGGCAATGAGCCACACAGGCTCACTCGCAGGAACAGCAGAAGTATATTACGGAGCATTCAAGCAGGCAAACCTGGTGATTGCCCATACACTCGAAGAACTATTTGAGTTCGCAAAACTCTTTGAAAAAACAAGCATACGAGCAGAAGGAAAAAGAGTGCAAGTCATAACAAACGGCGGAGGATATGGAATAATAACAGCAGACGCAGTGGCAAAAAGAGGATTAGTATTAGCAGAGACAGGAAAACACATATTATTGTTGAAAAAAGAATTCCCGCCAACAGTAATAATACATAATCCGATTGATTTACTTGGAGACGCAACGGCAGAAAGATACAAATTGGCAATAGATGCAGCGATAAAAGATACCAACAACGACAGCATAATCATTATTGCATTGACGCAAGTGCCGCGATTAGATGAATTCATTGTAGAAGTTGTCAAACAAGCATACAAAAAATCCCACAAGCCAATCATAATGTCAACAACAGGAAGCGAATACTCACTAAAACTGAAAAGACAATTTGAAGCAGCAGGAATACCCTGCTTCACATTCCCAGAAAACGCAGTAAGAGCACTGGCGGCGTATACGGAGTATTGTTTGAACTCTTAAGTCTCAATACCAAGAACTTCGCCGGTATCCATATCAATAATAACATCAGTCTCAGGACCATTATCAGCCTGAATTTCAACAACAATAGTAAGCTTTCCAAACTTGTTTTCCTTGCTTACGTCAGTCACCCTTCCAGGAACTCTTGCCAAAGCAATTTCCTTGGCAACATCCTCTGTGATAACTTCAGGTTCGGATGATTGTGTAACCGTAACACCCTCAGCCACTTCTGTAATCTCCCAAGGCCCAGCTTCCTGCTCAGGAATTTCCACAGTTAGCTGTTCAGGAACAGCTTCTATTGCTGGCGTTGTCATAACTTCTTCCTGCGCACAGCCAATTAAAAACAATGCGATAATAAAAGCAAACTTTTTCATATTATATTAGAAGAAACTAATGATATATTAAAGTTTGCCAATAAACTTCTGCAACCTATCCAAAGCCTTCTCAATAATCGGCAGTTTTGTTGCGAAACTGCAGCGGATAAAGCCCTCGCCTTCACTGCCAAAATCACTGCCAGGCACAACAGCAACCTTCTGCTTCTTCAACAAATCAAAAGCAAACTTAGAACTGTTCTTAGAAATGTGCTTAATGTTCGAGAAAGTGTAAAAAGCACCCTTGGGATTAGGCGTAGATAAGCCCATCTCATTCAAACGCCTGACAATAACTTTTCTTCTTCTGTCGTATTCCTTAACCATTGCTGCTGTGTACTTATGCGGCAAAGATAAAGCCTTAATGCCAAGCTTTTGCGAGATGGTTGGAGCGCAAATAGAAGTGTAAACGTGAGTTTTCTTAATGGCGCTTGCCGCGTTTTCAGGAGCAACAACATAACCAAGACGGAAACCGCACATAGCATAAGTCTTTGAGAAAGTCTGGAACGTAAAAACACGGTCGCTCATACCATTCAAACTGCCAATGCTGACGTGCTTTGCGCCATCATAAGTTATCTTTTCATATGCTTCGTCAGAGAAAATTGCCAAGTCGTTATCAACAGCAATATCAGCAATCTCTTCCATAACTTTCTTCCTAATAACGTTGCCAGTTGGATTTGCAGGAGAATTTATCAAAATAACCCTTGTCTTCTTCGGGTCAATCTTTCTCTTAATTTCGTCAGGGTCAGGCTCAAAAGAATGCTCTTCCTTCAAACCATACAAACGAATGCCTGCGTTAAACAATTCAAAAGAAGGCAAAAAGCCCATAAAACCAGGATTAGGCAGCAAAATCTGCTCAGAAACATCCAAAGTGCAAGCAGCAGACAATAATAATGCCTCTTGAGAACCACAAGTCACAACAACATTCTTAGGAGTTGCCTTAATCTTATTATCGCGGCGCAGTTTCCTGCAAATAGCCTCTCTTAACTCAATTAGACCGCCAGCAGTCGCATAATGATTTACCTGACCAGCAAGACGCTTAACCTCTGCAACCAAAGGCTTAGGCAATTCAAAATCAGGCTCGCCAGGGCCAAGAGACAAAACAGAAGGATGCTCTACAAGAATCTCCAACAACTTCTCAATCGCTTGATCAGGCAACTGCTCTTCGCGTTCGGATAAGTGCACCATCTTTTTAACATAGAAGAGTGCATAAACTTTAAAAAGCCAACGTTTCTGAGACTGTATATGGAAAAGGGGGACTGGCAACTTGTCTTAATTATCGTAATAGTGCTGGTGATAATTGCACTGCTGACAGCAAACATACCCAACCTTTTCCCAACACCGAGCCCACAAGAAGTAATACAAGCGGTGAACTCAACTTGAAAGACCTAACAAAATATTTGGTTGTAAGAGAACTAATAAATTCATTCAAACTGCTAAAACCAAATTCGATGTACTTCATCATCGCAGCATTTCTTGACGCTGCATTCTTTTTCTTCTGGGGATTCTTCACAACGCCAATAAGAGACTCAATTGTGGCACACGCAGTGCTCATCAGCAACAAAATATCAGAAATGCTCGCAGGAAGACAACCACAAGGAGTGCTGTTCCAATTATTCAGCCCGGATGTCAAGCCGCTTACATACAAAATGATAATGTTGATATTTCTTTTATTCGTAATAATCTACATCACTTACGCAATATTCCAAGGAACAAACTGGTGGCTGTCACGCAAAATAGCAGGACAAAAAGAAACATACAGACAATACTTCTTAGGATTTGCAAAAATAAACCTGCTATGGGTTGGCCTTTATGCTGTGTATAAAATCATTGACGCGATTATTGGAATAAGATATGTAATAGTGCAAAAGTTTGTGCCAGGAGCGACAAATACTTTAGGAACATTTGTAAACATAATCTTCGCATTAATTGTACTGGCAGCAATATTCAGCTATCCAACACTAAAAGCAAAAACAATATTCAAGACGCCCTTGAAAATCACAATACCGCTCGTCATATTGTCAGCAAGCATTTACCTTGCAATAGGATTCGTAACAAACTTGATAGCAGCAGTTAGTGTTGATGCAGCAATAATAGCAGGAATAACACTTGTATTCCCGGCATTAGTGCTAATAAGAGTATACATAACAAGAGTTCTGATAAATGATTGACCCAACAATACTGCACTTAGGACCATTGGAGATTAGATGGTACGGGCTAATGTATGTTCTTGCATTCTTTGTGACATATTACTATTGCAAAAAAGCAATAGAACAAGGAAAACTAAAACTAACTTTGCAAGAACTGGACGAGTTATTAGGACTGCTCGTTATTTGCATGATAATTGGAGCAAGAATATTCTACGCACTGTTCTACAACCCGACGTACTTTATATCAGCGCCCTGGAAAATACTATACATCTGGCAGGGAGGACTAAGCTTCCACGGCGGACTTGCAGGCATAGTGCTTGCAGGACTATGGTTTGCACGCAAAAAGAAAATATCATTTTTACACTTAGCAGACACATTGTGTGTGCCACTCGCATTAGGCAACGCATTCGGCAGAATAGGAAACTTCATCAACGGAGAACTGTACGGAAT
This sequence comes from Candidatus Nanoarchaeia archaeon, assembly GCA_035292785.1. Taxonomy (GTDB): domain Archaea; phylum Nanobdellota; class Nanobdellia; order Woesearchaeales; family ARS49; genus CABMGU01. The sequence continues at coordinate 24,612 of DATDPK010000061.1, forward strand.
TGCAACAAGCCTGCCTTGGGGAGTAATATTTCCAGGAGCAGAAGGAGCAAGGCATCCAACACAATTGTACGAAGCTGCATACAATGTACTGATATTCGGAATACTTTATTCACAACGCAACAAGCAATGGAAAGACGGACAATTGTTCGGCTTATTCCTGATATTATACGCAATCTTCCGCTTCTCAGTAGAATTTATCAAAGACCTGCCAAGCTATGGAATATTAACAATGGGACAATGGCTGACAATACCACTATTGCTAATAGGCATCTGGCTCTATAGAAAGACGTAATATTTATATACAAATAACAAAGAAATGCAGATTATGAAAACAAAAATAATTCTGGCAATAGTGCTGCTGATTCTGCTGGTATCGTGCGGACAACCTGCACAAATGGAAGAAGCACCAAAAGCAGAACCAACAGCAAGCATAATGCCGCCACTACCAGAAGTAGAACCGCCGGCATCATCGCCATACGAACACGAAAACACCACAGCATGAAACGCTTTATATTCATTTTACTGCTTTTAATAGCTTGCAGCACTCCAACAATGCAACCAACACCAAGTTTGAAACCAATAAATGAAAACCCGCCATCCGGCTACATGACAACAGCAGATGGCCAGACAATCGCATACCAGATATACACTTCAAAACCAGGAAGCCCTGGAGTAATTCTTCTGCACATGCTCCGCAAAACCAGAACAGACTGGGACTCATTTGCCAAATATTTGCAGAAGAACGGGTTTAGCGTAATAGCAATAGACATGCGGGGCCACGGGCAAAGCACAGGAAACTGGGAAGCATTCACAACAGAAGACTTCCAAAAAATAACACTAGACATAGCAGCAGCAAAAAGCGTGCTCGAATCAAAACAAGCAGATGTCAAAAGACTTGCAGTAATAGGAGCGAGTATTGGAGCTAATACTGCGCTGAACTATGCAGTAAATGACCTGGATGTTCAGACAGTTGTGCTATTAAGCCCAGGATTAGAATACAAAGGCGTAAACACAGAAGGAACAGTCAACCTATTCCAAAAACCATTCTTGATAGTAGCAAGCAAAGACGACAAGTACAGCGCAGACAGCTCACAAGTATTGGCGGGCAAGAACAAAAATGCAAAATTAGTGCTATATGATACAGCAGGCCACGGAACAAGCATGTTTGTACAGAAAGAATTAGCGCCAACAATACTATCCTGGCTTAAAGAAAAGGTTTAAATAATCTGATACTGATTATTAAATAAAAAAGAGGACAAGATGCCAGCAAAACCAAAAGTAATAGTCTACTCAACACCAACCTGCCCATACTGCCACGCAGCAAAAGAATTCTTGAAAGAAAACAAGATAGACTTCAAAGACATAGACGTCAGCAAAGACCAAACAGCAGCACAAGAAATGATAGAAAAATCAGGACAAATGGGCGTGCCAGTATTGGACATCAATGGAACAATAATAGTTGGATACGACAAGGACGCAATAAAGAAAGCGCTGAAGCTGAAGTAATTCTTTACGATACTTTTTTATAACTCATTCTTAGACGACAAACTAAAGGGCGCTTAGCTCAGCCTGGCAGAGCGCATCGTTCGCAACGATGAGGCCGCGAGTTCAAATCTCGCAGCGTCCATTTCACAAGAAGGTGCAGTGCACTGGCGGTATTAAGCAAAACCGAGATTTGAACATCCTCAGAAATCTGCTGATTTCTGGGACCTCCTCATATGACTCGGAGGAATCTCGCAGCGTCCATTTATCTTTCAAGATTTCCTTCTAAACCCAATTTAGGATCAAAATTGCGAGGAGGCTTTCTCTCTTTTAGCCATCTTTCAAGTTTTTTATCGGATTTAGCAGCTTTTCGCCATTCGTAAATTCCCACGCCTAAATTAAAAAAAGGCAGTGCAAGAAATCCGCCCATTAACAAAGAACCCACAGCTATTGCGGTAGCAGGAGACTCCTCAATTTCTCCTTCTGGATACCAAAAATCGTGCGCAACATCACGAATATAAGCAGCACTTTCTTTGTACGTGAATCTTAATAGTGCGCCGATGCTTCGAGGAGCATCAACTTCGCCTTCGCTTAAAGTGTAAACCATTTTAATCTTAATTATTGGAGATTATAAAAATCATTCTATAATTTCTTCTTCACGCCAGCCTTCGGGCACAGCTTGTTAACAGGGCACTTGCTGCAATATGGGTCTGGCGCCTTGCAAATAGCGCGACCGTGCGCTTTCAACAGCCACTGAGTTTCTTTCCAATGTTTTTCAGGAATCAACTTGTTCAAATCTCTCTCAATCTTATCAGGATTAGTATTCTTAGTCCAGCCTAAGCGATAACTAACACGAATAACGTGAGTGTCGACAACAACTCCAGACACAATGTCAAACGCATTGGTCTGGATTACAATTGCGGTCTTCCTGCCAATGCCAGGCAATTCAGTTAATTCTTCAATCGTTTTCGGAACTTTGCCGTTATGCTTCTCAACCAAAAGCTTGCAAGCAGCAATAATATTCTTAGCCTTGTTGCCGGCAAAAGTAATAGACTTAATGTATTTCAAAAGCTCAGGAACAGTTGCCTTGGCGTAATCTTCAGCTTTCTTATATTTTGCAAACAAGGCAGGAGTAGAAGCATTAACAACCTCATCACGTACCTGCGCAGAAAGAATGGCTGCAACCAACAATTCAAGCGGAGTCTTGAAATTCAAGTAATACTTAGCGCCAGGATAAGTCTCCTGCAAAACCTTCAACACCTGCACCGCTTTTTCCATAAGTGCAGATGAACAAACTCAAAATAAAAATGTTCCGTAAAATATCCGGAAATTCCGTCAATTTTCACAAGACACTGGACAAGCGGGTGCCTAATGCATATAAGTATCATTAAGTTGTATTGAGACATGTTGTTGCAGCCTGAGTTAAAAAAAGAAATGATTAGTCAGATAAACAATGATGTATCTATAAATAAAATCTCAAAATCACTAAGATTGGGGAAATCAACCATTTATTACTATTATAAGAAAATCAAGGGGAAGAAGTTCGTTGAACCATCTTTTAAATTAAGGAATTCAAGACTTGAAGGCGAAATTAACGGCATCTTTGCAGGTGATGGAAGCCAATATTATGATAAGGTAAGATGGAGTTATGAGATAAACGTGCATTTTGGTGTCAAAAATTATTGGTATGCTTGTTATGTTAAAGAGTTGTTTGAAGCATTCTTTCACAAAAAATTTAGGCTTGATTGGGAAGGTGAAACAAAGCTAAGAGTCAGAACTCAATCAAAGAAAATATTTTATTATTTTCAAAATTATTTATCATATAATAGGCACATCAAACACTGCACTGTTAAGCTTAGAAATAAATGCTCGCAAGCTTTCAAATTAGGGTTTCTTCGTGGAATGTTTGATACAGATGGATGTTTTAAACATGTGCCTAAGGAGAAAAGAACTCGGCTCTTTTACACAACGACATCAAAAGCACTAGCAAGCCAAATCAGCTTTATTTTGTATCAATTTGGGATACAAAATAGCATCTATGTTCGTGAATCAAAACTCGATAATGAAAAGACCAAATATGTTGTTAATGTTCTTAAGCCAGGCGCGCATAAATTTATAAAGCTCGTAAAGCCGATGAAGGCTTTGCGGGCAGGTAGTTCAATGGCAGAACGCATCGCTGGCAGCGATGAGGCTGTGGGTTCGATTCCCGCCCTGTCCATAGCAAGGTTTTTAAAGCGTCCCTATACCCGAATATGTATGGTCAAGGCAGTCTTCTTTGACTTTTGGGGGACATTGGTCGAGAATGGAACTTACTCGCCGCTAAAACAAAGCAACTACATCTTGAGAGTTAGAATGCCATTCGGCGAGTTCGTAGAGCAATTCGAAAAAGTATTGATGACTAAGGAATATGAAGACCAGACAGAAGCATTCACAGAAGTCTGCAAGTCATTCAACGTTGAACCAATACCAATAGTCATTGAAAAACTCATAGGAGTCTGGAACAAAAACAGGCTGCTTGCAAAACTATACCCGGACACAATAGACACCTTGAAAGCATTAAAAGAGAAGAAAATTAAGATAGTTCTGGTCAGCAATGCACCACAAAACAGCGTTGAGCCAGTCCTTGAAAGATTTGGAATGAAAGACCTCTTTGACGCAATATTCATAAGCCACGAATACGGCAAATTAAAAACAGACGGCTTGTTTGAAGCTGCCCTGAAAAAACTAAAGCTCAAAAAAGACGACGTTATATCAGTTGGAGACAGCATAGAAAGCGACATGAAAGGAGCAGAAACAGCAGGAATTAAAGCATACCTGCTTGACCGCAGAGGAAACAGAGAATACGCAAACAAGATTATAACGTTAACAGAAATACTAAAGGAGGCATAAAATGCACCAAGCTTACGTAATTCACAGAGGAATCAAAAGAAAAGCAAGAGGCTTTACTTGTGAGGAAGCAGAAGAAGCCGGCATAAAGACCTGCCAGGAATTTGACGCTTTGAAATTACCTTGGGACTCGCGCAGGGCAACAAAATATACAGAAAATGTCGCTTATTTGAAAAGCCTGCAAAAACCGGCTGCAAAACCAGCAAAAGCAAAAAAGCCGAAGGCGCCAAAAGCCGCTAAAAAATGAACGATTGCATATTCTGCAAAATAGTCAAAAAAGAAATTCCATCAGACTTTGTTTACGAAAACGACAAAATTGTTGCATTTCTTGACGTAATGCCAATCAATCCAGGACATACGCTTGTTGTTCCAAAAGAGCATCACGTTGATATGTTAGAAACACCTGATAATGTTCTCAGCGACATAATCACGAGAACAAAAAAGATTGCAACAGCAATAATAAAAGCAGTAAAAGCAGACGGCTTCAATATAGGTGTAAACACAAAGCCAGCAGCAGGACAAGCAGTATTCCACACACACTTTCACATAATTCCGCGCTTTAACAATGACGGATTAAAGCCATGGCCGCACAAGAAGCTGAGCAAAGAAGAGATGGCAAAAATAAGGGAATCGGTTGTTAATGCGTTTGGTAGTGTAGAGCCAACCAGCCAAGAAATCAAGAAAGCGCAAATGAAAATCTTCTGTACTTATTGCGGCGCTCCGCATTTGGATGAAGGCATTTTTTCAAAGAATCCACACAGGAGACACCTGTGCATGAAATGTAAAAAGGAATTCTTAGTTTCAGAGTATTCAATAGGCATTTAATCTCGATACTTTTTTAAACACTTATTCTCGACATCATAGCCATGGCGGTGTAGCTCAGCCTGGCAGAGCAATGCTTTCATAAGGCATGGGTCGCGTGTTCAAATCACGCCACCGCCACTAAAATACACGGCGAATAATTCTTCTTATAACAGAAATCATCGGCCCTGAAAACAAGATTGTAAAGAACCCTGCAACAATGTAAGTAAAGATATCATACGTCGTTCTTGAATAATAATTGCACTCGAAAGGCGGAGTGGTGCAGGTCAAAAGCAGGCCAAACTCGTCCACAAACAAGCCAAGACCAATTCCGAACAATATTGCTGCAAAATTAATCATATGCCTTCTGTCAGTCGTCAAAGCAATCCAATTAGAAATCGCAATTAACGCAAAACCATAATAAAAATGATGAATGTGATACTGGCTGATAAACAATCTAAGCCAATCAGGACCAAACAACACAGTCAACCTTGCGGCAGCAAAAGCAAGAAGAAAAGAAACAGTAACGATAAAAGGAGTCTGCTTATTCCTGCGGACAATATCCTTGTACAAAACGCTCTGCAAATCACGAATCCAGTGAAAAACCATTAAAATATTTTAAACACGACAAACTTTATAAAGCTTATTAAAAGGCAAAATAGCATGCCGTGGTGGCACAACCTGGTACTGCGCCAGATTGGAATATCAAAAATCCGAGATTTTCGGAACGTCAGAAATCTCCGATTTCCAACGATCTGGTTTCCGCAAGGATTTCCCGGTTCAAATCCGGGCCACGGCGTATGAACAAAATACTGATAACAATGCTGGTTTTGCTGGCAAGCTGCACGATAAATCCCAATGTAGAAGTATTAGTAGACAATCTTGATGTGCCCTGGGCAATAGCGTTCTTCAATGACAATAGCTTTCTTTTCACAGAAAGAAACACGGGAAATGTTTACCATTACCAAGACGGCGATGTCAAAATAATAGGAAGCGTAAGCTCAAATTGGATAGATGAAGGAGGATTGCTGGGCATAGCAATAGACTCTGGGTTTGAACATAATAAGTATGTTTACGTGTATTACACGTACAAAGGCGGGGAAAAAACACTCAACAGAGTATCCAGATATGTATATAAGAATAAACTGCAGAATGAGATGATATTAATCGATGCCATTCCTGGCGCAATGTATCACGACGGAGGCAGACTTGAATTTGGGCCTGACAATTTATTATACATAACAACAGGAGATGCGACAGAACCATCGCTCGCACAAGACCTGAACTCTCTGGCAGGCAAAATATTGCGAATAAATCCAGATGGAACAATACCAGCAGACAACCCATTCCCTAATTCCCCAGTATATTCTTACGGGCATAGAAACCCGCAGGGCATTGCCTGGCACAAAGGACTAATGATGGCGACAGAACACGGACCAAAAATGAACGATGAAATAAACGCAATCAAAACAGGCAAAAATTACGGCTGGCCGTTAGTAGAATGCACTGCACACGAAGGATACGAAGCACCAATCAGATGCTTTCCAGACTGGACATTGGCGCCCGCAGCAGCGACATTTGATGACAAAGGTAATTTGTATGTTGCAGGGCTAAGAGGCGCACAAATAAGAAAATTTGAAATCAAGGACGGCAAAATAGTCTCAGAAGAAATATTCCTTGAAGACTTAGGAAGAATGCGAGAAGTCAAATATCACGATGGATACTTGTACATAACAACTTCAAACAGAGACGGCAGAGGAATTCCAAGAATAGGCGATGACAAAATCCTCCGCATTAAAGTTTAAGACAAACTTTATAAAACACGCAATGCTTTCTTGACAAATGCAAAAGAGGTTTGACGTAATAGTAATAGGTGCAGGTTCAGGATTGGAGATTTCTTCAGCAGCAGCACAAATGGGCAAAAAAGTGGCAATAGTTGAATCAGGACCGTTTGGCGGAACTTGCCTGAACAGAGGATGCATTCCATCAAAAATGCTAATCTACAGTGCAGAAGTAGCAGAAACAATACAAAGAAGCAAATTGTTTGGAATAAAATCAAAAATAACAGGACTAAACTGGAAACAGCTTGTTAACAGAGTGAACAAGTTTGTCGGCAAGGAAGCAAGAGAAATAGAAAAAGGAAACAAGAGCGCAAAAAATATTACAGTTTACAATACAGAAGCAAAATTTATCGGCAGGAAATTATTGCAAGTTGGCAAAGACACGATAACTGCAGACAAAATATTCATCTGCGCAGGAGCAAGACCAAGCATACCGCCAATACCCGGACTGAAGGATGTTCCTTACATAACTTCTGATGAAGCGCTAAGACTCCAAAAACAGCCAAAACAACTCATAATTATAGGCGGCGGCTACATAGGCGCAGAACTTGCACACTTCTTCGGAGCACTCGGAACAAAAGTAACAATCATCGACAGAGGCGATTTGCTGATGAAGAATGAAGACAGCGAGATAGCACAAAGATTCACAGAAGTGTATAAACGAAAGCACAAAGTTGTACTCAATGCAAACATCAAAAAAGTTTACAAAAAAGGAAAAAACATAACAGTAGAAACAAGCAAAGGAAAATTCACAGGGGATAAACTGCTAATTGCAACAGGAAGAATACCAAATTCAGACATTCTAAACGTAAAAACAACAGGCGTAAAAGTAAACGAAAGAGGGTTTGTCAAAGTCAACGAATACCTGGAAACAAGCGTTCCAGGAATCTGGGCAATAGGCGACATAGCAGGCATCTATATGTTCAAGCACAGCGCAAACCTGGAAGCGATATACGCAATCAGCAATGCTTTCCGCACCAAAGTGCCAGTCGACTATTACGCAATGCCCCACGCAGCATTCTCATCACCACAAGTAGCAGCAGTAGGAAAAACAGAAGATGAGCTGAAAGCGCAAAAGATTCCGTACAGAAAATCAATTTACGAATATAAGCATACAGGATATGGAAAAGCAATAGAAGACAATGACGGATTTGTAAAAGTGCTGATAAACCCAAAAACAACAGAAATACTTGGATGCCACATAATAGGAACAGACGCAAGCATACTCATACACGAAGTGATTGTTGCGATGAAATCAAGGCTTGGCATAACAGGAATCACCAGCGCAGTGCATATTCATCCTGCCCTTTCAGAAGTTGTGCAAAGGGCGTTTAACCAGTTCTGGCAGTAAGATTTTTAAATAAAAAGAGCGTTTTACTCATAAAACGAGGCAACGCCGAACAAGTTCGGCGGGTCTCTTCGTAAAACAAAGAGGTGATTATATATGGGTAATGAAATGTATGGAAGAATAGCTTTCTACATCGGCCTTGTAATATCAATAATTGCAGGCTGGGTTGACGTAGCAGCAATGTGGCTAGCGATTCTCGGTGTGATCGTAGGATTGCTAAATATAACTGCAAAGGAAAACAGCAGATTCCTCCTTGCAGCCTTGGTATTAGTAACCACAGGAATTGCACTAGGTTCCATATTTGGAATGCTGGTTGAAAGAATTCTTGGAGCGTATATTGCCTTCACTGCAGCAGCAGCATTCATTGTTGCGCTAAGAGAAGTATATAGTATACAAAGGGCAAAGTAATTTTTTTTATTTTTTCTTCTTTTTCTTCCACAATAATAAAGTGATGTAATAAACAAAGAATACGTGCACTGCTATAAGTAAAGGCCACGCCAACTGGTAAAACGGCAAGTCAAACAAGCACTTGTAATAAACACAATTGATGTTAAAATCGGGGAATGGGAAAGAAAAACCCCACATAACAATACCCTGAGCAATGCTTCCAAGCCACGCCTTCTTAACAGGACCGCCTAACAAATACATAGCGTACAAAGCAGCTGGAATGAACAACAAATGCTGCAAAGAATACAAGTGCAGCCAGTCAAAAGCGCCATTCTTGAACATATAACCAGTAATGCCCAACAATTTACTGCCAGACAAAAAGTCAAGACTCCAGATTAATTCAGGAATTGCTCCCAGACACAATTCAGCAAAAGCCCAAAAAGGACTTCTAAATAATAATGCCAAGCCTAAAATTATGAAAGTATGATTGCTAAACCAGACAATATATTGAGGCCTGCTAAAGGTGAGAAATGTAAGAAAAGGGGTAATGCCAACAATAAGGCAAATCCAGCCAAACAACACTCTTTTTTGCATTAGACTGCTTAATAAAAACGGCTTTAAAATGCTTTCCCCGCAAGCTTTTTATATCGTCGTCTTAAAAGCAATACTGCCCGCGCTAACTTTCTTCGTAAAGAAGACTGTTGGCGACTTCGGGCCACGCCGGGGTAGTATAGTCCGGTCAAGTATTCGGCCCTCTCGCGGCTGAGACCCGGGTTCGAATCCCGGCCCCGGCACTTATTTATTCTACCATACAAATATTTACATATTAAAGCTGAAATCTCGTTAGCGAGGTGAACAATATGACTAATTTTGAAAAAGAAATTGAATATTTTAGAGAGAGTAGGGATAAATTGGGCAAAATTTTTGAAAAATTGTATCCTGTTGGGGAAACAGACCCTGCCCGGGTTCGAATGGCTGTTCAAATAACAGCGATGCTCCTGACCTTGGAGAATACTCTTTCAGACTTGAATACCCGCCTTGTTGTGCTTGAATCAAAATAAGAATTTCAAAACTAGCCAAAACACAACGGGGAATTAGAATGTAGTCTTATGCCCACGAATCAAGTTCTGCAATTCTCGCCGGGTTTATTGTTTCTACGCGCACAATCACTTCTTTACCTTCGTGGTCAACCATGCGGACAGCTCCGCCATTTCTCAATCTCTGTACTACCCCCTCCAGTTCAGTCTCCCAAAAACCTTCCACTCTCGCCATAAAAAGTATATAGATTAGAAAGGATTTATATCTTGTCATAAGAATTTATATAAACTTTAGATAGGAGTTCTCTTGACCCTTCTTGAAATATTTCTTTTAGGACTTCCGGCCTTGTCAACAAAACCGGATGAACACTTCCTGATTGGAATGCCCTGGTCAGAGTCGTCAAGTCTAGAAGATAAATCGTGAACTCTGCTGCGCAAAGAGTCAGCAGAAAGACAGCCTCTTAAATCTTTAGTGCGCCTGGTGGCCTGATCTGGACTAATGTTTGTATAAACTCTTTCCAGTTGAAGAAGGAATTTGTACGCTTCAACAGCGGCTTTCTTTTTGCGATCACCAGAGCTTGCTTCAACATCCTTGACAACAAGGTCTATGCAAGCAACAACATCTGGAAACTGGCCGTTTGTTTTAGAACGCAGGCCATTAAATGGGACTACGACTGCTTCAATAGTATAGCCGTTTTCCGTTATTCTGCTCACAGCTCTAACAATAACTTCCTGTTGTTCAGCTGGCAATGCCTTAAAGCCTGGTATGTAAGGCGCTATACTGTAGTTGTCCATATCTTCACTCACCCATAAACAAGCCAAAGACAGCGCTTTATAAAGTTTTGCTTCAGCCGAAAGTAAATGTGTACAGCTTGAAACCAGCCCCTTTCACGTTGAAAGAAAGCGTATGCTTGCCATAATCTGCGTCAATCAGACTGTACAAATCATCAGCATCAACGTTTAAAGTCTGGACTTGCTTGTCGTCAACAATTACAGACAGCTCAGAAGGGCCTGAAGCAACAATATTCACATTCTTCGCATCATACTTCAAGACAACTTTTCCAGTCTCGCTAACCAATCTAACGTGGTCCTTGTCAACAAACCAATCGCCCTCAAGATAGACATTATTCTGGGCAATGGCTGAAGGAACAGAGTATTTCACTTCCTTGTCCTTTGGCAAACCTTCCTTATTGCCAAAATTGCCGCGAGTGAACTCATAACCAAGATATATTTCTGGGGTGTTAATCCTGTAGAATTCAACTTCGGGAGCTTCGATTTCTGAAATTTCTAAAGGAATGCTGTCGGTCATTCCAAACTTAACCATTCTTTCCTCCAACAATTCCTGAATCTTTCTTTCAGCTTCATCATAGCCGCCTTCGCCAATATGGTCCCAGACAACATAGCCGTCAATATCAATCAAATACTTTCGAGGCCAATAACGATTCATAAAAGCATTCCAAGTGGCGTGGTCATTATCAAGAACAACAGGATATTTGATATTCCACTTTTCAACAGCCCTCTTCACATTATCATACTTCTTCTCAAACTCAAACTCAGGAGAATGAACACCAATGATTTCCAAGCCTTTGTCATTATACTTATCATACCACATTGTCAGATAGGGCAATGTTCTCTGGCAGTTAATACAGCTGTAAGTCCAGATGTCGACTAAAATGACTTTCTTGCCAACCAAATCTTTAATGGTAATATTATCTGCATTAATGTAACCAGCAATTCCAACCAATTCAGGTGCAGGAATACCGTTCTTTTTCTGAACGGCAGGAGAAACACGCTCAACTTCCTTAGAAGGCTCCTGCAAATAGATGATAGCTGCAATAACAAGCGCGAGCAACACGATAAACGCAATAGTTTTTGTTTTCATTTTAGCAACAGTTTGTTCAAAAATCCAAAGCTGCCCGCGACAAGAGCGAGCTTATTGGTAAAGACTAAAACACCAAGAGCAACTACTAACAAACCAACAACTATGTTGAAATATTTCAAAAAAGTGCCGTGCCTTTGAATCCAGCTGACAAAATTATGCGCAAACAAGCCGACAATCAAAAACGGAATGCCGAGGCCTAATGAATAAGCGAGAAGCAGAACAAATGCATCACTTGGCATTGCTGCGGCGAGAGCTAAAATTGAGCCAAGAACTGCGCCAACACAAGGAGTCCAGCCAACAGCAAAAGCAGCGCCGAACACAAAGCTTGTCAAGGCACGGCTTTT
>DATDPK010000062.1:0-25986 GCA_035292785.1 Candidatus Nanoarchaeia archaeon
GAACATCGTTTGGAGTCTGTTTTGAAGGCTCGAGTTAAGGCTGTTTTTTGGAAAGGCAAATATCTTGCAGATGGTTCGAATGATGACACTGTAAGGCCAAATATTTTTATCGCCGCATATGCTTATTTCGAATTATTGTCAAAGAGGGAGTGGATTTCTTGTTTTGATTATGTCCTGCCAAGGTTGTGGCTTGACTGGGGCGGCCTTTCAACTCTTGATAAGAATCATCTTTGCTTTGTTCCAGACCATTCTGGCGAAGTTCCCAAGAGTTATCATTGCGGTGACAGTTGGTTTTGGCTGAATAATCTTGCTGCTTTGGTCTTGTTCGCGTTTGACAAGAAGAAGTACAAGAATTATGTTCAGCATATTTTGAAGGCAAGCACTAGTGAAATTTTGTATGAAGGCGCTGTTGGCCATCATTCTGAGCTCAGCAGCGCTTCTGAGTTCAAGCCAGCAGGCTGTCTTGCGCAGGCTTGGAGTGCTGCAATGTATGTAGAATTAATCGAAGAATTATACGGTCATCACCTCACCAAATCACAATCTTAATATAGAATTCTTCATCAGTTCTTCCAATGGAAATTCGCTTAGATAAGGAGACTTTCAAAGCTTTGGCAAGTACAACTCGTGTTGATGTTTTGAAGCTTTTGGCAAGGCGTCGTCATATGCAGAGCGAGCTTGCTGCTGAGCTTAATCTTTCTGTTCCGACTGTTAAAGAGCATTTGTTTGCTTTGGAAAGAGCTGGCTTGGTTGAAAGACACGAGGAAGGTCGTAAGTGGAAGTATTATTCTTTGACTAAGAAGGGCGAGGGTGTTTTGCATCCTGAGGAGATGAAGATTTGGATTGTTCTTTCTATGCTTGTGTTCAGCGTTATTGGTGGCTTTGTTACTTATTTCAGGACTATGGTGCCTCAAGAGGTAATGATGGAGGCAAAGATGGCGATGACTGCTCCGGGATTGGAGTCTATGGATGCTCTTGCAGCCACTGCTCCTGTGCAGCCTATGAATGTCTGGCTTATTGTATTCAGCATATCTGCTGTTGTTTTTGCTGTTTTATTCGTGTACCTGCTTGTAAAAACCGCACAATATAAAAAGCAGTTAGGCAATCACCTAACTAAAAAATAGAGTATATATTAACGCTCTACTTTCCATTAAAGTGGTGATGTAAAATGAACAAAACTTTATTGTTGATTGGAATTTTATTGATTGGTTTGGTTGCCTGCGAGACGCGGGTAATTATGGAAGGTCCTTCTGGACAGCCTCAGAACGCTATTACTGTTCAGGGCAGTACAGAGTTTGATGTTGCTCCTGATTTGGCAAAGGTTCGTTTCAGGATGGAAACTCAGAGCTTGACTGCTCAGGACGCGCAGGACAGGAATCGTGAGATTGGCGCTAATGTTATGGCTGCTTTGAAGCAGGCAGGCGTTCGTGCAAATGAAATAGAAACAACTGATTATCGCATTGAGAAAATTCAGGAATGGGATCCGAAAATGGAGAGAATGGTTGACAAGGGCTATCGTGCAAGCAACGCCTTTGTAATCTCTACAAAAGACCTTGAAAAGGTCGGCCCGTTGCTTGATGTTGGCATTCAGGCAGGCGCTAACAATGTTGAGAGCATTAACTTTGAGTTGTCTGATGAAAAGCAGAGAGAAGTTAAGGTTGATGCTTTGCGAAAGGCAACGCAAAATGCCCGTGACAAGGCAGAAGCTTTGGCAGACGGCGCTGGCGTAAGGATTGGCAAATTATTATCCCTGTCAGAGAACAGCTATGTTGTTATGCCGTATGCCCGTTATGATGTTATGATGGCTAAGGAGGAGATGGGTGGTGTGGAAGTGCCTCCAACCGATGTTTCGCCTCAGAATGTGCATATCAGCGCGCAGGTGAGCTTGAGCTATGAAATCGGTTAATTCTTTTTTATTATTATTTTTAGTTTCTTGCGCTGTAGTTCCACCGCAGCCGGTTAATATGTTGGAAGATGCTTCTTATTGTAATGTTGATGCTGACTGCACTTGCGGCGGTATTGATACGCAAACAAGCGACTGTTTTGTTGGCAACAAATTGTACGCGTCAAAGTATGTTGATTTTTCAAGAGATTGTCCTGATTTCTGTACAGGCATTGCAGCTCATTTGGAGACTAAGTGTGTGAGCCACATTTGCCAGAATGTTCCTCGCGAGGGCTGGAATAAGCCTGTTGCCTGCACTGAAGAGGCAAAATTGTGTCCTGACGGCAGTGGAGTTGGCCGTGTTGGTCCAAACTGTGAATTTGCTCCCTGCCCTGGAGAGGAGCCGGTCATGTGCACGCAGGACGTGAAAGAATGCCCTGATGGAAGTTATGTTGCCAGACTACCTCCAAATTGCGAGTTTGCAGCCTGTCCTGAATCTGATTTGTCCAGCGCGCACTGGCTGTGCGAGGATGGCAGCTGGAAGAATGTGCCTGAGCAGTGTTTTGAGAATTCTTGTTTTAACAAAAACGAGTGCCAGTTGATGGGTGTCAGCGGTATTTGCGGTCCTTATATGATTGCAGGGCCTACTAAGACTTTGCACAAGCCGCCTGTTTATTATGAGGACCGTTGCGGCCAGCCTCCTTGCAGCGTTATTACTGCAATGTGCCTTGACCCTGCTTCGCAGCCGAGAATTACTGGAGTTGACTGCGTTGAGACCAAGTGTGTTGTCAGATACGAACAATAGTTTCTTTTGTTTTTGTCATAAAATTTATAAACTTCATTTGAACTTTTTTAGTTATGTGGGTTTGGTTATGGGCAGTAATTGCGGGCTTTATTCTGATGCAGTTATCTTGTTTTGTGACCACGATATACCTGCATCGTGGAATGACTCATCGCGGAATTCATTTTCGCAAGAGTGTTGATGTTTTTTTTCGTGCAGTTTTGTGGTTGACAACCGGGATAATTTCAAAGCAGTGGATTGCCGTGCACCGCAAGCATCATCAGTTTACTGATAAGGAAGGCGACCCGCATAGCCCTTATTTGGAAGGTTTTTGGAATATTCAATTGTTCAATTATCGTTATTATTTCAGGCACATCAACGATGAGAATTTGCTTGAAAAGTATTCTGCCGACATTAAGAATGATTGGTTTGACCGTCACGTTTTCAGGTACAGTACTGCGGGATTGTTAATCACTACTGGAGTTCTTTGCTGGATTCTTGGCTGGTGGGGTTTATTGGCTTCAGGGCTTAGTATGATTCTTTATGTTTTGATGTCTTCAACTATTAATGGGCTGTGCCATTGGGTTGGTTACAAGAATTTTGAGAATACTGCGAAAAACCTGCAGTCTGTTGCTTTGATATCTGGAGGCGAGGGCTTGCATAATAATCATCATGCTTTTCCTGCTTGCCCGAAGCTTTCAATGAAAAAATTTGAGTTTGACCCTGCTTGGGCTTTTATCAAGGTTATGTCTTGGTGCAAGTTATGCACGCCTGCGAGAACTGTTTCTTTGGATGGTCCTTTGCACAAGACTATTGTTGAACGGTTGGCGAAGCCGCAGGAGGCGTGATTGTCTGTATTTTTTCTATTTCAGCCAGAATTTTTATCCAAAGCTCTTCAGCTCTTTCTTCTGAGGTAGTTTCAACGTGTGCTGCTGAGCGTATCATCTGCCTCAACTCGCTTGTCGGCTGCCTGTAAGCACCCGCTGGTTTTGTGCTGTATTGTGTTTCCATTCTATTTTGTTCATATTTCTCATATATAAAACTTTCCATATTTAACTACTAAAAAGTGATTACTTACTATCCTTAGTGGCATTGCACAACATTTATATATATCATTTATGATTGAATGACTGTGAAAGAGGTGACTGAGTGAGAAAGCTGATAGCAATAGTTCTTGCAGCTGTCTTGTTGGTATCTACTGTCATCGCTATTCACGATGCCGGCTACGGCGGCTATGGTGGCCAGACTGCGAGAGAGCGCAGGCTTACTGACCCGTATTCCCGTGAACAGTATTTTGGCGAGGGTTATTCATGGCCTTTTGTGAACTTTGGACAGAAAGGCCCCACTTACAGGCTTATTAACACTGGCGCAAAGAGTGCATATTCCGGTGTTTTCAACTTGGACACGAATTCTTATGTGAATCGTGGAAGGGACCCTGCGAAGATTAGCAATTGGGACCCAAATATGCGCGGACAGTCACGCCTTGATGTTTATGTTGACCTTCTGCCTTATGAGGTTGTTGACTTGCAGAAGGGAGAGCAGCTTGTTTATTCAAAGGGCACGGCGAGGATTTTGAGCCAGGGCAATGCGTATGGTATCGGCTTGAACGACCCTGAGCCTCAGGGAAGAGTGCAGATTCAGGCAAAGGACTTGCTGCCTCTGAATGAAAATCAGATTTATGAGGCCTGGCTTTTGGATGAAGATACCGGCTACTCTTTGAGTCTTGGTTTGCTGAAGTCAGGAATTCAGGGCACAAGCCAGCTGATGTTTGAGATTAAGCGCATGGTTGACATGTTTGATTATGTTATGATAACTATTGAGCCGTATCCTGATCTTGATCCTGGCCCAAGCGGAGAGGTTATCCTGTTCGGCATTATCGATAAGCCAAGGATTGCGACAAGGCCGTTGGGAAGCACGTTTGCTTTGAGGGCAAGATGAAAGTGTTAATCAAGAGAGCGTTCATTGTGATATCATTAGTTGCATTGTTGAGCTTTTCTGTTGTCGGGGCAATTATGCAGGAGTACAAGTCTAATTTTGAGTTTCCAAGGCGCTACGGTGTTGAACGCGTCACTCATTACGATCCTCGCGTGAATTTTGCAAAGATTGATACTTTTGTTTATCTTGAGCCTGCAAATGCCGATAAGGGCAAGGGTGTTGGAAGAGGCGGTTATTCTCCTATTTATCCTCGCGGTACTGTTGATATGAGAAGTTCTACCTGGTATGGTTATCCGAGGGCAGAGGCGGTTATAAAGACAAAAGACCTTCCTGCTTCAGATGAGATTAACGGGCAGTTTGAGGCTTGGCTTGTTGATGAGGAAACCGGCCGCAGGTTGAGTATGGGTGTGTTTACAACCCGTTTTGGCGGCACTGGTCTGTTGCAATACAGAATTGACAATTACTTTGACCCTTACGACACTGTTGAAGTGACTCTTGAGCCATTATTTGATGAGGATATTACTCCGGGTCCTGTTGTCTTGATTGGCCCGATTCCTGCTCCAAGGTACTTTAATCCTCCTCCAGCGTCGAGGACGATGATTACTCAGGCTTTGGTTACGTATTAGAAAGAGCTAATTTTCTTTGCAGGAGCATTGCATTATTGTGTTTCCACATTTGCAGATTTTGCACATTGGGCAGTCTGCCATGCTTTCCAGTTTTACTGCCTTGTAACTGCATTTTTGGCATTTCATTTTCTGTTTGCAAGCAGGCTTGCAATGCTTAGTTTTGTCTTTCTTTTTGCCGCTTGATTTGCAAGCGCTTCATCCTTGAATACGTCTTTTATCCAGCTGGCAAAGTCATTCTTATTCTCGTTTACGTGGTGTGCAAAGGCAACGTCATCCATGTGAACGAGTGCTTTTTGCAGTCCGGCTATGCTGCTTATCGTGCTTCCATCGTGCACTTTGAACTGCAGTTCAGGGCTCACCCCTGCTCCCTCTTTTACATTCTCGCATTTTTGGCGTATTGCTTCTTTTACTGCTCTTATGATTTCTTTGTAGGTTCCGCCTGTTATGCGCATAGGAACAGGATTGTGCTGCGAAATTATTTCCGCAACAGTGCTTCCAAGCTCTTCTGATGCCACGATGCATTTTGTTATTCTTGCTGATGAGAGTATTGTATGCTTGTCCATTGGCTTTATCGTGTGATTGTTTATCACTGTACATTCTATGTCTTGTTTTGCCAGTTTTTCTGCTGCCGCCAGCGCTTCGTGGAGCATTTTTCCGCACGCAACTATTGTGCAGTCCGCGCCTTCTCTTAGTATTTCTGCCCTGCCGAGTATGAATTCTTTTGTGATTGTTGGTGTTTTTTCCCTGCTTAGCTGTATGTATGCCGGTCCTTTTGTTATTGCCGCTGCTATTGTTGCTTTTTGCGCTTCTGCCGAGTCTGCTGGTATTATTATTGTAATAGGTAATTTCCTTAGGAGAGAAATATCGCCTGTTCCAATAATTTTGACGTCCGCATTGTTTATGCAGGCATTTCGTATCTTGTCCAGATTTTTATCTTGTGCTTCGGCAAATACTGTTTTGCCTTGAAGCGCAATTCCTGTTGCGATTCCTATTGTGTCTGCGCTGCATTGTATGAATTTTTGCGGGAATTTTTCTGCAAACCTTTCAGATTTTCCTGCAAGTACTATGATGTCTTTTTTCTCTCCCAGCTCAAGGAGTGCTTTTCCAAATCCCTCTTTTGTTGTTTCTTTCATTCTATTGTGCTTCTTTCGTGCTCAAGTTCTTCGAGTGCAATCTGTGCTTGCTCTTCTGTCGGCGTTTTTGTGTGCCATTCGTGCTTGTTTTCTATGAAGCTCACTCCTTTTCCCGGTATTGTTTGCGCTATTATCGCTGTTGGTTTCTGGATTGTTTTTGCCTCGTTCAGCGCTTCAATTATGTGTTTTATGTTGTGGCCGTCTATTTCTATGACGTGCCAGTTGAAAGCCTCGTATTTTGCCCTTAACGGCTCTAATGGCAGTATTTCTTCTGTGTACCCTTCTGGTTGCGTATTGTTTCTGTCAATTATTGCTGTGAGGTTGTTGAGTTTGTGTTTTGCTGCGAATAGTATTGCTTCCCAGGTGTGTCCTTGGTTGTGGTCTTCGTCGCTCAGTATGCAGTATGTTCTGTGTGATTCGTTGTCCATTTTTGCCGCCAGCGCGCACCCGATTGCAGTGCTTAGCCCTGCTTCTTTTGCCTCGATTCCAATTTCTTTGTCAAGTGTTTTTTTTGCAAAATATCCTGAGTGCGCGAGTGTTGTGTGCAGTGCAAGCAGGTGTTTGTTGCTCGTGAACACCCTGTCCCTGTTCTGCCATTTTGGGTATCTTGGGTTGTGTTTCAGCACTTCGAAGTATAGCGCCGTGAGTATGTCAACTGCGCTCAAAGAGTCTGCTGTGTGCCCTGACTCTTTTTTTGCAAGCGCTTTTATCAGGTCTTTTCTGATTGCGTTTGCAGCGAGCTTTAGTTTTCT
Organism: Candidatus Nanoarchaeia archaeon; assembly: GCA_035292785.1. Taxonomy (GTDB): domain Archaea; phylum Nanobdellota; class Nanobdellia; order Woesearchaeales; family ARS49; genus CABMGU01. The sequence continues at coordinate 7,107 of DATDPK010000062.1, forward strand.
TTCGCGCACTATCTGCACCTCTTTAGCAGCTGCTCGTATGCCTTGCGCGGGTTTTCTGCTTTCATTATCGCGCCTGCTGCTATTGCAAAGTCTGCTTTGAAAAACCTGCAGGTGTGGAGGTTTACGCCTCCGTCAACTCCTACTTGAATTAACGGGTTGCATTCTTTGATTTGTTTTATCTTGTTCAATGGTTTTTTCAGCATTTCCTGCCCGCTGAACCCGGGAGGCACTGTCATTACCAATGCCGTATCTGCGTGTACCAGCAGGTCCTTGTTCACTTTTGTTTCTGGGTTGAATGCTATTCCTGCTTTCATTCCTGCAAGTCTGGCTTCTTCAAGTGTTTCTGCTGCGTGTTTTGTTGATTCTGCGTGGAAAATGAATTCTTTTGCTCCCATTCTTGCAAATTTGTTGATGTAAGTGTGGGGCTTGTAAGCCATCAGGTGTATTTGCATGTCCATTCTGGGTATTGCCTTTTTGAGTGTCAATGCTTGTATTGTTTTGTTTGGCACGAATTTGCCGTCCATTATGTCTATGTGTACTTTTTCCGCCCAACTGACCAGTTTCAGTTTTTCCTTTAGTTCTTTCAAGGTGTGTACTAGTATTCCTGGTACTATTTTCATTCCAGCCTCTTTATTTTCGCAATTCTTCTCACGTGCCTTTTTTCTCCTGAAAATGGTGTTTTAAGCCAGGTCAGCGCTATTTTCTCTGCTGTTTTCTTTTTCAGCTGCCATCCGCTCAGGCAAAGTATGTTTGCATCATTGTGTTCTCTGCTTAGTTTTGCGTTTTGCACAGTCCAGACCGCCACTGCTCTTATTCCTTTGAATTTGTTGGCCGCTATGCATACTCCTTCTGCGCTTCCGCAGACGAGTATTCCTTTGCCTGATTTTTGCACTGCCTTTGCCACTTTTACAGCATAGTCAGGGTAATCGTCTGTTTTGATGAGCTTATGCGCTCCAAAATCTTTTACAGTGTAGCCTTTGTTCTGCAAAAACTTCTTCAAATGCTCCTTTAATGCAAACCCTGCGTGGTCTGCGCCAAGATGTATGATCATGCCTTTCCACTGCTCCCGAACAGTTTTATTCTCTGTTCGACTATTTGTTGTATCAGCTCTCTTGCTGGTGCGAGAATGTGTCTTGGGTCGAAGTCCTGCGGTTTTTCTGCCAAAAATTTGCGGACTGCAGCGTCAAATGCAAGTCTTAAGTCAGTATCAGTATTAATCTTGTTTATCCCGTACTCTACTGCCATCTTTATTTGCTCGTCAGGCACTCCTTCTGGCTTTCCAAGCTCTGCGCCGTAGCGTGCTGCTTGTGTGACGAGCCATGCCGGCACTCCTGATGCTCCGTGCAGGACTAATGGCATTCCTAATCTTTCTTTGATAGTCTTAAGCAAGTGCAAATCGAGTCTTGCTTGTCCTTCAAACTTGTATGCTCCGTGGCTTGTGCCTATTGCTATTGCCAGCGCGTCCACTTTTGTTTTTTTGACAAATTCAACTGCTGCATCCGGATCTGTGTAGATTATTTGTCGTGCGATTATTTTTTCTTCTGCTCCGCCTATTGTTCCCAGTTCTGCTTCTACTCCTGCTCCTTTTGCGTGCGCCCATTGCACGACTTTTTTCGTGTTCCTAATATTTTCCTCGAACGGCAGGTGGCTGCCGTCGTACATTATTCCTGTCCATCCTGCTTTGATGCATTTTTTGATTAGGTCCAGGTCTCTTCCGTGGTCAAGATGTAAGACAACAGGCACTTTTTCTTTTGCTGCTGTCTGCGCAAGGCATTTTAGATAGTCTATGCCGGCATAAGCCAATGCTCCTTCTGAAGTTTGCAGTATTACAGGTGCTTTTTGTGCAGCTGCAGCCCTTATTACTGCTTGCACTATCTCCATGTTGTTGATGTTGAAAGCGCCTACCGCATAGTTTCCCTTGTTTGCCTTGTTCAGTATTTGTTTTAATGTGACTAACATATTATACCTCCGAGAGTTTTCTCGAGGAGGTTCCGACAAACTTGTTTGGCGATACCTCCTTGACTTTCGACGCTTTCGGCACGTGTTTGATGATTTCTTTTCTTGTCAAGAGTATGTTTGTTGCTCCGTAATGCTGTATTACACTGCTTGCCTGTGCTGCTCCCCATTTTAGTGCTGTTGGCAGGTCTTGTTTGTGCATAATTGCTGCTAAAAATGCGCTTGTGAAAGAGTCTCCTGCTCCTGTTGTTTCTATTACGCGCACTTTTTTTGGGCGCATTGAATGCATTTTTATGCCGTTGTACGCGTATGCTCCTTTTGGCCCGTCTGTTATGACAACGAGCGGTATTTTCTGCTGTAATTTTTTTAGAAGTGTTGTTATTTCTGCTTTTGTTCTTGTCAGTGCCTGCGCTTCTTCCTTGTTCAGCACGAGTATGTTGCAGGCGTCAAGTATTGGCTTGAGGTATTTTTCTCCTTTTTCTGCAAGGTACAATGATGGGTTGAACAGTATGTTAATCCCGTTTTTCTTTGCATATTTTGCTATCTTGCATTGTGTTTTGTGGCTTTGCCCGAGCATTGTTCCAAGGTATAGCCATTTTGCCTTGAGCTTGTTCCAGGAAAAGTCTGTTGTCTTGAGCTCGTCGTTGTTTCCTTTGTATGTTAGTATTGTTCTGTTATCGCGGAGTTTTGTGATTATGATCGAGTATCCTGTTTTTCCTTTTGTGCTGCTGCCTAAGAACGCAACTTTCTCTCTTTTCAGGAATTTTTTGAGAAGTTCTGCGTGTTCGTCTTTTCCGAGTTTTGATATTAGTGCTGTTTTGAGCCCCAAGCGTGCAAATGCTGCTGAAACGTTCACTCCTCCGCCTCCTGGTCCTGTGTGCAGCGAGTTTAGCAGTATTTTTGCTCCTATCGGCAGGCAGACATCTTCGTGTGAACTGTTTTTTTCTATCTCTATGTCTTTGCTTTTGCTGGCTATGAACACGTCTATTGATGCGCTTCCAACAACTATTACATCATACATTTTCATAGCAGCACCAATGACGCTATCATTATTGCAACACCCATCACTATTCCAAGCAGAACATATCCTGTGATTGTTGATGCGTAATCTCTGCTTTTGCTGACAACTGTCTTGATGATTGTTCGTGTTTTCTCAATCTGTTCTTTTGCCGCTATGTGCAAGGGTGTTGTTTTTCCTGCATTGACAACAGTTCTTTGCGGGTGCACATTGAGTTTTGTTGTCGGCCCTGTTTTCACGATTATTCTATGGGGCACTATTTTCATTTTTGTCGTTGGCCCTGCCATGACTATTTTCGGTTTCTCTACTGGTGCAACAACTTGTTTAAGTGCAGGCTTTGCTTTAACAACAGGCTTTACTATTCTATTTTGTTGTACAGGCTGTTCTGCAGTTCTCAATTCATGTATTCTTGTTCCAACAAACCTTTCCATTGCTGCCTTGTCTTTCACGTTTCTTACTCGTGTGGCAAGCACGTTGTCTTTGAGAACATCTTTTATCCAGTTGGCAAAGTCGTTTTTTTGCTCGTTCACGTGGTATCTAAATGTTTCTTCATCTGCGCGGTGCAGTTCTCTGACTAATTCGTGCAGGTTCCTGATTTTTCTTCCGCCTTTCAGCAAGAAGACTTGGTTTTCTTGTGCGTTTTGCAGGTTCATTTTTTACCTCCCTTGTGTTTTACTAATTCTCTTACGAGATGTTTTAGAAGCGTTCTTTGGGTGTCTATTCTTCCTCTGATTTTTTTCATTTCGTCTGCCAGATTTTTCTCCTCGAATACGTGTTCTATCCAGTTTGCGAAGTGGTTTTCCGCGTCTGTGACGTATTGTTTGAATGCTTCTTCGGTCATTGTCTCCAGTTCGTCCACGAGCTCGTAGATGCTTCTGACTTTTCTGCCGTCGTGCAGGTGAAAGCTGTAGTGTTTTGGCGCTTTTCCCAGGATTTTTCTGGTTATGGTCACGTGTATTGTTGGTTTTGCAATTTTTTTGCGTGTTTTTTTGGAGATTTTTTTCATACGTCCACCTCTTTGATGAATTTTGATATTGATGCGAATGCTGGCTGTTGTTTCTTGATTTTTAATCTGACGTCCTGCAGTATGTTCATGAACGTGATGTATGCTTCGTATGGCGTTTCGTATGCGTTGAAGTATTTGTGCACGTCTCCGTCGTTGAACCATTTTGTGCACATGTAGTAGAAGTGGTCGCCTGTTGTCATTTTTCTCCACGATTCTATGAGCTCATTATCTTTGCTGGCGAGTATTTCCTGTCGTAATTCGTACAGGTGTTTTGCAGCGCTTTGCTGCATTTTGTTGCCCAGCCAGGCGCTTACGTCTCGTTCCATGTCTGCCCAGCTTATGACGTGAGGCGCGTTAATCTCGCCTTTTGGCTCTATTTTCAATAAATCGCTTGGGTGCTGGAAGCTTATGTTGTGTTTCTTCAATTCTGCCGGCAGGTGTTTCAGGAAGTTGAATATTCCTGTGTCTGCCCATTGGTGTTCTCCGAATGTTTCGTAGTCCATGAAGAGGTTTATGCTGTCTCCTTGTATTGGCGCTATCCAGCTCGCGTATTTTTCTGCGGTTAACGGCCAGCCTTTCCAGTTTTTGTCTGAAAATCTGAATGCAACGTCGTCTGATAATTTGTAATTCTTCAGCAATAGTTTTATCCTGCTTCCTTTTGGCTTGTAGACGTTGTCCGGGCTTCTCAATTTGAGGATTGGGTCCCATCCTTCTGCGAGTATTCCTTTGTAGCCCATGTTTTCTGCCAGTTTTGCCAGTTCATTGTTGTAGACTAGTTCTGTGTTCCTGAAGATTTTTGGTTTCTGCCCGAATTCTTTTTTAATCATCTTCTGGTGTTGTTTTACCTGTTCTTTGAACTCGTCTTTGTCGAATAAGAAGCTCAGTGAATGGTGGTATGTTTCGCTTAGGAATTCAACTTTTCCTGTATCTGCCAATTCTTTGAAGCTTTGCAGTACTTCTGGCGCGTATTTTTTGAATTGTTCAAGCGCGGTTCCTGTTATGCTGTATGCAACTTTGAAATCGCTGTGCTTTGCAATTAAGTCCTTGATTATTTTGTTTGTAGGATTGTAGCATTTTTTTGCTATTTTCCTCATTATCTGTTCGTTTTTCTTGTCGTCGAAGTAATTCTTGTGGTGTCCTATCTCAAACAAGGTGTACTTTCTAAGCCTGATTGGCTGGTGTACTTGGAAGTATAGGCATATGTTTGTCATTTTGCAATCACCGAGCGGTATGTTTGTGAGACTCTTCTTGCCGGGATGTCAAGGTTGAATTTTTGCGCTTCCTGCTTTCCTCTTTCTCTCAATTCTTCCTGCAAGGGTTTATGTCTGAGCACGCTGACTATTTTGTTTGTCATTTCGTTTACGTCCCAGAAATTTGCTTTCAGGACGTGTTTGAGCACTTCTGCTACTCCGCTTGTTTTGCTGATTAATGCGGGCGTGCCGTTTTTCAGGCTCTCGAGTGCGACAAGCCCGAATGGCTCTGAAACGCTTGGCATTACGTACAAGTCTGCTATTTGGAATGCCTTGTGAACGTCTTCGCCTTCGAGCGCGCCTGTGAATATGACTTTGTCTGCTATGTTTAGTTCTGCTGCCCTGTTGATTATGCGCGGCAGCATGTCTCCGTCTCCCACTATCACAAATTTCGTGTTTGGCTCGTATTCCAGCACTTTTTTGGCTGTTTCTATGAAGTAGTCTGGTCCTTTTTGCAGTGTAACTCTTCCTAAAAACAGCACGATTTTTTCGTCTTTTAATGGTCTTTCAAACTTTTCTATTTTTACGTCTTCTATTCCCCAGTGTACAACGTCTATCTTGCTTGGTTTTATCTTGTATTGCTTGATGAGGTTCTTTTTGCTATAGTTGCTGTTAGTGATTATTTTGTCTGCAGCTTTCAACCCAAGCCATTCTATGTGGCTTATTCTTGGGTCTGGGTTTCCTCCTGTTCTGTCAGATTCTGTTGCGTGCAAATGAACGACTAATGGTTTCTTGCTTGCTTTCTTCGCATTTATTGCTGCCGGGTATGTCATCCAGTCGTGTGCGTGGATTATGTCGTGTGTTTCATTTTGCGCGATTTCTTTTGCCAGGTGCGCGTATCTTTGCACTTCGTGGAACAGGTTTTTCCCATAAACTTTGTTCTGGCTTACGTAATATTGCTGTTCATATGATGTTGAGGTCATGTATGCTGTTAGTGGGCTGTCTATTTCCTTGATTTTTACATTGCTTGTCGCTCCGATTAGTTTGACGAATTTTGCTTTTGCTCCTTTTGGAGCGACTGGCATTACGAATGTGACTTTGCAGCCGTTTTTGGCAAGCCCTTTTGTGAGGCCATAGCACGCTGTGCCGAGTCCTCCGCTTTTGTATGGCGGGAATTCCCATCCGAACATTAGTACGCGGAGGCTCATGCTTTCACCTTCAGCTTGTAGATTTTGACGTATTTGCTGACGAATACTGGCTCGGTCAGTCCTTTGCCTGTGAGGTAAATGAGATGATTGTCCACTGTTCTCCAGGTTAATCCTGTTGAATCTGCTATTTCGTTGACAGTTCTTTCTCCTTTTTGCAGGTCTTTGAGAATTATCTTTCTTATTGCTTCAAACTTGCGCTTGGGCTGCCGCTTCACTTCGCTCGTAATTTCTCTTTTTCGCTATATAAATCTTTGCTTTTTAAGCATAGGTTTAGGTTATAATAAATCCAAAATAAGCTTATCTTAGAATTATGATGAGCTTATGATAGATAGATGTTATGCTTATAATTATGATTAAAATAAGTATTCAATTTGCCGCATTAAATCTACTTTGCGTAGTCTAATAGAATGTCCTTTATCGTCAATATTCCTACCGGCTTGTCGTATTTTATCAATACGATGTTGCATACGTTGTTTTCTTCCATTATTTTGATTGCTTCTGGTATTGTTGTATTTGAAGCAGTGCAGCATATTGATTTTCTGCTCATGCAGTTCTTGATTGGCAGGTTTATCATGCTCGTGAATTGTCCGTGCTGGTAGCCTGTTTTCTTGCCTTCCTGGTGGCTTGCTGCTCTCGGTATTTTTTGTGATGATGTTCCCCAGAATTGCGGGTTTTCAAGCAGGTCCGACACTGCAACCATTCCCACCAGTTTGTTTTGATTGTCGACAATTGGCAGGTGGTCTATGTCTTTGTAGCTGAAAACACCTATGACTTTTCCTATCGGGTCATTTTCTTTTGCAGTTATTAGTTCAGCATTGGATAGTTCATCGCATTTCAGCCCTTTGTACGCTTTTGCTATTTCCTGCACTACATCGTGTGAGCTTACAACTCCGAGCAGTTTGTCTTTCTGCATTATTGGGAGCATATGTGTGTCTGCTGCTGTCATTAGCCGGCATATTTCCTTGATATCTGTTTCCGGCTTTAATATTGGAACAAAGAAAGGCGTCTTTGTTTTTGATCTCTTTTTCAGTATGTTTGCCACTTTCATCTTTTTCGGGTCTATCCTGCTAGTCAGAAGGAATCTTCTTGCTATTACTCCCAGATATTTCTTGCCGTCGAAAACCACTGCAGAATGCTGTTTTGCCTTGTTCAGCTTGCCAAGCATTTGTGAAATTGTGTCATTTATGTCGATAGAAACATAGTCTGTTCGCATTAAGTCTTGTGCTGTTGTCATAAGTTCACCTTTTTTCTTGTTTTGTTTTAAACTTTACGCTTGCATTAGGTCATAATATTCGAATTTGTGTGATTTTAGCACTAACACTGCTTTCCAGTCTGCAATAATGTGGCTGTATTTTTGCCTGATTCCCGTCGATGTTTGTTCTAGTTCATTTGTGTCTTTTGCTATTATCACGCACGTGAGGTCAAAGTCTCCCATTATTGATAGCAGTTCTGTGATTCTTGGGTGTTTTACTAAATAAGCAATAAATTTGTTCTTTTCTTCCTCTGTAATGTTTTGCAGCTTTATCTTGATGTCTGCGATTAGTGGAAACCCTATCTTGCTTGGCTCTATGAATATTCTGGAATAGAATATTTCTTTTCTCTGCATTTCTTTTATTCTGTTGTTCACGGAGTCTATTGACAGTTTGACTTTTTTGGCTATGTTTGTTAGGCTTTCCCTGCCGTTCTCCTGCAGAATCATCAGTATTTGTTTGTCCTTTTCATCCAAAATTCTCGACTTTAATGCGGTTTTTACTGGCATTTATCAGATATTTATGAGAGTTATTCTTAAATCTATCGAAAATTTAAGACATTTTGGTAGAAATGCTTAATAAATGCCAAAAACCATTAACCACATATGAGTAACGAAAACTATAAACCCATCAAAGGGCAAACAGCAAAAGCAGAGGATTTAAGTTTGCTAGTTGAACAATTATCTGAAAAAGGCAAAAGACTGGCAATCTTGCTGGCTGCAGAGCGCGGTATACCTATAGATCCCAAATATCATCCAATTGTCCGAGAAAAAATTAAGGAAATTGAAGAATCAGATATGCCTGGACGTGTTTGGGATGCTGGCCGTCTGGCCAGAAATATTGGAGACTTAGATGGCGTTATTCAAATATTAAGACGTGCAGGTAAGAGTTCGCATGCTCGCGCAGGTCTTTGCCCATTTATTTTTGGTCTTTATTTGGCGAAGGGAGACACTGCAGAAGCGTTGCGTTTTTATGAAGCTGAAAAAGTTTCTAATCCAAAGGATACATTGTCGATAAATTCTGATTTTGGCAGGGTTGCTGCCCGTGAAGGTTATCTAGAAATTGCAATCAAGCTATGTAGAAATGAGTGGCTGATGCGGCATAATGTAGTTTTTTGGTTGGAACAGCTGGGCGATATTGATGAAGCGATTCAAGTTTGGCAAGATGATTGTAACCATGTCGAAGGAGCCGAACTTGCTATTAAGTATGAAAAAAAAGACAAGGCACGTGAACTTTATCTTCTTGCGATAAAGGAAGCATTTCGGAAAAAAGATTGGGATCCTGAATATTTAGATCAGGTCTTTAAGCTATGCGAAGGAATTGGAGATGAAAAAATAGTGCTGCCAGTATACAAACGCATAGCTGCAGAATACGAACGCGGAGAACATTTATTTTTGTCCAATGCTGCAGAATTATACGCCAAGCTTGGAAATCATCATAAGACAACCGAACTTTGGAAAAAGTATGTTGCCAGGTGTGATCAGAAAGGTGCTTTTTTAAATGCTGCCGAAGGTTGTGAAAAATTAGGTGATTCTGAACGAGCAAAGTTTTACAAACGACTGAGTGAATTATTATCAAAGCACGATTGATTATGAACGCCCAATCAACATTTGAAGGTTGTCTTGCTGTTTGCTTGTTTCGATTGATTGGCTTGGAAGTTACTCCAAAAAAGGAACTGGCTTGTTTGGTTCACTCGTTAAAACTGAGCAAGTGGGATTTTGTAAAAGGACATCTGGATTATATCAGTAAAAATTCAAATATTAAATTAAAACGGCACTTTTGTAAAAAAAGTAATGAAATTGATAAAATATTGAAAAATTCGCCTTTAATACTTAATATAGACGATTATATGCTTCGTAAAGTTATACATTATCCTCATTTTATTCTGATTAAAAAGAAAGTCGAAGGTGGCTATCGCATATTTGACCCCTGGGATGGAAAAAATAAATTTCTAAATAGCAAATTTCTTTCAAGAGCAATAATTGAGCTCAGAAAATTGAAATTTCAGCCGCAGGTTATTTGTCTGCGTTAACTATATATAGATAAAACATTATGCTTTTTTTTGATGGTGGAATATTATCTTCTCTCTGGGAAAGAGGTTCTTGAGCAGCTGGATTCTTCTGAAAAGGGGTTGTCAAGTTCTGAAGCTGAGGAACGGCTGAAGATTCACGGTTACAATAAGATTCGCGAGGTTGAGCGTGTCAGCCCTTTCTGGATTTTTTTGGGCCAGTTTAAGAGTCCTATTGTTTGGATTTTGCTTGGCGCTATGGTTATTTCTCTTCTTGTGCGGGAGTTTATTGATTTTTATGTTATCGGCGCTATTGTAGTATTGAATTCTATTCTTGGCTTTGTTCAGGAATTCAGGGCAGAGCGCGCTATCGAAGCGCTCAAGAAAATGATTTCTTTGAAGGCAACTGTTCTCAGGGACGGCCAGGAAAGGGAGATTGATGCAGAAGAGCTTGTTCCTGGCGATATTCTTTTGCTGGACACCGGCGATAAGATTCCTGCTGATGCAAGATTGTTGGAAGCTGTTAATATTCAAACACAAGAAGCAGCTTTGACTGGTGAGAGTCTGCCTGTTAAGAAGAGTGTTTTTCCGTTGAAGAAAGAGGTTTCTGTTGCTGACCGTGTGAATATGATTTTCTCTGGCACGATTGTTACTAATGGCCACGCAAGGGCTATTGTCACGTCTACTGGTATGAAGAGTGAGTTTGGCAAGATTGCCCAGCTTATTCAGGAGGCTGAGCCAGAGCCCACTCCTTTGCAAATTAAATTAAAAAGTTTGAGCAAGTTTATCGGCATTGCAATTTTGATTATTGCAGTTGTTGTCTTTTTGGTTGGCTTGTTGAAATTAGACCAGCCTTTTACTGTCATTTTGCTTACTGCTGTTGCTTTGGCTGTTGCAGCTATTCCTGAAGGGCTTCCTGCTGTTGTTACTGTTGGTCTTTCTATTGGTGTTCAGCGTCTTGCAAAGAAGAATGCTCTTGTGCGCAATCTTCCGAGTGTTGAAACTTTGGGCGCCTGCACTGTTATTTGCAGTGATAAGACCGGTACTTTGACTCATAATGAGATGACTGTGAGAAAATTGTACGTCAATCGTTCTGTTGTTGAGGTTTCTGGTTCTGGTTATGCTCCTGAGGGATTGTTTAGCAAAAAGCCTGATTCTTTTGAGCTTTTGCTTCGCATTGGTGCATTAAACAACAATGCCAAGTTGCGGCTTGAAGATAGTTCCTGGCAGGTTTTTGGCGACCCTACTGAGGCTGCATTGATTGTTAGCGCCAAGAAGGCAAAGTTGGATGTTGAGACTTTGCACGACAAGTTCCCTCGCGTGGAAGAAATTGAGTTTACCAGCGAGAGAAAGCGTATGACCACTCTGCATTCTGTTGATAAGAAGAAGGTTGCTTACACAAAGGGCGCTCCTGAGGTTGTTCTATCCTTGTGCAATCGTGTTTTAATCAACGGCCATATAGAAAGGTTGACCAGCAGTGAAAAAGAGAAAATCTTGCAGCAGAACGAGTTGTTTGCAAAGCAGGCTTTGAGAGTTCTTGGTTTTGCTTGCAAGGAACTCACTGGATTGGAAGCGAAGAGCGATCCTGAGAAGGGAATGGTTTTTGTTGGCTTGCAGGCGATGATTGACCCTCCAAGAAAAGAGGTTAAGGAGGCGATTGATAAGTGCAGGACTGCTGGCATTAAGGTTGTTATGATTACTGGCGACCATATTTCAACTGCAAAGTCTATTGCTGGAGAGCTTGGTATTGAGGGCAGGGCAGTTACTGGCCTTGAGCTTGACCAGATTGAGAATTTTTCTGATGAAGTGGAAAGTATTGCAATTTATGCTCGTGTTAATCCTGCCCATAAGATAAAAATTATTGATGCTTTGAAGAAGAAGGGCCATATTGTTGCTATGACGGGGGATGGTGTTAATGATGCTCCTGCTTTGAAAAAGGCGGATTTGGGCATTGCTATGGGTATTACCGGCACTGATGTTGCGAAGGAAGCAAGCGCTATGATTCTTGCTGATGATAATTTTGCTACAATTGTGCGCGCGATTGAGGAAGGAAGAAGAATATATGATAACATTCAGAAGTATTTTGCGTATTTGTTTTCAGGCAATATTGGCGAGGTTTTAGTAATTCTTTCTTCTATCTTGCTTGGCCTTCCTCTTCCTTTAATTGCCATCCAAATATTGTGGATTAATCTTATTACTGACGGTCTTCCTGCCCTGGCTTTGGGTGTTGACCCTGCTGAGCCAGGTGTTATGCAGCGCCCTCCGAGAAGGCCTGAGCAGAATATTTTCAAGGGCATTGAGCCGTATATTTACATTTATCCTTTGATTTTGACTGTTGCGACTGTCTGGCTGTTTGATATTTTCCAGCCTGATTTGGCCAAGGCGCAGACTATTGCTTTCACGTCTATTGTTATGTTTGAGCTTTTCCAGGCAGTCAGCTGCCGTTCTGTAAGGCAGCCGGTGTTTTTTGTCGGCGTGTTCAAGAATAAGTGGCTTTGGCTTGCCATTTTGTTGTCTTTGGCTTTGCAGTTGTTGATTATGTACGTGCCGTTCCTTCAGAGCGTGTTTAGTATGGTTGGCTTGTCTTGGAAAGAATGGTTATTGATTACTCTTGTATCTTGTGCTGGATTTATTTATCTTGAACTGCACAAGTTTTTTGTAAGAGGCAGTTAGCGTTTTTTCTTGTCTTTTATCTCGTAAGTTTCCAATGGTTCTTCCCAGGCGCTGTTTTCAATTGATGCAAACGCCACTACCATTCCTGCAACGTTTACGAGAAGTCCGAATGCGAATAACAGGAATGTTTTGAGCTCCAAGTGCAGCCATAATAGGTTTGCAGTGGCTGCTGCGAAAAAAAGTATTGCAAGCGGATATGCCCATTCTGCTTCTATCCATAGGCTGAACAGTATTCCGAATGCTATTATCACTCCAACAACAATGGTTAGTAATTCAAACGCATTTCCTATGCTCATTTTTGTTTCAAAGAGCAGTGCTGTGAGCAGGCTTAAAGCGAGCAATATTGTTGTTGTGAATATTTTCATTGTATTCCTCCTTATTCATTTATCCCAATACCCTTTCTTAATATATTTTTCTATCGCCGGGGAGTAACAGGTCGGTGATAACTTTTACATTACAAATGCTTAAATATTCCTTATTTCGTTCATAAATTTATGTACGATGTTGTTATTGTTGGTGCTGGCGCTGCTGGTTTGACTTCTGCTATTTATGCCGGCAGGAAAAAGCTGAAGTGCGTTCTGGTCACAGGCCCGAATATCGGCGGCGAGACTAATTCAACTAATGATATTCAGAATTATCCTGGTTATGAAGGCCCTGGCCCTGATTTGATGAAGAAGTTTTGGGCTTCTGCAAAAAAGTGGGGCTGCGAGATTAAGGAAGCAATGGTTTCAAAGATTTCAAAGCCCAAGAATTTTGTTGTTGAGCTGAGCGATGGTTCAAAAATTGATTCCAAGTCTGTTATTTTGTGTTATGGTCGTGAGAGAAGAAAGCTTGGCATTACTGGCGAGGACAAGTTTTTCGGCAGGGGCTTGAGCACTTGCACGACTTGTGATGCTCCATTATTTCCTAACAAGGATACTGTTGTTATCGGCGGCGGCAATAGCGCTGTTGAAGGCGCTTTGGAATTGGCAAGAATTGCAAAAAAGGTTTATCTTATTCATAGGCGTGAGCAGTTTAGGGCTGATGAGGTTACTGTTGAGCAGGTTCGCAAGGAGCCGAAGATTGAAATTATTACAAATACTGTTCCTGTTGAAATTGTTGGCGACAAGTTTGTCAAAGCTTTAATCATAGAGGATGTTAATACTAAAAAGCGGAGAGAATTGCCTGTCCAGGGTATTTTTTCTGAGATTGGCTGGGAAACTCATACTGCAATGGTTCAGGGCTTGGTTGAGACTAATGCTGTTGGCGAGATTAAGGTTGACGAGTTTTGTCGTACGAAAACTACTGGTTTGTATGCCTGCGGTGATTTGACTCATATTCCTTACAAGCAGACGGTTATCAGTGCTGGTATGGGTGCTGTTGCTGTTTTGGAAGCGTATCGTTTTGTTACCGGCAGTTCTGCTACTGGCGAATACGTTAAGTAATCTTTATAAGCGCTCTTTCTTTTAATTATCAAAAATGAGGTTGTTTCACTTGTTTGAAATTATTGCAGTTCTTGCTTTAGTTTTATTCTTGTTTGCTTCTGCTGAGGGCGGAAGCGGGGAAAGCCGTCAGTGTTTCTTTGTCGGTTACTGCGAGTTTGATGAGAATGGTGTTGGTTATCGTTATTACCAGTGCACCGGTGCTTTTGCTGGTTACAGCAATTGGCGTGTTGATAATCGTTGCCAGATGCCTGGCTGGAAGCCTAGAATTCCTCTTGAGTCAGTTCCTTAAGTATTCCTTTTCTGCGCAAGTGTTCTACTTGTATTGGCTTGTATTTGTAGATTACGTCTCCTTTTTTATCTCCGCCAAGCTCCCACGGTTCTATCAGAAGTACGTCTCCTTCCCTGACCCATAGTTTTCTCTTTAATCTTCCTGGTATTTTGCATATTCGCATTCTTCCGTCCATGCATCTTACTTTCATTCTGCTTCCGCCCACTCTTTGCTCGCAGAGTCCTAGAACTTGATTGCCTCTCGGTAGAGGCGTTCTTCTTATTTCTTCTTCCTGCTGCTGGTGTTGCTGTGCGAGTTCTTCTTTCTTGCTCATTTATCTCGTTTTAGAAGGGGGGTGTTTATAAGGCTTTTTATTTCAATGATATTGTATGTAGCGTGGATATTTTTGTCAATCGCTTAACCATCGCCTTGCACGCTTGCTTGTATGCTTGTTTGTGGTTTGAAAACTTTTCTTTTGCGCTTAAGAATAATTCTTTTGTCTGGTGTTTTTTGTGTCCGAGTATGAATTTTCCGTAGTTTAGCCCGAGTTTTATCTTGTCAACAAGGCTTACTGGCGTTCTTTCTTTAAGTTCTTCCTGCAAAAACAAAAACTTTGCATACAACGCTGCTGAGCTGTCTTGCGACAGGTATTGTGATAGGTCAAAGTCCCTGAAAGCGTGCAGTGCTTTCATTACTTGGTCTTTGTCTGCTTCGAAGAACATTGCCAGATGGTATGCTATTTTGTGTGCGTGCTTGTGCGACAGCTTTTTCTTGATGCCTTCTGAGATTTTGATTAGCTCTGGCTCTTTTTCCAAGACTGTGCAGTTTACTGTGTGGTCGATTAGGTAGTGTGCTGCGAGCGCGACTTTTTCTGTGCTGAATTCGTATTGTTCCAATAATTCTTTTGCTTTTGGAAGCTGTGGGTTTACGAATTGTGTGTCTATCACCCTGTCCAGTTCTTCGTGCATTATCATTCCTATTGCTAACGGCGCGTATTTTGGCTCTGTTTTCAATAGGTGTTGTAGGAATTCTTCTGCTCTGCCGTGTACTCTTTTCAGTATTCCGAACTCTTCAAGGTCAACTATTACGCTTCCTATCGCAACTAAGGCAAAATTAAAGCTTTTTTTGCGTAGCTTGAAGTGTTCAAACAACTTCTTGCAACTGTCCACGTGTAATGCGAATGCTGGCATATCTCACTGCTCACTGGACATCGACGTGAGTGAGCTTTATAAGCGTTGTGAATTCTTTGATTTTTTATGCTCAGAGAAAGTTTTGTCCTGCTTCCAAACGTTAGACGTCGTACTGAGCTCAAGTTTTGGCAGCAGGGTGTTGGTTCTTGGGACTCTTTTCTCAGTAAGGAAAACGTGAAAGGCGTCAGCAATGCCAGAAAAACTCATTTTGATTGGTGTTTGCAAAATGCTAAACACCATTTGCGTGATAATAATGCCGAATTTTTCGCTAAAGTTATGCCTTTTTCTGACCAGTGGCGGTTGTACAACCAGTTTAAGGACGAGGCAGTCTATCTTGACATAGAAACTAATGGTTATTACAGTGGCATTACTGTTGTTGGTTTGTGCGATGGCATTGAAACAAAAACTTTTGTCAGAGGTTTTAATCTTGACAAGCATTTGCTGGAAAAGGAATTAGCAAAATACAAGTTAATCGTGACTTTTAACGGCGCGAGTTTTGATTTGCCTGTTATTAAGCGTTTTTTCAACATTCATCTGGACATTCCTCACGTTGATTTGCGTTTTGTCTGCCAGAAAGTTGGTCTTGTTGGCGGTTTGAAGGCGATTGAGAAAACATTAAACATCAAGCGCCGTCCTGAAGTCGAGGGTATTTCTGGCGAGGATGCTGTTTATTTGTGGGAGATGTGGAAAAGTACTGGTGACAGGGATTATCTGGACAAGCTTGTCTGGTATAATGAGGAAGACGTGTTGAATTTGCGCCCTTTGGCTGAGAAGGTTATTCCGGTTTTATGGCGTAATTTGCGGAATTGAAATATTTTGAACTGTCTCATTTACAGTGCTTACAACGCTTCCCATTGTCGGCCCTATGCCGATTAAATCTGTGCCTGTCATAAGCGAAATCAGAAGTCCTGCTGCGATTACGAACAGTGCTAATGATACAACTGTTCTTACCAAGCCAACAAGAAAGTGCAGTGCCATTACTGCCAGTGCGATTATTCCGATGATTAATATTATTGTGAATAAGCCCATAAGCTTGTTTATGTTTCTCGACTATTTAATTGTTTCTGGCAGTAAGCTTTTTAAACGTCCTTTATGACTTTTATCGTATGAAATTGATGCACGTTCACGCTAAAAGCAATATTGATGTTAGATTGCCTGAGTCTAAATTAAAAAAATTGCCTAACTTGCGTTGGGGCATTATTACCACAATTCAGCATCAGCACAAGATTAATGATGTAATAGAACAATTAAAAACCGCAGTTCTTGGCGGCCAGGTTCTTGGTTGCAATGCTTCTGAGGCTGAGAAGATTAAGGATAAGGTTGATGCTTGGTTGTTTGTCGGCAGTGGAGAGTTTCATCCTGTTCAGGTTGCTTTGAAGACTGGCCAGGATGTCTGGCTTTGGAATCCTTCTTCGCAGGAATTGGGAGAGCTTGACAAGAGCCGTGTTGAGTCTTGGAGAAAGCGCAAGCAGGGGCAGCTGAATAAGTTCCTGCACGCAAAGCGTGTTGGCGTTATTGTTACGACAAAGATTGGGCAGAAGAATCTGGTGCGCGCTTTGGAGCTTACTAAAAAGAAGGACAAGGAGTATTTTATTTTCGCCTGCGATGAATTGGATATGGCTCAGTTTGAGAATTTTCCTTTCATCGACTTCTGGGTTAATACTGCCTGCCCGAGGATTACTGACCAGGCAACAAATATGCTTAACATTGATGACTTGATTGATGCTGATTTGTTAAAATTGGAAAAAGAGCCTATGGCTTATGAAGTTCCTATTTGGATGGGCAAGATGGGGTTGAAGAAGTGAAGAGGCTGTTATTGCTTTTTTTATTATTGTCTTGTACTTCTCCAAAAATAATTTTTGATAACGGCGCTGAGTTCTCTGTTGAGTATGCCAGAACTCCTGAAGAGCATATGCAGGGCTTGATGTTCCGTTCTTCTATGCCTGAAAATCACGGTATGTTGTTCATTTTTACTGATAAAGAACCTCTTACGTTTTGGATGAAGAATACTTTTATTCCTTTGGATATGGTTTTTCTTGATGAAAATATGGCGGTGGTCGAGGTTAAGTCCAATATTCCGCCCTGCAGTATGGAGCCTTGCCCGACTTATACTTCAATGCCCGCACAATATGTTTTTGAGATTAATGCCGGCCTTGCAGAGAAGAACAACATTGTTGTCGGCTCCAGAATCACGTGAATGATATTTCTGTTTCTGTCGTGAATACGCTTCCTATTCCCTGCCCTACGTAAAAGAAATTCTCGGCAGTTAGTTTTGACAGTTTTTCAAAGATTGTTTTCTCTGATTTGTACGTTACTGTTTTTGCTGTTATGCCTAAAGTGTTTTCCAAATACTTCAGCGCTTCCTCTTTTCCGCCAAATTCGTCTATTAATTTCAGTTCTTTTGCCTCGCTTCCTAAATAGATGAATCCTGTTGCAAGCGGTCTAACATATTCTTCAGGCAGCCCTCTGTTTTCAGCAACTGCCTTGATGAATTCTGAATGTAATTTGTCAAGCACGTTTTGGTATAATGCCTGTTCTTCTGGCATCATTGTCCTGAATGGCGTTCCTGTGTCTTTGTATTTTCCTGCAACAAGCCTTCTGTAAGTAACGTTGTAGTCTGTCAGTAATCCTGCAAATTCAAGGCTGCTGGCTTTGACTCCTATGCTTCCTGTGACGCTCATCCTGTTTGCGAATATTCTGTCTGCTGCTGTTGCTATCCAGTATGCTCCTGAAGCGCCTGTCTCACGTATTACTGCAATGGTTGTCTTGTTCGTGTTTTTTATCGCGCTTGCTATTTCATCTGTTGCTACAGGATGTCCTCCTGGGCTGTTAATCTCGAATAATATTGCTTTAATCTCTTTTTTCTCGTCTGCTTTTTTTATCAGGTCAACTATGTCTTTGGATGAAACAGAGCTTGTGAATGTTTGGTCTTCGCCGTCTGTTGTTATCAGCCCTGTTATTGGTATTACTGCAACGTTTCCAATTTCTATGCTCTCAGGAGTTATGAAAAATCCTACAAAGCTTATCAGTATGAGAAGAAAGAATATCCACAATAGTATGCTTATTCCTGTGCTTACTATTCTCCAGGTTATTGCAAGAAAGTTTGTTCCTATCCACTCTTTTTTTGGCATTTTTTTCATAGTCAGAATATTCCTGGTATTAATCTTTTTGTTTCGCTTTTGTATGCAAGCCATCTGTCGCTGTATTCGTCAAGCATTTTTTGTTCTTCCTGGCTTATTCTGTAAATTAGTGCTGGCAGGAATATTGTTATCAGGACAATTGTTCCCCACATGCTTTGGAGTGCAATTCCTAATCCGAGCATCATTAGTAAGAGTGCGCTTTTGCTCGGGTATCTTATTTTTCTGTATAGTCCTATTTGTGCTGCTGTGAACCCTTCTTTCATTGCTTCCTGCAGTGTTCTTTGCTCGGCGAGGTTTCTGCGTGCAAATAAGTGTAAAAGTCCTCCTAAGAAAAATATCAATATGCCTATCCAAGCATACCAGGTTGCTTCTGGTTTTTTGCTGATGTAATTTGAAATCATCACGCCGATTGTTATCAATCCTATTATTAACGTCAGCCAGTTGCTTTCGTTATTTGTTGGTGTTGCTGTCCTGAAGATTGTTATTCTCTTGATTCTTTTGCCCAGCAAGGCAATGGCAATTATGAGTAGAAATATTATGACCGCTATC
>DATDPK010000063.1:0-4421 GCA_035292785.1 Candidatus Nanoarchaeia archaeon
ATGAAAATTGATCATTGGCCGTCATAGGAACATCATCGCTCTAAGAGCGAGTGCTGCAGTTGCCTGACAAGTGGCTGTCGCAATGGTGTTCGGAGACGGTCCGAATGGTAACGAAGAAAGATAGAAGGCATAGCGGTTATGTTACGCCGCGAGCAACAATCTCTAAAAAAGAGCTAATTGAGAATGATTTTTTTATTGAGGATTTCTATGATGATTGGGAAGATTATCGAGATGGATTTCGCGATTGGTTCAGGGATTTCAAGAAGATTAAGAATATCAAGGATAAGAAATGGAGTTCTCGTCTTGAAAAAAGAATCCGTATGAACAAAAAACAAAAGAAGTTTTTGCTAAGAAGGAAAGCAAGGCGGACTTTTACGAGTTGAGAAATTTAAGGAAAATAATAAAAAATTTACTTCATCTTCCTGACTTCTTTCCACAATTTGGCTACCCATAGCCAGACCAATAGTACTAATCCTACCCAGAATATTGTGAATAATATTCCGCCCATTGCAGAGCCTCCCATCATTCCTCCGTCCATCATTGTTGCCCTGCCAAAGTCTCCTGTTTGTGCTGCAACTGCTGTTGCTGCAAGAATTCCTGCTAATATTGCTGATTTCATAATATCACCTCTTTAAGTGTATGTTGTCTTTATCATTTATAATATTTGTGAAAACGTTTATATAGTGTATTAGTTTAAAGTATTCAAAAAGAGGTCATTATGGAAAGAATTGCTTTAGGCGTTTTGGTTTTCATCACTATTATTTCAATTGCTGGACTAATCTCATTAGATTCAAATACAGGGCTGGCTAATGGCATTCTGCCTCCGCCTTTGGTGACATTAAAAGGCTCTATCGCAGACAAGGACGGCTATCCTTTGTGGTCAAGACAAACCCAAACCCAATTATTGACTTCAATTGTCGCAACGAATTCTGAAGGAAGAGTTTTGGGTTATGGTCCTTTGGAGAGTGTTTTCTATACTTTGTATTTGTATGAAAGATGGGAGGGTGAAAGTACTATTTTCATCAAGATTGGTTATTATGATGCTTACAGGCCTGAGAGGACAAGATTGCAGGAGTGCACAACGATTTCATCAAATGCTTTGCGCGAATCAGTAAGGACCAGGAGGCAGCGTTTTGTGTCTTGGGACCTTCAGTGCGAGCAGTTTGAGTCTCGTGTTTCTGGCAGGATGAAAGCTTATTATTAATCCAAAAATTTATATTCTTAAACGACTGTTTTTTAGTCGTGGCGCAAGGGGTTTATATAGCGACTGGCGGTTCTGGCGGTCTTGGCCAGATTGTAGTTTCTGATTTGAGGGCAAAAGGAAATCTTGTTTTGGAAACTGCGCGTTCAAGTGAAAAGTTTGTCAAGCCGGAATTTGGCAAGGTTTTTACCGGCGATTTGGCTGAAAGATTGGGTGATTTTCTTGAAAGTATGACTTCTTTTTTGGATGGCAGGACTGCAGAATATTTTGGCTTGTTTAATGCCATAGGAATCCCTGCGCGTGTTCCTGAGAATGCTTCTGACGCTGATGTGGAGCAGATTATGCGCCAGTCTTTGAATGTGAATTATATGATTCCTCTTGCCGTCGCTCAGCATTTCATTCAGCTTTTGAAAGGCAGGAAAGGAAGCATTGTTTTTGTCAGTTCTCAGCATACTTTGAAAAGGACTCCTGGCAAGGAGACGTATTTTGTTCCAAAACTGCGTCTTGAAGAAGCTGCTGTAGAATTGTCAAGGCTCAATCCTAATGTTAGCGTGAATGTAATTTTGCCCGGCAATCTTGGCATCGGCATGTCTGAGGCGAAAAGAGCTGATTATGAAAGGGACGGCACTCTTGTTGATACAAGTGTTGTTACTGATGCTTGTTTTAAGTATTTGACTGCTCCTGAAGGCACTGGGCAGAAGATTTGGATTTATGCTGAGGGTGGCAGGACAAGAACAATGGTGTTTACACAAATGCCAGCGCTGCATTAGTAATCGTCCCTCAATAGTAATTAAAAATAGAAAGATTTATAAGCAGAAAACAGTCCCTTCTTATTATGGTCGACTTAACAGCCAGGTTGGAATCTATCAGGGAATTAAAGGCGCAGTATGGCATTGGTTCTCAGAGTGCTCTGCGTTATTTGAAAGTTCAGGATACTATGATTGGCTTGGCAGACGATGTTTCAGCGCGGTTGAGTGATGAAGGACTTGATTACCATCCTTCTGTTCGTGAAATCTCAAACTTGTGCGAAGCATTAAGGGGTTCTGTGAAATTTACTCTGGATCTTCAGAGTGAAATGCGTGCAGTGTTGGCTTTGGGCAGGCTTGCAAAAGACCATCATGTTGAATCTGCTGACCCGCGCCAGGGAATGATCGAGAGCAGGACTAAAGGCGATCATTTTTCTTCGCCAGCTGGGCTATTTGATGTTAAATGGAATCTGGATTATGCTTCTATGCTTGTTAATTTCTATAGGGCAATGCAGTTGTGCGGCAGGACAGGAAGGGCATTTAATGCAGTTATGTTTAATTTTATTTCAGGAAAGCAGGCATTTCTTACAGGAGCTGATGGAAGGCAGTATACGTTAAATGAGATTTGTGAAAATGATTCATTTCTTGCACACGAGGGCAGAATACCTGGAGATATGCTTGAAGAATTTGTGGAAGCGGTAAAAGAAAAAATGTCTGTTGCAAAAGCAGGAATTTTCGGTGCGGGCTTGAAAATAGACGGGCTTACTGAAGAGGAAGGAAAGTTTCTCTTGCAGTCAGGCGCTTATGAAAGGGCTGTTCGCGAGAAGACATTGCACAGGATGGATACTGAAAGAAGGCTTGCATTGAATGAATTGATGCAGTATGTTGATTTTTTGAAAGACCACTCTGCCCAGGAGCTTGTCGACACAAGGTTGTCTGCTCTTGGAGCGCAATTGGATAAAAGGCGCGAACTTCTTAGGAAAGTGGATGGACAGTCAGGAGCGGCATTCATAACTGAGAGGCAGAAGGAGCTGGTTGCGCAGAGCAGCTATTATATCAGAGCTATCAGGCAGAACAGGAAATGGCTTGAGAATGTTCTGAGTAATTAAAATGTCAAAACCTCTTGAGCAACGGCTTGCTGTGTTTAGGGCATTGACTGGTGCCAGAAAAGCCGTTGAAGGAGTCGACTTGTTTGCAGGAGTTTCTGGTGAGGCGTTGGCTAAGGACGGCATTTGCTCCAGCAATTTTTCCGATTGTCAATACAGCCGTTTTTTGTTTCGTGAGGAGCGTCGAGTGCCTGGTTTGCCTGTTTTTTTGAATTTTGCTGAAGCAGTATCGTGGGTTAAGAATAAAAAGTATGAAAATCCTCCTGCAATTGCTTCTGCTCGTTTGCCTTTGCGTTATTTGTTTGGCAAGAGGCGAAGCATCCGTCTTGCCAGAAACTTTATGGATAGTTCAGGTGACTATGAACCGTCAAGGCAGGATATTAAGATGCATTTGTCTGGTGAAAGGCTTGTGAGCGGAGAAGCTTACATCAATAGTGTCTGCAGGCGTGATTTGATGTATATGGTGCGTGGCCATCAGGTATTTTATCGTCCTGCTGAAATGAAAGATGGCCGTATTGTTTTAGAGGCAGGATTTACACAAATGCCAGCACTACATTAGTCAACAATACTCCCAATAGAACAAAGCTTACTGATTTCCATATCGCGTCTGCTCTTCTTTGGTGTGTTATGCTCTGTAATGCTGTTAAGAGCATTCTTCCGCCGTCTATTGGCCCTAATGGGACTAGGTTGAACAATCCAACTCCTAAATTAAGAACGAAAAGCCAGAAGAATAAGTCTTTTATCCAAAGTATTGCGTGCTGGAACATTGTTGGGTTTGCAAGCGGTTGTTCGACGTATACGCCGAGCCAGGCTTTTCCGTTTGCAGGATTTTCTGCGAGTTTGATGTCATAGACTGTGTTTGTTGTCACAAGGTTTATCGTGTCTCCTGGCTGTTTTTCTGAAAGAGCTGTGCTGAAGTCGCCTGTTTCAGAGATTGGTGAGTCGTCAATGAAAGTTATTTTATCTCCTACTTCCATTCCTGCTATTGCTGCCGGCGGGTTTCCTTCCATTAGTTCTGTTACTACAACTCCGTCTTTTGCGTAGAAATTGTCTGTGATTGGTGTCAGGAATGATGCTGTTATGACAAATAATATCAGGGCAAGCGCTATGTTTGCAAATGGCCCTGCTGCATATACTGCGAGTTGTTGTTTTGTTTATGCCGCTCTTAGTTTTTCTTCGTCCGGCTCGACAAATGCTCCGGGGATTAACGGCACTAATGCGCCTAACACAACAAGTCCTGAATTTTTGACTGGCAGTCCATACACTCTTGCCATTACTCCGTGCATTCCTTCGTGTACTATCAGAATGATAAATATGCTCAAAAACCAATGAAGAAATGGCACGTAAAATACTCCTTTTGCTTTCAAG
>DATDPK010000064.1:0-3524 GCA_035292785.1 Candidatus Nanoarchaeia archaeon
CAGATTCAATCTACCGAATGACATCTACGAGATAATCTTCTCAACAAACCAGCAAAAGATAGTTGCACGCGAATTGATAAAATTCATGGTGGCGCGCAAAGGCGAAATCAGCAAAACAGACATGAGCGAGTTTGCAACACAATTGCACGAAGGCAAATATGAATGTATACTTGAAGAGGCACCATACAAAGGCAAACGAGTGAAATTGTCATACAACAAAAGACAATTCTACGACAGAATATTAACGCCAATGAAAGCAATGGGATTAATCGATTACGATTTGTACAAGAAAACATACAGAATTTCTTCAAAGTTTACAGTCGATTTGGTGAAAATTGGCAGTATGTGGAAAGAAGAATTAAGGAAGCACGGAATAAATTCTTAAGTTTTGCACAAAATTTCTGCTTCATCGCCGATTGTTTCACCTTTAACAATTCTTGTCAAAGCTTCGTGCTTTTGTTTCTGCAACTGCTTGTCGTCAGTGTTGTAAACTAAAACAGACTCAACAAGCGAGCCGCAGCTTGTTATTGCAATTGAATCCTTGCCGTCTTTTTCATAAGTATAACTCCTGAAAGTCCACTTCTTTTTTTCCTCGCCAAACATAACTTTCAAATACATCGCCGGATCACAACCTGCAGAGAAGATTTCAGGAGCAGGCAGAGCGCCATTACTTGAATAACCCCAGGCAAATGTCTCGCCTTTTTTCACCTTGTTAAGAATTTTCTGCAAAACATTCCTGTTAAACAATGCACGCAGGGAAAACTCCTCAGGATTTCTCCTGTTTTCCCTCGTGACATAAAGCAAACGATTTGCATCAACACTGCCGGAACGCAAGTCTTCAACAGTTTTAGCCAACAAATCAACAGCAGAAGAATGCCCTTCCTCAAAAATCAATCTGAGGAACTCGTGCATAAAATGATTTTCATACTCGTTTTTCAAGCCTCTTGTAAACTTTGCATCAATACCCTGAGCCATAAATTCGTCATCGATTCTTAGCAAAAATGAACCTGAACGCGCAGTCGAGATTACTTCAGCACGGCCATAATAATAGCCCAAACGCTCTCTTTCCAAGAACTCAGCAAATTCTTTTCTCCTGTTTTCAGGAACAGAAACTGCGGTCAAAGTATCACTATTAATGACTTCAGCGCCAAATCTTAAAACAGCGTCCTGGAATTTCTGCTTTGCTGAATAAATATGAGCATTCAATTCCTGCAGGGAAATTCCAAATAAATTGCTGAAAATATGCGCTTCATCACTATAAGACTGTTCATCGATAACAGAATGACCGCGCGAAGGACTGTAATTCAAGGCAGTATGAACAAGAACTCCAAGAAAATCACGCTGAAGGCCCTGCGCGAGAATTAATCTATTCTGCCTTGCAACACGGTCTTCCAGGCTTAACTTTGAGATTTCCCCAACAACTGCAACTGCAGCAGGATTCTTGTCAACAAAATAAGAAAAAGCAGCAATAAAAGGAGTGAGGTAAAAGATGTCTGCCTGGCAATGGGCAACTTTTGTCCTGAGAGCTTTTCTCAAGAAAGGATTAGGAGGGGCTTCCTCAACACCAAACAAGGTCTGCTGCTGACCAGGAGACAACGACAATAGAAGCTTGTTTTTCTCTGCCTCAAGATCGAACTTATCATACTTAGCCCTGCTTAAAGAAACAGGCCTTCCAGTGCTGGGATTTGTGACTTTAACCTTGCTTTTCACTTCAGGCGCATACAAGAAATCACCAAAACGCACAGGAGTATAACACTTGCTCTTTTTCAAACTCGCCAGCTGCAAAAGATTCTCTGAAAGCCTCCTGAAGGAAGTTGAACAAGCAACTTCAGGAGATTGCTTTAACAATAAACTGAGCAATAATATAGAGCGCTTGACTGCCTCCATACCCTGAAAATGATAAATAGTGTCCTTCATACAATAGACTGCATTTTCCAGAGCACTTTCCAGATTGCCAAAAAATGACTCTACCCTGTTTTTTGTGGTATCGTCATAAGTCAAATCCTTGATATTGGTCAAGCCAAACAAATGGCGGATATAGGTCACTAATTTATTGTCAATCGTGCCTGCCATAAACTTCTGCGACAAAAGGCAGGTGTCAATATTATGCCTGCCGGGCTCAACAGAACGCCTGAAAAAACCCAAATCAGCATCAATACGAGGAACAGCACCATCAATTCCAGAGACAAATAATGAGTTTTTCCTCTCACTGCGAATCTTTGGATAATCATAACTGCCGATGTTATGGCCGCCGGTCAAAACTGCGTTATAAGCGCGCTTGGCAATTGCAAACAAGAAAGTAATTGCATCAGCAAGAGATTTCACTTTCTTCTTCTTTTGTTCATAATACTCGCGCAATTTTGGAGCAAACTTTTCACCGCAGGCAGAAACAATCCTCTCAAAAGCAGAATCCATATCCTTGATATCCTTTACGACAATATTCTCAAAAGTATATTCGCCAAATTCAGTTGAAACTTTTGTCCTCTGTTCAGGCAAAGGATATTTTGTGAAATAAAAATTAGGAAAACCAGTGCTGGTTACATAACAAATGGCAAATGGCTCATATTTATCATTTGCAAGCTTATAATCGGCAACTGCTCTGACGAGAGCTTTCTTGTCGCCATCAGCAGGAAGATTGACAGAACGAAGGAAATTTCTCAAAGTCTCCTCATCAACATCCAAGTCATCAAACTTCAAGACAGGCTCCCAGCCCTCAAACTCAGAATCAAAAGCATCACTTGGCAAAGAGCATAATTCATCAATAGTTGGAGCTTTAAGCTCGAAAATAGGAGCATCTCCATTCAATTCAACATAACCAAAAGGCCAGCCAACCTGAATCCTCCGCATCCTTGAAACATTATTCCTCGAGTCCGGACGCTCCTTGGTTCCAATGCAGAAATAAGCACTCAAGTCGCGAAGCTGCTCCTTGATAGAAGGAGGGCCGGTAACCTGAACGATTGCTTTCTTACTGCTCAGCCTGAATGTATTTGCCACTATCTTACGGGAAGCCAATTCTGCAAGAACTTCATCAACAGTCTTGCCAAGACCGTTCCTCTCATAAGGCAGAGGCTTTGAAGGAATAACGTGCGGAAGATGGACCGGAAGAGAGGTTGGATTATCAGGATGCCACAAAAACAAGGTTTCTCTTTCCAAACCAGTAACTAAATGCTTCATTCTCTCAACTTTTCAAGATATGCACGAAGACTGCCGTGCTTTCTGACAACTTCAAACAAACGCGTGCATCTGGCGCGCTCCTCATCAAAACATCCGGCTTTTGCAAAATTATTTGTTGGAGTATCACAGGCGCCGCTCTCGAGCTTGCCATTCTTGTAACCAGTCAACGCATCCAAATCAGACAAAAGAGCCTTTTGAACTTTAACAGTCCTCGCGTGCTCAGCTTTCAACTCATCGTGCAGCAAATCACCAACCCTGTTTTCAATCTTGACAATGGCAATGCGTTGATGATGCATGTCCTGCGTTGACATCTCGCTGACAAGAGGCCTGCACACAGTAACAAGATAGAA
>DATDPK010000065.1:0-14661 GCA_035292785.1 Candidatus Nanoarchaeia archaeon
GTAAAAACCAAACAAGATGATAATGATGCCTGCAACTCTGCCAAGCCAAATCTGTGCTGTATATGCCACATTGGATAAAATGCTGTTCAGCAAGACACCGATTAATGAGAAAACAACACCAAAGCCAAGCACGAACAAAAGAGTATGCCCGAACAATTTCCAGCGGGAAGCTTCTTCAACCTTTTGGCCGGCAAGAAAGCCGAGAAACGCAGGAACTAAAGGAATTATGCACGGTGCAAAGAATGAAATAATTCCTGCAATAAAAGCAATAAAAAAAGTTAGTTCAGCCAAGCTTCCTCATCTCCTCAAGAAACCTATCTTTAGTCCAGGCTTCAGGACTTTTCAACACCTGTTTGCCGTTCTTGAGCACAACCTTAGTGTGCTGATAAGCAATTCCATACTGTTTTGCAAGCGCAGTATGCTCCTCAGTTGTCTGGTCATCCTTGTAATGAATCTTAAAGCCAACAACATTCGGGTCGTTCAGCTCGGCAAAGCCTGCAATCAAGTGCGGTTCCTGGCTCTGACAGGTCGGACACCAATTTGCAGAAAACTCGAGATAAACCGTTTTTCCTTCTGCTACTGCTTTATCAAACAAGGCTTTATCCCAATCATAATATTTAGAAACTCCATCGCTCAATATTCCGCTCATCGTTGTGGAATGCTCTTTCTCCATCTCTGCCATTTCTTCAGGAGTCCATTCTTCTTTCATCATTTCTCCCTTATTTTCTATCATCGACTGCTGCGCAGGCGCGCACGCAACCAATAACGACAACAAAATTACCAAATATTTCATTTTCAGCTCCAGGAAATCGCGTTTAAAATAGTAAAAGCAATTGTTTGCAAACCAGTCACGACCAGCGCATTCATACCGGCCATCTCAACAAAAGATTCCATTCCGGTAAAATAACAATACAACGAAACGCCATACTGCACTAAAAACGCCAGTGTGAACAACAAGAGACCTGCAGTAAATGATGTGCGCATCCTCGCCCAATTTCTGCCATACAAATATGTCAACAGCAATAACAAAACAATGTTGACAATGGTTAACACAAACGTTGCTTTCATCACGAATTCCATATTATTCTCCTCCGTAATTTCATTTAACTACTTTTTCCCAAATCTGTTCCAAATTGAACGGAAATCATTCCACAATTGCTCCATACTATTGGATATAAAATAAACAGCGCCATATTTTCCTTTATTAACCGCGCTGATTATCTGATTATCAAGCAGGATGCGAATATGGTGCTGAATTGTTTTGTAGTCAAGATTTAGCGCAGTAGAAAGCTGGTTTGCGTTCATCGGCTTCTTTTTCAGCGTGGTAGCAATTAGAATTCTCGTCTCTCCACCACGAGTGCCGGCAAACAAATACCAGATAAGGTTTTTCATCTGGACTAGATTTTACCAACCAAGTCCAAGCCAGGTTTTAATGTTTTCGCTCCAGGCTTCCACGAAGCAGGGCAAACAAGGCCAGGATTCTTTGCAACAAACTGGGCTGCCTGCAATCTGCGCATAATCTCGTATGCAGAACGACCAATGCTGTTGTCGTGAATATCATACGATTTAACAATGCCCTTAGGGTCTATAATTACTGTACATCTCTGTGAAAGACCATCATTTTCAATCAAAGTCCCAAAATCAGTGCAAATCTTCCTTGTAGGGTCTGCGATCATAGGATACTTGATTTTCTTAATTGTAGGGCTGTTGTCGTGCCAAGCCTTGTGAACAAAAGCAGTATCGGTGCTAACAGACAGAATTTCTGCATTCATTTTCTTGAACTCTTCATACATATCAGCCAATTCGCCTAATTCAGTTGGACAAATAAAAGTGAAATCAGCAGGGTAAAATGCCAGAACAACCCACTTGCCGCGCAAGCTTTTCAGACTAACCTTTACTGTTTTATTGCTTACAAATGCCTCGGCAGTAAAATCCGGAGCTGGTTTTCCTACAAAATTACTCATAGATAACACCCCCTGATAATAATTTATTGCAAGTAAAGAATAGATATAAAAAATTTGTGAAATTTAGAATAAAAAAGAAAATAAAAATATACTGTGTTCCTAGTTACTTTTCAGTAATTAGAAGCGTCGAGGCTTGCGCTTTGAGTAGCAGTCTCGGCAATAGACTGGTTTTCCTTCAGTTGGTTTGAAGGGAACTTTAGTCTGAGCACCACAGTCTGAGCACGTTGCATCGTGCATCTCACGTGGGGCACCGAAATCGTTTCCGAATCCCATTTTCTTATTCACCCGTTGTTAAGTTAGTTATACGACGAGAACTAGTCTCTGTATACTATGAACAAGGTACACTCTCCACTATATAAATGTATGCTTTTCTATAGCGAATATAGTCTTTACAGTAGGCAATATATTTATAAACCAGTAGCCCTTTCTCCGCACTGGTGAGCATAAAGAGATGATACGCAAGGCAATACTGTTTTTACTGCTGGCACTGCCTGTATTCGCTGCAGGACCAACTGCCAGCCAGATATCCCACTTAGCTCCCTCTATAGTCGAACCAAGCGATGAGAACGTCACCCTGCTGACATTTACGCTTAGAACAACAGAAGAATACCCAAACGGCAAATGGACAGGAAGCGGGGCATTTAAAGCAACCACATACACCGGCTCACCAAGCGATTTAAGCAAAGTAGCATTGTATGCTGACAATGGGGACAACACATCTTCAACAACTTCAGACACCCTTTGCGGATACGCCACAACCTCATATTTAGGCAAATACTCATTCAAGCCGGCACTTGCGTGCAACCTTGATGCAAATGTTTCCAAGAAGTTCTATATTATAGTGAACATTGCATCAAACGCGACAAACGGCAATGCAATAGACCTTAGAATAGATGCAAATGCCCTGGTATTCGTAGGCGGAACAGCGCCCTCAACAGCAATAAACCCAACAGGACAAGCATACGTGCACGAAATAATACCTGACAACACAGCGCCAGTCACAACACACGATGCTCCAAACACCTGGCAGGGAGCAGGAGTAACAGTTAGCTTCACCTGCACAGACACTCAAAGCGGATGCAACATAATCCACGCAAAACTCAACGGAGTGGACAGCACAGCAACAGGAAACTCGCTCAGCGTAGCAGTGGTAAATGACGGCGTTAATTCAATAGAATACTGGAGTGAAGACAATTCAGGAAATATTGAAAGCCACCAGACAATAAACGTATCAGTAGACACAGGAAAACCAACACTTGCAGGATACTCAATTACTCCAAACAAAGGCAAAGAAGGCGACAACATAACCTTCAGCTCTACATTTGCAGACAATTTATCCGGAATAGAGCACACAGTTAATCCACTAATAACCTGGGAAAATGAACCGGCTTTCTGCGACGACACATTCATACAAAACAGCTATTCAAACAATGTCTGGACAGGAAAAATAACAATACCGGCAGACTGCGACGGCACAGCAACAATAGTAATAGCAGACGCACAGGACAAAGCAGGCAACAAAATTGTACAAACAGCAGTAGGAACCTTCACAATAGACAACACACCGCCACCTGCGCCAATACCAATCTCGCTGCTCAACAACGCACTCACCAACGACAGCACGCCAACATTCACCTGGATGACAAACTCAAGCGATGTAGACCATTATGTATTCCAATTATCAACAGCACAAAGCTTCAGCACAATAACTGAAGAAGCAAACGTAACGCTTGGAACATCCTCGCACACAGCAAGCTCACTGCAAGATGGCACATATTACTGGCGCGTCGGCAATGTTGACGCAGTAGGGCACGTAACTTACTCAAGCGCACGTGCATTTGTATACTCATCAAAATTCATTGACATTTACACAATTGCTCTCTCGACAGGAAACACGCTGACAAACCCAACAGCAGGAGTGCAGCTAAACATCACAGTAACAGAAGACGTGACATTATTCATAGCAACACACGCAGACACAAGCGGAACACCAACAGGATATTCCAACGACTGGGGAATTGAATATGACTTCTCAGTAACCAATCCAAACGCGATCAACGGCTCGATAGAAATCAGAATGCTGTATGACGATTCAATGATATCAGGCCTTGATGAAAGCACACTAAGAATAGGATGGTACGACACTGATTGGGAATTATTCCCAAGCACTGACAGCGGAGTGGCCAGTTCACAAGATTATGCCTGGGTAAATACAGACAGCTTCATACATATCGGCGGATTTGGAAATACGCCAGCAGGCTCATCGACTCCGCCAGGCGGATACAGCAGCGGATACAGCAGAAGCGCATCAGGCGGGCAAAACCTGCAGACAACAACGCAAACAGAAGCAGAAAACAACAATCAAAACAGCGAGCAGCAAACAGAACAACAACCGTCAATACCGGACACGACAACTGAAGAAGAACAACCAGAACAAGAACAGAACTTACTGACAGGAAGCTTCATAAGACAATCACCAATCAAAAACGCATTCTTCGCAATACTCATACTCATAATCATAGCAATAGTCGGATACGGAACATACAAATACCTCAAGAAACCGAAAATAGAGCAGCCAGGGTTCTGATTCTCAGCAAGGTTTAAAAAGATGAAATAAGCAGGTTTGATTATGCCCTCTTGGGCCAAAATGCGGCCGTGGCACAACCTGGTACTGCGCCGGTCTTGAAAACCGGTTCCCGAAAGGGTTTCCCGGTTCAAATCCGGGCGGCCGCGTATATAGGAAGGGGCTTTGCCCTGACAGTGTTACCAGCAACCGGATTTGAACATCCTCGAAAACCTGCGGTTTTCGGGACCTCTCGGCTAAAGCCTGCGTGGAATCCGGGCGGCCGCGTAACATTAATAAAACCAAAAGAAAAAGGACAATAAGGATGGCGCGCAAAGACATTTGGAAAAAAGAGAGAGACTGGAAGACATACCTTGGCTATGCAGCAGCAATAATCTTCCTTGCATACGTAGCATATTCTGTTTATTATTACTTAAGCACTGCAGAGAAAATAGAAGAATATGATGTATGCGTGGACGGAAGATGCATTAAAACATTCCATACTCACGCAGACATACATTTTGACATTTGCGGGAAGAACATAAATCTGCCGTTGGAAAAAGGAGACCTTGCAGGCCCACACACTCACAAGGAAAGAAATATGATTCATTTCCACGAAAGACTGCCATATGATCCAAATACAGGGCAATTACTGGAAACAAGGCCATTGCAACTTGGAGCATTCATGAATGAAATGGACATGAGGTTTAACGACAGATGCATAGCAGAATACTGCAATGGAGACCTATGCCCTGACGGCAAACCAGGAACAGTAAGAGTGTTCGTCAACGACCAGCCGAACACAGAATTCGGACAATACGTCTGGAAAGACGGCGATGAAATATTAATTACATTCAATTAAAGAGGTGAATTCATGGCAAATGTATGCGCAACCTGCGGCAAGCTGAAAAAAGCAGGAATGATAACAAAAGAAGGCATGTTGTTCTGTGATGAGCAATGCCACAAAAAATACAAGGATAAGAAGCACGTCTGCGAGTTTTGTTGAATCATGGCTGAGATAAACTTACCAATCATAATAGGCGCAGCATTAATCGACGGAATAAACCCGTGCGCGTTTGGAGTATTGATATTCTTACTTGCATATCTCGCAAAAACAGCGCACAAATCACATATGCTGCTCAATGGATTGGTATACATATTCGCGGTCTTTTTAACATATCTTGCAGCAGGCCTTGTACTTCTGCCAATCATCAGGTCGCTTGCAGGATTCTCAGTAATTTCATATTATGTAATAGCCGGAATAGTCGGCTTAGCAGGATTAATTGAGATAAAAGATTTCTTCTGGTACGGCAAATGGTTTTCATTAGGAATAATACCATCAGAAACAAACAGAATCAAGCTCTATGTACAAAAAGTAGGAGACTCGCCATTTACAGCAGCATTCCTTGGAGTATTTGTCGCGCTTGTAGAACTGCCGTGCACAGGAGCAGTATATCTTGCAGTCCTTGCACTAATGTCATTAAGCGGGTTCACAGTGGGCAATTTCACCTTTTTGGTGATTTACAACCTGATATTCGTACTGCCACTTGTAATAATACTGATATTTGTGGTAAAGGGAATACATTGGTCAAGATTTGAAGAATGGAGGCAAAAACACAAAGGATGGATGAGATTATTCATCGGTCTGATGCTTGTAGGATTGGCAGTCTGGATGATACAATTCACGACAACATTAGGTTAATCATTTTTCGTTATACAACTTCCAAGCGTGCAAAAAACTCGGGTGGAAGAATTTTTCCCCTTTCTTGATTTCTTCTTCTAATTTCTTGATAGACCAGAAATCACCCTGCTTAACCTCATCCTCATCACGCATAACCTCGCCAGTGAAATCCTTGATGACAAACAAAGTTACCAGCATCCTGTCTTCATCGTTATGCTCGCCAAACTTAATGAACTCCTTAAACAACTTTGGAGGAATGCAGACGCCCAATTCCTCGTGCAATTCACGCTCAGCAGCCTCCTTGTAAGCTTCTCCAGCAGAAACATGGCCGGATAAGGAAGCCTCCCAAAAACCAGGAAACCTGTCTTTTTTCAAACCGCGCTGCTGAACAAAAATCTCGCCCTTAGAATTGAAAATAAAGATTTGCACGCCGCGATGAAGCAAATTCTTCTTATGAACACTATTTCTATCGGCCTTGCCAACAAGATTATCGTGCGCATCAACAATGTCAAGTTCCTCTTTCATAAGCAGGAAAGAATAACAGTGGTATTTAATCTTTTTGAGCTATGTACAATTCCTGCACAATCCTTCAACACTAATCTGGAATTGATTCACACTTCCATCAATTCTCTTTTTGAGAAAATCAAGTGAATGCACATTAAAATGAACGATTTTACCGCACTTTTTGCACACAAAATGGCAATGGTCTTTCTTTGCTGTCGAATAAACTGTTTTTCCTTCGCACTCGTATGCGTATAAATCACCCGAATCTTTGGCGTCACGCAAAAACCGGTATACAGTGGCTATTCCAATTCGTGAATCATTTTTTCTAACACTCTCATACAATTCTTCGGCTGTAACAGTTTTTCTTTTCTCAATCTCGCTTCTAATAAGTTCTTTCTGACGAGTATTACGGCTTTGTCTTCCCATTAATGATAATCGTTATCAATAACATTTATAAATATTTGCACTATCCGTAAAAGATATGAATAATTCCATTACAAACCTTTATAAATATCCAGTGAGGTGGTGATACTGATGGTTTTAACACAAATTCTTGTATCAGTAATCATAGTCAGTCTTGTGTCATTTGTAGGCGTATTAACCCTATACTTGCGCCCAAGACTGCTTGACAAAATACTATTTGCACTGGTAAGCTTTGCAGCAGGAGCATTATTGGGAGCTGCATTCTTAGACCTTTTACCAGAAGCATTTGAAAAAACAGGAGAATCAGTTTTCTTATTCGCACTTATAGGCGTGGTTGTGTTTTATTTTATAGAAACATTCTTTTATTGGTACCACTGCCATTATGGACATCACCACCATCACAAGCACCACAAAGTGCATCCATTTGCCTGGCTGAACTTATTTGGGGACGCGGTGCATAACTTTGTAGATGGAATGATAATCGCTGCGGCATATCTCGCAAGCATACCTGTTGGAATAGCAACAACAGTTGCAGTAATTCTTCACGAAATACCACAAGAACTCGGAGATTTTGGAATATTGGTATTTGGAGGAATATCGCGCGCAAAAGCATTATTCTTCAACTTTTTATCAGCATTAACAGCGGTGCTTGGGGCAATGCTGGTATATAATTTCAGCTCAACATTGGATTTAAGCGCATTCTTAGTGCCATTTGCAGCAGGCGGATTCATTTACATAGCAAGCGCAGACTTACTGCCAGAACTGCACAAAGAAAGAAACGTCAACAAGGCAATAATACAATTATTCTTCTTCCTGCTCGGCGTAGCAGTCCTATGGATAATGACTTCTATAGTGCATTAACAAGAACAACAGCTATTGCACTGACCGCAGCCACGGCACGTATTGCCAGACAAACCACAGCCGTTACACAAATCCAAAACCATCATAACAACACCCCCCTTTAAGGCTATGTAATATATTTGGGTTTATTAAGCTTTACCTAATCAATAAAACTTTGAGCATTCGATATAATCGATTACCTGCCCTTCTTTGCCCACCATTTTCAACGCCTTGTCAACAAGAACTCCACAGAGCTGCTTGAGGTTCATATCGTAAATCTCATAATTCGTTGTTTTATCTATCAATACAATAAGTTTTATTGGAGCAGTGCCGATATGCGTAAGAAACTTTTTATCTTTTGTGATGATAATCCTGTCGATGCCCAAATTCATTTTCTGTTCAACAATACGTGCAATAATGATTGGATCGTCTGTCTGCATTGGAAGACCGATTTCAGGTTCGTAAGGCAAAAAAGTGCTATGACCCATTGTGCGCAAAATTGGTTGTAATGGTGCTAAGTTATGTTCTAGAAGAAAGAATAATTGAGCCATCAATGATTGGCTAACATTTATTGATATAAATCTTGTGGTACGGGGCTGCCATAGGTATCCTCAAAATCCCTTACAACTTTGTCGTGGTTTCTCATAAGAAAAGCATACGCAGCATCAATTGCTTCAGGCGGTATAATTCCCCCATATATGTACCTTTCAAAGCCGACTGGTTTTCTTAACGACAACGTATCGCCCACAATCTCGCAAACCATGACAGGTGTGCCTATGATACACGCCCTTCCATCTTTAAATTGCGGATCGACAGCAATTTGCGATGCTATGACAGTATCGAGTGCGGTTTCACTAATGTGTCCGTTTGAAAAGAACCTATTTGGATTGGCAGCATACTTTCTAACCATTTCCCTCAAACGATCGCTTACAAATAACCCATTTGTTGCTTCCACCATAGTGAATTTTATGTTTTTGATGCTTATAAACCCTTCGGAAAATCTTGTTAGAAAACTTATGGATTAAACATCAATCATTTCTATTTCAATGTTAAGCCCTTCAGGTATAGGAACGCGCATAACCAATCTCAAAGCACGTTCATCAAGACCAAGGTCAATCAAACGCTTGTGAACACGCATCTCATACCTTTCCCAAGTAGAAGTGCCCTGACCGCAAGGAGAACGACGAGTAGCAAGTTTCAAACGCTTTGTAGGCAGAGGAATAGGGCCGCGGACATCAACACCAGTCTTGTCAGCAATGTCTTTAATAAACGCACAAGTCTGATTGAGCT
This sequence comes from Candidatus Nanoarchaeia archaeon, assembly GCA_035292785.1. GTDB lineage: Archaea > Nanobdellota > Nanobdellia > Woesearchaeales > ARS49 > CABMGU01. Next base: position 9,266 of record DATDPK010000065.1, read on the forward strand.
TATCAATGTCCACACTCGCCAACTTAATCCTTGCTTTTTGCATAATCAAAAAACTGCGAATCTCTTGTTCGCAATTTATTTTTTAACGTAATCAACGCACATGCCTGCAGCAACAGTATTGCCTGAGTCACGCACTGCAAACCTGCCCAATGGCGGGAATTCCTTAACCTTCTCAATAACAAGAGGCTGCATTGGCTTTACTTTTACAACGCAAGCATCTCCGTTCTTGACAAAGTCAGGGTGTTCTGCCAAAGTTTCGCCAGTTGCCGGATTAATCTTCTTGACAATCTCGGTAATCTGACAGGCAACCTGAGCAGTGTGAATGTGGAACACAGGAGTGTAGCCAACAGTCACAACAGTCGGATGGTTCAAAATAATCATATTAGCAGTGAACTCAATAGCAACGTTTGGAGGGCTGTCAATAGGGCCAACAACGTCTCCGCGCGCAATGTCCTTCTTCTCAATGCCACGCACGTTGAAACCAACGTTATCACCAGGCTCTGCTTCCTGCAACTGCTCGTGGTGCATCTCGATGGTCTTAACTTCGCCTGTGATTCCCTTACCTTCACGCGCAGGAGTCACTATAATCTTCTGGCCAAGCTTCATAATTCCTGTCTCAACTTTACCAACAGGAACAACTCCAATGCCGGTAATGTTGTAAACGTCCTGAAGAGGAAGTCTCAAAGGCAAATTTGTAGGCTTTTGAGCCGGCTTCAAGTTATCCAAAGATTCAAGCAAAGTTGGACCAGAGTACCAAGGCATATTGCCAAGCTTCTTGACAAGGTTTTCTCCAGGGTATGAAGCAATCGGCACAACCTGAACATCGTCAATCTTGTAACCAACACTCTTCAACAAGTCCTGAGCTGCTTTCTTTGTTTCCTCGAACTTCTTCTGGTCATACTTGTTCAAGTCCTGCTTGTTGCAGGCAACAATAAGCTGCTGAACACCAAGCGTCTTGCACAAGAAAGCGTGCTCCTTAGTCTGGGCTTGAATACCCTCAGTACCAATAACGAGCACAGCAGCATCTGCCTGAGATGCACCTGTAATCATATTCTTGATAAAGTCCCTGTGTCCAGGTGCGTCTATAATTGTAAAGTCATATTTTGCAGTCTGGAACTTCTTGTGAGACAAGTCAATGGTAATACCACGAGTCTGCTCTTCCTTCAAAGTGTCCATAACGAACGCAAACTCGAAACCTGACTTTCCAAGCTCCTGCGCTTTTTCCTTCAATTTACGCATTGTCTGTTCATCAACAGTACCTGCATCGAAAAGCAGTCTTCCAACTGTAGTTGACTTACCGTGGTCAACGTGACCGACGAATACTATGTTTAAGTGTGGTTTTCCTTTTGCCATATGATACCCCTCCTATGAGTATTAATAAGAATGAAAAAGTCAAGAGGAGGTTTATAAAGGTTGTGGTTTGCAGAAGGGAAAAACCATACTGTTTGTCACCCAACTGATACGGCAAAACATTAAGAAACCGTTTAAGGCAGCCGATATTAAAAGAGGTGAACATAGTGAGGTGGCTTATCATCAGCTTATTAATAATTCCACTGGCAACAGCAAAAGTGCTGATGACATACCCTCCTTCTTTTGAAGAAACAATAGACCCAAGAGAAAGACTATTGGACCCGCATATTTATCCCGGTCAGACCATAATATCAAGCGAACGCTTTCTGGAAGACCCGATGAGGCCGGGCACAAGCACAGTCAGGTGGACAAAACTCGCAAGCTACAGCATAAACCTTGACAGAATTCATTTGTTAAGAGGAAGCTATACTTTCATAATCAAAAGCAGATACGGTCCAGAAATCAGGCAACTGCAATTTGAAACCACAAAAATATACCTGAAGCCAAACTATTACAAAATAAGATACGACAAAGAAACACAAACAATCTGGCTGGCGAAGTATGCGGACTAAGCTCCCAACATTCCCGCAGTCAAGCCCTTTCTCTTGACAATCTGCTGGATGACTTTCGGCTGCAATTCAGCAGGCAATTTCTCAAAAGCCTGGTCAACAAGCGAAGAATTACCACGGCCGGCAGTTGCAGAACGTAAATCACTGCTCCAGCCAAGCATCTCAGCAACAGGAAGCTTTGCCTTGACAGCAGTCTGATTGCCCTCCTGCGTCAACTCCAAAACCTGGCCACGCTTGTTCATAACAAGCTTAGTGATTTCACCAGTAAACTCAAGAGGAGCTTCAATCAAATGAGTCTGCACAGGCTCGAACATAACAGGGCCAGCATTCATCATAGCAAGCCTCATACCCTCACGAACACCAGGATAAACCTGGGCAGGACCACGGTGAATAGCGTCCTCGTGAAGCTTTGCATCAACCAAAGTAACCTTAACACCCATACATGGCTCTCTAGCCAACGGGCCTTCGTTCATAACCTGCTCAAAACCTTCCAAAACAAGTTCAATACACTCAGGCAACTGAACAATACCGCGAGTTTCATCAATGAAAATATTACCATGGTAAATGTGCTTGATAGCAATTGCAGTATCATTATCATAACCTACCTGCACAAGCTTGTCACGCAAAACCAAATCTTTCTTCTTAATACGGCCCTCAGAAATATCGCCGCTCTTAATCAACTCACGGACAGCAGGCTCCAAAGGCTCAACAACAAAATAAAACTTGTTATGCTTGTTAGGCGTCTTACCCTCGGCCATACCAGACTTCTTTGAAACAGTCTCACGATAAACAACAATCGGAGGAGAAGTCCTAATCTTGACTCCTTTTTCAGTAACAATTCTATTCTCGATAATTTCCAAATGAAGCTCGCCCATACCGTGAAGCAAGTTCTCTCCAGTTTCTGGATTAATCTCAATCTTGACAGAAGGGTCTTCCTTTGCAACCTTTTTCAAAACCTCAACCAGCTTTGACAAGTCCTGAGGCTTATCAGGCTCAATTGCCTTTGTGATAACCGGCTCAAAGATGTGTTTCAATTCCTCAAAAGGCTGTTCAGGCTCAAGCGTGATAGTTTCTCCAGCATTACCAGAAACTCCTGCAACCGCCAAAACATTGCCGGCAGGAACTTCCTCAATAATTTCAGGCTTGATACCCTGATACATAAAAACAGTAGCAACCCTCTGCTGCTGTTTTGCATTGTTAAGCCAAACCTGCATACCCTCCTTGATTGTACCGCTGTACAAACGGCCGGCAGAAATTTCCCTTCCAGATTTCGGCTCGATAAGAATTCTTGTGACGACAAAAGCAACCTTTCCAGCAGGATTGCAGGAAAGCAAATCCTTGCCCAATTGAGAATCAAGGTCTCCTCTCCAAATCTTAGGAATACGATAAACCTGCGCCTCTTTTGGATTAGGCAAATGCTTGATAACCATATCAAGAATGACTTCGTGTAGCGGGCATTTTTCCGAGATAAATTTTTCACGCTCTTCTTCAACAAGTTCGTAGATCTTAAGTATATCCTTGAAATTAACGCCCTTCTTCTGCATGAAAGGAAGACTTAGAGCCCAATTGTCCCTTGCACTCCCAAACGCAACACTGCCATCCTGAATGTTAACCTTCCACTTCTGCTTGAACTCCGTCTCAGCAATCTGCTCAATCAAATGGTTAAACTCAGTGATAATCTCAACAAAACGCTTCTGCATCTGCTCAGGAGTATACTGCATTTCCTTGATTAACCTGTCAACTTTGTTAATGAAAAGAACCGGCTTGACACGCTCTCTAAACGCCTGCTTCATAACAGTTTCAGTCTGCGGCATAATTCCCTCAGAAGCACAAACAAGAACAACAGTACCATCAATAGCCCTCATAGCCCTTGTAACGTTACCACCAAAATCAACGTGGCCAGGAGTATCAATAAGATTAATCAAATATTCTGATCCATGAAACTCGTGAACCATTGAAACATTAGCAGCATCAACAGTCATCAAACGAGTCTGCTCATCCTCGTGCTGCCAAGTCGCCATTCCCTTGTCCAATTCGCCGGCAGCAGCCTCTGACATAAAACCAGCAGCAGCAAGCAAATTATCAGTAAAAGCAGTCTTACCGTGGTGAATATGCGCGCTTGTAGCAATATTCCTAATCTTAGTATGGTCTTTCGACATGCGTTTCATACGCGCAATACGAGATTCCTCAATCGCCATAATTACACCTTTCTATACAACAAAGCTTCATCAACCCTATGATAAGGATGAAGTTCGTCTTTCTTGAACCAAATTGAAATTTCACGCTTTGCTGAATCTGTTGAATCACTTGCGTGAATCAAATTCTGAATAGGCCTGCCTGAAACATCAGCCAGGCCATAACTGTCAAAAGCAAAATCGCCCCTAATCGTGCCAGGAGCAGCCCTGCTTGGAGCAGTATCGCCAACAATTGTTCTTACCTTGTTGATAACATCGTGGCCTTCCAATGCAATTGCAACAGTAGGAGACATTGTGATAAAATCAATCAATTGCTGCCTGATTCTTTGACCAATAGCTTTAGGAGCGTCGCTTATTTTCTGGCCTTTTGTTTCAGCAGCCTTCTTTGCCTTCTCGCCAACGCTTGTCAGCCAAGATTCATCATCAGCATAATGCTTGCCAGCAATATCCTTTGTTGCATAACACATCTTCAAGCCGATAACCTTGAAACCAGTGCGCTCAAACCTTGACAAAATCTCGCCAATCAATGCACGCTGAACAGCGTCAGGCTTAAGCAACACCAAAGTACGCTCAATCATTTCTTAGCTCCACCCTTCTCAAATGCCTTTGTCCATTTCAAAAATCTTGAACTGCGGCCAAGCTTGAGCATATTCTTCTCGCACTTCATAGAACAAAAATTCAAAATCTTGCCGTCAGTCTTGACGTACATTGTGCCTGTTCCAGGCTCAATATTATACCTGCAAAAAGTGCACTTCACCATCTTAATTACCGCTCCTTCCGGACTTGTTCAAAGGCCTTGCCTCGATTTCAGTCTCTCTCAACATCAAAATATCATCCTTCTGAACAGGACCCTTGACGTTCCTTCGCAAAACCTTGTCCTTATCCCTGCCGTCCAAAACACGGCATCTAACCTGAATAGCTTCTCCTCTTGTTCCAGTCCTGCCAATAATTTCCTCAATTCTTGCAGGAACAGCATAGCTAAACCTGACACCAGCTTCCTGCTTTTGAGGCTGCTTGAACTCCTGTCCTTCATCCCTGACTTTTTTCTTTACATCGCCCATTTTAGCCCTTCAATTCAGCAATAATCTTCTTGGCATCGCCCTCAGCAATAACAGCAACAGCACTTGTCGGCAAACCAATGCCAGCAGCAGTGCCAAGCTCTTCCTTGCTGTCAACTTGTATGCAAGGAATTCCCTTTTCCTTTGCAAGCAAAGGCAAGTGAACAACTATTTCTGCAGGCTGAACGTCCTTTGCAAAAACAACAAGCTTTGCAGTGCCACGC
>DATDPK010000066.1:0-3462 GCA_035292785.1 Candidatus Nanoarchaeia archaeon
TAACTATTGAGCCTCCTAAAGTTGAGAAGCCGAAGAAGGCAAAGCCTAAGGTCAAAGAAGTTAAAGTTGAAAAGCCAAAGGTCGAGGTTAAGCCAGCGCCAAAGGTTGAAGCAAAGCCTGAAGTAAAAGTTGAAGAAGTAAAGCCAGAGGTCGAAGAGCCCAAGGGTTTTTTTGCAAAGCTGAAGGACAAGTTTGTTGCGCCGAAGGTTGAAGAAAAACCAGCAGTTGAAGCGGAAAAGAAGGGTTTTTTCCAGAAGATAACCGAAACAATCACTACCAAGAAAATTAGTGCTGAGAAGTTCGATGAATTGTTCTGGGATTTGGAGCTTGCTTTGCTTGAAAATAATGTTGCTGTTGAAGTTATTGAAAAAATCAAGGCTGATTTGAAGTCTCAGCTTGTTGACAAGCCGATTCCGCGTGGAAAAGTTGACGAAACAATTGCAGGTTCTTTGCACAAGAGCATTGAGGATTTGTTCAGTGTTCCGGGCATTGACTTGTTGTCAAAGGTTAAGCAGAAAAAGCCTTTTGTAATTTGTTTTGTAGGCATTAATGGCAGCGGAAAGACTACAAGCATTGCCAAGGTTGCTAAATATTTGCAGTTGCAGAATTTGAGCGTTGTTATGGCGGCGGCTGATACTTTCCGCGCAGCAGCTATCGACCAGTTGCAGTTGCACGCTGATGCTCTTAAAATCAAGCTTATCCGTCAGGATTATGGCTCTGACCCTGCTGCTGTTGCTTTTGATGCTATCAAGCACGCAGAGGCAAACAAGAGGGATGTTGTTTTGATTGACACCGCTGGTCGTTTGCACAGCAATATTAACTTGATGGATGAGATGAAGAAGATTATTCGTGTTGCAAAGCCGGATTTGAAAATCTTTGTTGGCGAGAGTATTACCGGCAATGATTGTGTTGAGCAGGCAAAGCAGTTTAACGATGCTATTGGCATTGATGGCATTATTCTTTCAAAGGCAGATGTTGATGAGAAGGGCGGTGCTGCTATCAGCGTGAGTTATGTTACCCAGAAGCCAATCTTGTTCTTGGGTGTTGGCCAGGAGTACAAGGACTTGCAGGAGTTTGACAAGGAGAAGTTGTTAACGAGTATTGGTCTTTAGTCGTACCAAACCATTATAAAACTCTTTTTTTAAGATTGAAAGCGCTATGCGGATAATCGATTTTTCAGTTGAAGGCCTTCGCAGTTTTAAGGAGGTGCGCACTATTTTTCCTTCTCCAAGAAGGGTTGTCTGCGCAATGGTTAATCGAATTGACTGGTCGCGTGTAAAGCGTGTTGCTGAGCTTGGTGCCGGAAATGGCGCTGTTACCCGCAGTCTTCTTGAGGTTATGCCTCGTGCTGCGCATTTGACTGTTTACGAGACCAATCCTAAGTATTGCCGTGCTTTGGAAGAAATTGATGACTCTCGGCTGACTATCAAGAACGAGAGTGCCGAAAATCTTGATTTTCCTGTTGATTTGGTTGTTTCCAGCGTGCCTATGGCGTGTTTTTCAATTCGTGATGGCCGTTCTCGCACGCTTGATGCTGTTGTTGAGCATCTTTCTCCGCACGGCCAGTTTGTCCATCATCAATATAAGCCTGGTATGGGTAAAGTTCTGCAGAATTATTTTGATGATGTTCGGCGCAGGCTTGTGCTTTGTTACTTCTGGCCTGCTCCTGTCTATAATTGCAGCGAGCCCATAAGTTTTTAAATCAATTTTCAATCTTTATCTTATGTTCAAAATCCTTTATGACCCTGTCAGCGTTATCAAGCAGGAAGTGAAGAATCCAAGTTTTCCCAGAATTTTGCTGATGTTGTTTGCTGCTTCCTTGTTTGAGACTATTGGCTTGCTTTTCATTGTGTGGAAATTTTTGCCTTTCTTGTTGACTCAGAATTTTATTGTTCTCGGCATTCTTGTTTCCTTGTTTGGCCTTATTGCATCGCACTTGGTTGTTGCATTCTTTTTTTCTCTTGTGATGCACGTTTTGGACGGCAAGGGCGGTTATTATGATGGTCTTTCAACTCTTGTTTTGGGCATGATTGCTCCTGCTGTTGCCATATTTTTTGCAGGCGCGTTTGTTTTCATTCCTTTTGGTTTGTTTTTTGCTTTGTTGTTGCTTTCGTATGGTTATGTTTTGGGCGCAGCAACATTGTTTCGCGCAGCAAAAGAATTGTTTAGTGTTGATTATGCGGGGGTTTTAATCGGCTTTTTGATTACTTCTTTTGTTTTGGGCTCTGCGTTGTGTGCTGCGTTTATTTTATGAATTCTATTTCGCCTTGAAAGACTGTTCCTTTTTTCAGCGGAACTGGTCTCCAGGTGTCTTCTACTAATGTTGAGTTTAGCCATTCTGCGAGTTCTTCTGGGTTGCCTATTGTCGCGCTCAACCCTATCAGCTGCACGTTTTTCAAAACCTGCTTTAGCACGGTTATCAATATCTCAAGTGTTGGGCCTCTTTCAACGTCGTTCAACAAGTGTATTTCATCAATGGCAACAAGCGATACATAGCTCAGCCAGGGTGAATGGTGTCTTATCAGCGAGTCTAATTTTTCTGCTGTGCAGATGATGAAGTCGTATTCTACAAGGTACGGGTCTGAGTTGTCAAGGTCTCCTATGCTTAGTGCTATCTTGCATAAGTGCCCGTATTTTCTTTTGAATTCTTTGTATTTCTCGTTTGCAAGCGCAATTAACGGTACTATATAGATAGCTTTACCCCTGCCTTCAAGGATATGTTTCATCGCCGCCATTTCTGCAATCAAGGTCTTGCCGCTTGCTGTTGGCGTGCATATCAGCAAGCTTTTGTTTTCCAGCAGTCCTGCTTTCAGCGCCTTTTCCTGCGCAGGCCTGAAAGTAGTAATTCCTTCTTTTGCAAGTATTTCTTTCAGCTTTTCAGGTATTAACGGGTGCATGAAAATCCTGCTTTGGAATGAATATTTAAATTAATCGTGGATTTAATAGTGAAGTAATTCATACGAAAAGGCGAAGAAAGTTTTAAATAGTTAATAGCCGGGAATTTGAATATGGTTGTCACAATGTATGAGCCTGACCAGGCCTTTTTTGCAGAGCTCTTACTCACCGCGCGCGAATTATTGGAAGCGGCTCTTCAAGAACTGTTTCCCGGAAAAGTGTATAGCGCTTGGGGAGGCGGCCCGAAGGTCTCCGGGACTCATTTTAGTGTGGCGTATGAGAGTCATACAGTTTCTGAACGAACAGGCGACAAACTGTATTTTGTTAGGGTGGGATTTCCTCCTGGATTACCAAGTGCTTTCAGCTTTGAAAGTTTAGGTTCAGGCTTAGTGGCTGTTAAGCCAATAGAAAAGAAACCGATCTGGGCTCCTCAGCTGATCGTCGAGGTGGGCTTTCATGATGTTAAAGAACGTCGTGCAGTCCCCATCGAGAAAAATGTTCTCCTGGCTGGAAAATCACGTAATGATGTGATGACTGAATGCATAGAGGCAATAACAGAACTTATTG
>DATDPK010000067.1:0-6206 GCA_035292785.1 Candidatus Nanoarchaeia archaeon
ATACGCCATGCAGACAATGTTTCAAAGCTCGGTTTTCTTTTGAATGCTGAGAAAAAGATTGTTTACTTTATGTCTGATTCTGATTTTGTTCCTGGAACTGAGAATTTAAGGCCGGATCTATTGTTAATTCCTGTTGGAGGCACTTATACGCAAGGTCCGAGAGAAGCCGCAAAAACTGCTTCTTTGCTTAATCCCAAGCTTGCAATTCCTATTCATTGGGGCAGTGTTGTCGGCACCCGTGATGATGCCGAGGTGTTCAAGGAGTTGGTTGATTTTCCTGTGAAAATCCTGAATGCAGGGGAGAGTATTGAGCTATGAAACCTTTGGGCGGTCAGGCGATTATGGAGGGCGTTATGATTAAGGCGCCTGATAATGTGTCTATGGCTGTTCGTGTTAAGAATAACATTATCACGAAGCGTGAGAAGCACAAGTCTTTGGTGGACAAATATTTCTTGTTGCGTTTTCCTTTTATTCGTGGAATTATTTATTTGTTTGAAATGATGGTTATTGGAATTAAGGCTTTGACTTGGAGCGCAAACCAGCAGGGTGAGGAGGAAGAGCTTGGTCCTGTGGAGTGGGCTATTACGTTTGGTGTTGCTATTCTTTTGACAATTGGCTTGTTCATTATTTTGCCGTATTATGCTGCCAAGTTTTTTGCAGCTCCGCCAAGTTTTGCCTTTAACCTTATTGATGGAATCGTAAGATTGCTCGTATTTATCGGCTATCTATTCGCCATTGGCCGTATGGCTGATGTAAGGCGTATGTTCCAGTATCACGGCGCTGAGCATATGGCTGTGCATTGTTATGAGCACAAAAAATCTCTGACTGTGAAGAATGTTAAGAATTATCCTCCTGAACATCCGAGATGTGGTACAAGTTTGCTTGTTTTCGTAGTTTGTATCAGTATAATTTTATTCTCATTCATTAGGACAAATGTTTGGTATTTGAACATTCCTTTGCGTGTTTTGCTTGTTCCTTTTGTTGCCGGTGTCTCATATGAGCTTCTCAAGTTCAGCGCAAAGTACAGCTGGCTTAGATGGCTGTCTTATCCTGGCATTTGGACGCAGAAATTGACCACAAGGCAGCCTACTACTAAACAGATAGAGGTTGCTATAGCAGCAGTTAATAGGGCAAAATGAATCTTAAGAAAACTTTAGGCTTAATTGGCGTAATTGTTTGTGTTCTCTTGTTAGTCCTTGCGGGCATTCAGGTTATTACTTGGCGTTTGTTCTGGATGCTTATTATCCTGATTGCTGGTTTTGCTTATTTTGTACTGCCGAGAATGAAGGAATAAATTCCCGGCGCAAGAATATACGAGGGGAAGCGCCGGGCGGTGAGAGGTGATTTGGCAGGGCTGCCTGCCTCTGCCTTTGGGCAATAGTTATATGGTGAATATTGTTATTAAGCATGCTTTTAGCTTAATACAGAATTCTGAAGAATAATGCTTGATAAAGCTTAAAGAAGCTTTTTTCTGGCTCTTTTCTGTTTACAAGCCCAGTTTCTTTGCCAGTTCTTGTGCTTCTGCAAGTTGTTCGTGCGTGCCTATGTCAAGAATGTGCTTGCTTTTTTCGTAAGAAAATGTTTTTCCGCTGTCAATCAGGATTTGTATGGCATCTGTCAGCCATAATTCTCCTTTTGTTTTTGGCTTTACTTTTTTGCACGCTTCGAATATTTCTTTTGGCATCATAAATACGCTGAAGCTTGCGAGATTTGTTGGAGGATGCTCTGGCTTTTCTATAAATTGCGTTACTTTCTTTCCATCAGTTACCAATATTCCAAACGCTCTTCCGTCTTCAACTTCTTTGCAGGTAAATACCCCGTCTACATCCTTGTGCTCGAGTATTCTTGTCAGTTGGTCGGTTTCAAATAGCGAGTCGCAGAATATCAGCCAGAACTTGTCATCTGTGATATGAGGCTCTGCGTGTGCAACTGCATCAGCAGTTCCTTTCATTTCTTTCTGCTCTACATATTTTATTTTTAACCCGAATTTTGAGCCGTTTCCGAAATAATCAATTATCTTTTCTTTCAGGTAATGCACGATTATTACAACTTCCTTCACATTGACGGTTTTCAATTGTTCAAGAACTATTTGCAGCATTGGTTTGCCGTTTACCTTTACCATTGCCTTTGGTATGGTGTCTGTGAGTGGCTGTAGTCTCGTTCCCCTTCCTGCTGCGAGTATTACTGCTTGCATTGTGATTGCCGTTTTGGTTGTTCTTTTTAAAGTTTCTGAATGATGATAAAAAGAAAATTATTGTCGTTTGCCTAATTGTGCTTGTGCCTTCGCAAGTTCTTTTTGAAGGAAGTCGCCAAGCTTTGGGTCGTCAAGGCTTATTGGGCCTCTTTGGTCTGGCATCTTTCCTTCGTAGCATGCGCTGACAAAGTTTTTGTTCTCGTCAAGAATAAGGTCAATCCAAGGTGATTCAACCCTTTCAGGTCCATTGTATGTGAGCATAATTCGGTATTCAGTTTTGCCTTGATTAGTAATTGTTTGGTAGCGTACATCACCATCTTGTCTGAAAGCGACTTGTTCATGTGGTTTCGTCAGATGATTAGCGCCCAAGATTAATGCGCCCAATCCTGCCGCGCCAACTGCTCCGCTTAACGCGAGTGCCTTGTACGTGCTTTTTCTTGTTAACGGTCTCATAAATGCGTATCCAATTCTTTGTAGTTTTCTCATTGTAATTCACCGGTTCTATATAGAGAATGGGCATTCCCCCTTTATTAACCTTTCGGTTATTTACTACTTAAAGGTGACTAAATTAGGCTGGGAAGCCATAGCCACGCAGTGGCGTGGATTCGCAGCCCGCAGTGAGCAAAGCGAACTGGGGCTGGGAAGAATTGAACTCCCGTCACACCCACTTTGGAAATTGTTCCCCAAGGGTGTAGCCTACCACTAGCAGACAGCCCCGTTAAATTTAATCTTCTGCACAACCTTTAAATACCTTTACACTTAAATTCTTTGTAATGAAAAAGGGGCTGTTGTTGGTTGTTTTATTGGCAACTATCGCTTATGGTGAAGTTATAGAGTCTAATTTTTCCACTATTCCCCGTTATTCTGACTTTCCTTTGGACAATATTCACATTTTGAGATTGCAGGAAGCTTCTACTTCATTAGGTGGCAATGTTTCTGAAATGCGCCAGATGCTTGCCACTTTCAAGGATGAGCAGAATGCTCAGATGGCAGAGGTGCGCAGTACTATGGATAGTTTGCAGCGCAGTATGTCTGAAAGGATTGCTGGTATGCAGTCTGCTGTTGACAGTTTTTCTCAGAGGGCAGGTGTTGCCCCTGCTTTTGCAGTTCCTGCTGAAATAACTTTTCCTCCTTATTTGTTTGTTTTGCTTGGAGCAAATATTTTCTTATTAGTTTTAATCATCATCTTGATCTTCTGGTTAAGAGAACAGTATTATGTTCATCGTGAAACGCACGCTGAAGAGCACATTCATCCTGCTCCTAAAGAATTGGTTGATTATGTTGGCCACGCTTTTGAGCACAAGCGTTCATTGCGCGACATTCGTATGGAATTGGCAGGCAAGGGCTGGTCTCCTTCTATCATAGAGCACGCAATTCACGCTGCAAGGGAGAAATAGCTTTCCCTAACTATCCTTTTCCGTGTCATAATCTTTTTATACTCCAGTTTGCCGTCTGATTTTAATGGGTATTGAGTTTTTGGTGGAGGACGCGGAACCCGAGGATTCTTGTCATCAGTTGGAGTTCAGGTTTCGTGGAAAATACGATCTTTTTAGTGGGCATTTGATATTCACACCAGAGCTTGCTGTTGTTCATATGGAAAGACCTGAGCATCCGAATAAAGTCTTGTCGCGCTTGCGCGGTCTTGTCCAGCGCTTAAAAACTTCTTATAGTACTTTGTTTGCAAAGGTTGCTCTTGAGACCTCGCCGGAAGTTCTTGAACGCGAGAATGGTCTTGTGACTGCTGTTCAGACCTGTTTTCCAAATGCCGTGTTGACTGGCGCAAACAAACAATGCTTGACTGAATTGTCTGATGCCCACTCGTGCGCAGTTGAGGATTATACAGCAATGTGCAAAGTTCTGCCTGAAGCGGCTATTGGCGGGGAGGACGTTGTTGACTTTTTAATTAATACGCAAGGCAAAATTTTCAAATTGGCTTTTTATAACAAAGTTAAAAGGGGTGTTAAATTATCTGATTTTGTTCTTGGCTACGCTGAGCCTGCAGGAGTTTTGAAAGGCGTTTTGCTCAAGTCAGGTTATACTCCATACATAGTGAAGGGTAATAATGGTTCAGTGCGTTATATGCCTGGCTCAGTGAAAGTTCCTGATGGTTTTATATCAGTTAGGCCTTTCTAAACTCTTAAGAACCAGATTTTTGCATGTTTACAAGTGCTTCTAAGTCTTCTTCTCTTACTGGAATTATTTTTTGTACAGAAATCCTTGCTACCATTGTTGGCCTTTCTATTTCCCAGTGATATTTTCCTGCAACATTTACCAGTGATGGCTTTAGAATATATTGGAAATAACCTATTTCGGCAAGTTTTCCGAAACTATCGCCCAGCTGTACAAAACTGTTAAGGAACTGGAGTGATATTTTAAACTCAGAAGCTATTGCTTCCCTTTCTTCCTCTGTTACTGGTGTGATTCGTGTTCCTGCTATTGGAACAACAAAATCATCCTGAAAAATAACTCCTTTTGAAGGCTCGTATCTTGGCACCTTGTCAAGAACATATACTCCATTGGCCAGGTCTACCTCTCTTAGATTTCCGCACCAATGGCCTTCGTTGCTGCTTATTGTAACTAGTCTTCCTTCAAATCTTGTGTATTGTTCGCTTGGGCTTTTCATATGTTCGCCTGGGCTTGTCATAAGTACTGCATTTCTGTTTTGCCTTTTTAAATCTTTCCATTTGTAACCACTTAAAAGTAATGAACTAAATCAGCGCAATAACCTTTATATATCCTCTCTATTGAATGTAATGTATGGTTTTGGAGAAGCTTTCTGAGGGCTTGAGGAATACTTTGCAGAAGATTGCAAAGTCGATGTTTGTAGATGAAAAACTCATCAACGAACTGGTTAAGGACATCCAGAGAGCATTGTTGCAGGCTGACGTTAACGTAAAGCTTGTTTTTGATTTGACTCAGAAAATCAAGGACAGGATTACTAAAGAGGAAACTCCTGGTGCATTGACAAAGAAAGAGCATTTAATCAATATAGTCTACGAGGAATTAACCAGGTTTTTGGGCGGTGAGAAGTCTGAGTTAAAGCTTGGTGACAAGACTCCTAACAAGATTATGCTTGTTGGCTTGTTCGGCAGTGGAAAAACTACCACTTCAGGCAAGCTTGCAAAGTTCTTTATGAAGCGTGGCAAGAAAGTTGCCCTGATTGGCCTTGACGTTCATCGTCCTGCTGCCATGGAACAGCTCGCCCAAGTTGGAAAGCAGATTAACGTCCCTGTTTTCATCTTGAAAGGTGAAAAAGACCCAATTAAGATTTACAAGAATTTTGAGCCTGAGTTCAAGAAGTTTGACCTGTTAATCATAGACACTGCAGGTCGTGACGCATTATCCCAAGACCTTATTGAAGAATTAAAGAGCGTTCACCAGCTTGCAGAGCCTGATGAATCTTTGTTAGTTATTTCTGCTGATATTGGCCAAGCCGCCCAAACTCAGGCTAAAGCTTTCCACGAGGCAGGCGCAATTACCGGTGTTATTGTTACAAAAATGGACGGCACTGCAAAAGGCGGCGGTGCTTTGAGTGCTTGTGCAGTTACTGGTGCACCCATAAAATTCATTGGTGTCGGCGAGAAGGTTGATGATTTTGAGCAGTTTAATCCTAAGGGTTTTGTTGGAAGGCTTTTGGGTATGGGTGACATTGAGGCTTTGCTGGAGAAAGCCAAGGAAGCTATTACAGAGGAAGAAGCGAAAGATATTGAGAAAAAGCTTCTCAAGGGAGAATTCAATCTTATTGACCTTTACAATCAGATGGAAGCTATGTCAAAGATGGGGCCGTTGGGAAAAGTTCTTGAGATGATTCCTGGTCTTGGCCAGATTTCGTTGCCAAAGGAGGCTTTGCAAGTGCAGGAAGGCAAGTTAAAGAAATGGCGGCACGCAATGAACTCTATGACCAAAGCAGAATTGGAAGATCCTGAAATTATTGATGCTCAAAGAATAGAAAGAATCAGCAAGGGCAGTGGCGTTTCAACCAGCGATATTCGTGATATGATTAAGCAGTACA
>DATDPK010000068.1:0-21486 GCA_035292785.1 Candidatus Nanoarchaeia archaeon
TTTGTTTTCTTTTTCCTGACTTCAAAACCCAATCTTTCCATTAGTTTCAGTGTGGCTTCCAAACTGCCTGTAACAAATTCAATCTCTTCTCTTGACTTGAAAACTTTTGATTGATTACTTCCCTTATAACACAGCTTGACAGAATCTCCAATCTGCCTTACGCGCAAGCTTTCATCACGCCTTTTCAGCCTTTCATTACCAGTATCCAAATAAAATGTAACAACAGAGCCGGAATACGTCCTTTCTGCACCCAAAGCAACAAGCCTTCTGTGCACTTCCTCAACGTCAACTTCCAGAATTTTTACTTCAACTTCCTTCATTACAAAATCTATTTTCTATTATGATTTAAAGATTTAGCAATTAGCAAACATAGTTTGCCCTATTTAACCAAAATCGCAGGCTTGCCAGGTAATGCCTGTTTTGCCTTTGCCTCGGTGCTCTCCTGCTCCCTAACGATTTCAATAGGACAATTAAACACCTGCTTCAAAAACGCAACAGCATCAAGCAAATTCTGATACTCAACTTCCTGATGCTCAACACTCTGCGACAACTTTGAAGGGTCCTTCACAATCTTCTGCACCAAAGGAGCAACATCCTGAGCGTGCTCCTTGAAATCTGCCATAACTGACTTCATAATCTGGCCAATATCCCTGGTTGATGCAAGCAATTCTTTTAATTTCCTGAAGAGCTTCACCTTCCAGTCCTGAGCAACAAACAAAGTGATAAGCAAAGGCCTTTCCACTTTTGAAAGCCTCAAGACCTGGGAAACATCCTCCAAAACCCGCTCCATCAAAGCTTCAGCCTGCTCAATCTGCGGATTAATCTTGCTCTCATCAAACTCAGGCCACTTCTCATTAACGATCAAGCCGGGCTTTTCAAGCTTAAACCAGATTTCCTCGCACAAATGGGGAGTGAAAGGCTGCAACATCAAAGTCTGAGCGTCAATAACATTGCTAATAATTTTCCTGTTAACCTTGCCAGCAGTCCTTCTGATGTACCACTTCAAATAACGCTGCAAGTCAAAAAATCCGCGCATAACGGCAGTCCTGAACAAAGTAAGCTCCATAGCATTCGTAACATCCTTGATAATGGAATTAAGCTGATGCTCCATCCACTTGTCAATCTCCCTCAACTGCTCTGAATGAGCCGGCTCGTGGTTGTCAGCATAATTACTCAAAGCAAAATCAAACCACTGCTCAAACCTTGAACGCATAGTCTCAGCCAAATCAGGATCCCAATCAACATCATTCAACTCCTCTCCTGTGGACAAAATCGTAACACGCACCAAATCAGGGCCAAACGCAGAAAGAACATCACGCAAAGTCTTGAATATTCCCTTGCTCTTGCTCATCTTCTGCTTCTGAATGCTCACATAACCATTAACACCAATACCCCTAGGCCAATACTGCTCAGGGAAAACCCCAGTATGATTGAAAATGTAGAAAGACAAATGATTCTGGACAAGGTCCTTGCCGCTGTTCCTGAAATCAACAGGATACCAATAAGTAAACTCGTGGCGCATCTCTTCCAAGAGTTTGTTGTCAATGCCAAGCTCGTCACGATTTCCAACACCCAAGAAAAGATAATCGAACAATTTATCATTGACCTTGCCCAACTTAACTTTCTTTAACAAATGAGTAATTGTGTAAAAAGCATTGTAAATAGTGCTGTCACTCAAACTTTCAATCTTCCACTTCTTATCCCAAGGCAAACTCGTGCCAAGGCCAACTTCCCTTGTACACGCCCAATCACGAAGCCAATCAACAACATACTCAAACTGAGGGCGAATCTTTTCAGGATACAACTTCATACCCTGCAAACACTTCATCGCTTCCTGCTTCCAATCAGCATCGCTGTACTTCAGGAACCATTGATTATCAACAATCTTAACGTGGCAGCGAGCCAAGCAGCGGCAAACAACAGGATTAATCAGTTCGAGCAACACGATTGCCTTGTTCTCTTTGACAAAATCAATCTTTATCTCCTTCTTAGCATCCTGAATAGACTTGCCAGCATACTTGCCTGTTTTTTCGTTCAACTTACCGCTATGAAACTCCTTCTTGTAAACTTCCTGAGTGGCCTCCTCAACCTTAGGGTCTTTTGTATTCTTAACATTCAAACGCTTACAAGTTTCGATAGCAAAATGCTCAGAAATACCCTCGCCGGAAATCAAAGAAATTGGCCTAATCTCCTTTGCGCCAGCATAATTCTGGTCCTGCAATTCCTTCAAAGCCATCCAGTCAAAAGGAGCGTGGCTCGGAACACTCATAACAATACCAGTACCAGTATCAGCAGTAACAAAAGAAGCAGGAAAAACAGGAACAACTGTTCCAGTAACAGGATTAGTAACTTTGGCACCAACAATCTCCTTACCTGTTATCTTCCTAATTTCAGCAACATTATGCTTCTGGTCTCTTAATTTTTGCAAGCACGGCTCAGAAACCATCCAATGCTCACCATCAACATCCGCCTCAACATAAGTTAACTCAGGATTAACCCAAATGTTCGTAACACCATAAACAGTCTCAGGACGGAAAGTGGCGCAGGGCAAAACGTGGCCGCCTGTTTTGAATTTCAAAACAATCATTTCCTCAGGAACTTCGCCCTCTCCCTCAGAACGCGCGTGGTCACCAATAGGAGCGCTCTCTTTCGGACACCAAACAACAGGATGAATGCCCTTGATAACACGGCCTTTCTTCTTCAAAGTATTAAACTGCCACTTGATAAACTTAGAATACCTTGGATTAAGGTCGGTAGTAATGAAAGCACGACGCCAATCAATACTCATACCATAATTATTCAAATCCTTCTCAGCTTCCTTTGAAAAAGTCTTAATCCAATGAACCGGCTCCTTAAATGCGGGTATCTGCTCATCAGAAAAACCCATCAATTTCAAAGTCTGAATCTGCTTTTCCTCATTCTCAGCAACCCTTTTCGCAGCAGTATCTATCGGACTTCCGGTAGCGTGAAACGCAAACGGAAAAAGAACATTAAAGCCGCGCATACGCTTAAACCTTGAGAAAGCCTCAACACGCATATACGTGTAAGTATGGCCGATATGCAACAATCCATTAACATAAGGATAAGGAGTAGTCAGCAAAAACTTCGGCTTGCCAGCATCAGCATCAGACTCAAACACACGCTGAGACTTCCAACGCCTCTGCCATCTCCTCGCTATCTTATGAAAATCAAGAGCCATACCAAAATGAGCATACACTGATTTTAAAAACTTATTGTAGACAAAAGTTATATAAAGCTCGAATTTGGCTCTTTGTCATATGGCGAGGTGGCCAAGCGGCTAAGGCGGCAGGCTGCAACCCTGCTTATCAAGGGTTCGAGTCCCTTCCTCGCCTTTTTTATTTGGGCTTAATTTGGGAAAACCTTTTTAAGCAAAGTATTGCTTATTCTACAAAACCTAAAGGAGGGGATAAAATGGCAGGAATGAAATTTTTTCAAGAACACGCAGACTGGGCGCCGGCAATACTGCGAATATTCTTCGGAGCAGCATTCATCGTAGCAGCGCTGGACAAAATACTAAGTCTGCCAATGGCAACAGAAATGTTCAAGGGCCTTTTCGGAGCAGGATTAGGAGCGCCTTTGCTGTACTTAGCAATAGCAATTGAACTGATAGGAGGATTAGCACTATTGTTCAACTGGCACACACCTTGTGCAGCACTATTGTTAGCGTTGTTCATACTGGTAGCATTTGTGAAAACATTCAAACTGGGAGTAGCAACAAACATTGTAGGAATGCTAAGAGAAATAATGGTGATGAACACAGGCGGAGGCAACACAGCAGTAAACTTTGCATACTTCGCAGGACTGCTATCACTGGCATTCTCAGGCTGCAAACAGTGCAAAGCCAAAAGATAATTTTTTATTATTTTTTTTAAAAATTTTCAGTTAACTTTTTAAAGCCTTATCGTCGATTTCTCCTATATGAAAGTACTAATTCACAAGGAAAAACGCCAAGTAGTAGACGGCAGAGAATTCATAGTAGCAAAAGCAAAACAATACTTCATAACAGACCTGTCAAAAGACTTCTCAAGCATGTACGGCACAATCGCAAAAGAAGAACTGGCAAAACCAAGCGGCTCAACAGTCAAAACAAGCATGGGAAAAGAGTTCATTCTGATAGATGCAACATACATAGACATTTACAAAAGACTGCGCAAACTGCCTCAAACAATACCGCTAAAAGACGTAGGACTGATAATTGTAGAAACAGGCATAAGCAAAGAATCAATAACAGTTGATGCAGGGCTGGGAAGCGGAGCACTTGCATCAGCACTCGCACACATAGCAAAACAAGTGATAAGCTACGAAATAAGAGAAGACTGCATCAAAACAGCAGAAGAAAACATCCAAAAACTAAATCTGAAAAACATAACTGTGAAGAATAAAAGCCTGTACGACGGAATTGACGAAAAAGAAGTTGACTTGATAACATTAGACCTGCCGGAACCGTGGAAAGTAATACAACACGCAGCAAAAGCACTAAAGATTGGCGGATTCCTTGTCAGTTATTCACCAAGCGTGCCACAAGTACAAGACTTTGTCAATGAACTGCACAAAAACGAACAGTTGCTTTATATGAAAACAGTAGAGTTAATAGAAAGACTCTGGGAAATAGAAGGAAGAAGAGTCAGGCCAAAAAGCACAGGCATAGGACACTCAGGATTCATAACATTCGCAAGAAAAGTCAAATCTTAAACTTCTGCTGAATCCTCTTTTCAAAAATACTTTTCGCAGGAAAACCAATGCTCGCAACAAAAGTGTTAAACTCCTTCTGAGAAAAACCATTCTTCCTTGCCTTATCCTGCATTGCTCTTAATCTCTGCCCAAAAATACTGTAACAAGTAGCGTGTCCTGGATTCTCCTGGAAATGGAAAATCTGGTCAAAGATTAACTTTTTGCTTAAACCAGTCTTCTTATGAGCCCACTCGATAAACTCAGGCAAAGTCTGCTTTTCCAAGTTCAATCTAACATCACCAACCGCACGCAAAAACCTAACCATACGCCACTGCATAACAACAAAAGTAACGCCATCAACAAATTCATCAAAAGGAACATAATTTTCAATTCCTCTTATAGCGGTGCGCTCAACAGAATTATGAGCGCCGCGCTTCAACATCCTATCAAAAGTCCTAATTGACTCCAACTCCCTGAAAAAAGAAAGACCTTCAGTAATAGGAGTGTCAAGACTGGAAAAAAGAATTTCAACAAGCCGAGGCTTTCCAACAACACCAGCATAACTGTTCAAAAAATTCACACAATGACCATACTCCTCGTGAATAAGCGTCTGCGCAACGTCGGACAAAGAAGAACTGGGACTTTCCTTGGAGTCTGTAGTAACGAAATACAAACAAAAAGGCCTCTTGGTCAAATTATTAAAAGGCTGCATAGCTGCTGAAGGCAAAAAAGGAACCAAATAATCAGGAGTCTCAATAATCCTCACGTCATACTTAGGAGTAATCTTCACCCACTCAGCATTAGCCAAAGGCTGCAAAGCTTTGCGCATACTTGCAATGGTCTTAAGAAGCTTCTTTACAGGCACTTTCTGATGCTTATCCAGCGCCTTGTCAACAGCTTCTACAGTCGGCTCGCACTTATAACGCTTGGAGAGGCGCATTATAACTTTTCTAAACCAGGGCAACTCCTCATCAATCCAAGAGACAGCCAGCCTCTCAATTTCTTCAGGCGTTTCAACATAATCATAAAAATCCTTTAAAATACTGCGATAAATTCTCTTCCTGCCCAAACCAACAGACTTTTTCTTCAAAATAGGATAAATCTCTTTGAAATCATTATTCTTCAAATGAACGCTTGAAGTGTTCTTCTTCCAAATATCCAATCTATTCT
This sequence comes from Candidatus Nanoarchaeia archaeon, assembly GCA_035292785.1. Taxonomy (GTDB): domain Archaea; phylum Nanobdellota; class Nanobdellia; order Woesearchaeales; family ARS49; genus CABMGU01. The sequence continues at coordinate 5,863 of DATDPK010000068.1, forward strand.
GAACAGCAGTCAAAGCTTCTCTTGTGTCCTTCTTTTTGCACTTCTTCTTGATAACCTCAATAATCATCTTTGCACCGTTACATTCCTGCGCAGTAAAAATCTGCAGTTCAACAGGCCACTTCTTATTCCAAAGATTCTCCTGAACGCCCAAAAAATTCAAACACTGCTCGGCCAAAGACAAAATGTGTTTTTCATTAATTCCTTCCACTATTAAATGAGTGAAAAAAACGCCAAGCACACCGCCAGGAGGGTCTTGCGGCTCCTCAATCATCAACTCACGGCGCATAGACGCCAAAAACTTCTTTGCTACAGCGTCATTGGTTTTTTTGTCCAATTTATTGATGCGCGCCAATGCCTGCTTGATATTCTTATGCGAAGGAATCCACAATTGGCCTGCATACTTCTTCAAACCAGAACCAAAAGCACTGCTTGGAGAGAGCTCTTTCCAGAGCTCAAACACCTCTTTGTCAATCATACACGCAAATCCATTACCTTTTTATAAAAATGTTTGCTTATAACACATAATGCGCAAGCATCTCCGAAGGGAAACAAGAGTCATAGGCATAGATGACGGGCCATTCTTCAAATTCAGGCACGGAACAGTGCTCGTGATAGGAACTGTTTACCGCGGAGGAGACTATATGGACGGAATAGTCTCAACAACAGCAAAAGTTGATGGTGCTGACAGCACAACAAAAATTGCACAAATGATTAATAAATCAAAATTCAAAAGCCAAATAAGAGCAATATTCCTCAACGGAATAGCAGTCGGAGGATTCAACATCATAGACCTGCCAAAATTGTCAAAACTAACAAAAATGCCAGTCATAGCAGTAATAAGACGATACCCAGACATACCAAAAATACTGAAAACACTGAAAAATCTTGGAATGGAGAAAAAAGTCAAATTGATAACACAACTGCCAAAACCAACAAAAATCGGCAAAATATACGTACAACACATAGGCATAGACCTGGACAAAACAAAAGAATTCCTAAAACTCACAACAATACACTCAGAAATACCAGAACCAATACGCATAGCACACATAATTGCAGCAGGAGTAGTAAAAGGAGAAAGCAGAGGAAGAGCGTGACAGAACTAAAATTTCTAATCGTGGGATGTTTGCACGGCAAAAAGCCAAGAATATCCACAAAAGCAATAGACGCAATCATAGCGCCAGGAGACTTCTGCTACGCAGAAATACGCAAATACATCTTCAAATCAATGAGACAAGAACTAAAAGGCAAAAAAGCAAAAGAATGGTGGCAACTGGCAGGCGGAAAGAAAAAAGCAAGCTCGCTATTGAAAAAATCATTCAAAAGAGGCAGAAAAGTTTTAGAGTACCTGAACAGCTTCGGAGTTCCTGTCATAGTCGTTCCAGGAAACTGGGACTTTGCAGAAAAAGACCCGCTGTCACCAGGACTATCCTGGAAGAAGCTGAAAAAAGGACTAACGCGCATAATTGACTGCCATGAAAAACTAAAAGACTTCGGAAGTTATTCTGTAATCGGCCACGGAATAACAAGCGGGCCAGAATTCCAAGGAAGAAAAAGACTCTTCAACAAACAATTCAAAAAGATGGGCAACTTGTTCTTAAAAGCACGAAAGCCAACAATATTCCTGACACACAACGTGCCTTATAATACAAAACTTGACTTTATCACTGACAAAAAAAGCCCGCGCTACGGAGTGCACTTCGGCTCGACGCTTGCACGAGTGCTTGCAAAAAAATTCAAGCCAATAGTATGCATAGGAGCACACATGCACGAACACTTCACACAAGACAAGATAGGAAAAACAACCTGCATAAATTCAGGATACGGGCCAAAATGCAATGTGATTCTGAAAATTGAAGGCAATAAAATCAGCAAATTAAAATTTATGCCAAAACGCTACGGTTAACGCACATAATTAGGAGAGCTTAATTGTCGCTTGGTTTTATTCTTCGCTTAAAATTCTCAGATACAATAATAGCGGCGTCGGTTTCACGCTCTCTATCCCACGCTTTCCCTGCTTCAGGCTCAAAAGCATCAGCACATTCTTTTAATGCATTGAAAAGAATATCAGTGGCTGTTCTATAATCACATCCAACAGCAACGTGATGTTCATCAGACAACAAAGGCGAATCCCTCTCTACTTTCACTAAAACCCCATTGAGCAAAACAAATCTTGCTTCATGTGGACTTTCATCCATAATATCCTGATCCCCAAACTTCAATTTGTATGCACCAGACAAGCATCTCACAATAGCTTCCCTTGGTATGTGATACCAATTTTTACCTATGCACGTATCTTCAAGTGAAGGATTTCCTTCGACGCGGCTGAATTCGCCAGCTTTAATATCTTCGGCTAAAACAGTTTCCAAAGTTAACCACAAGGGGTGCATGTGCCAAAGAAGATACTTAGCAGTTAAACTTAGCTTGGTTTTGCCATTTTTACGCTTAATTTCTCTCTCTAAAAGATAATCCCGTTTACCCCTTTCTTCTCTTTCCAGTTCTACTGCTTTCTGAACAAAATAATCATAGACTTCAGCCATAATACAACTTACCAGCTTCTCTCTGCTCACGGTCAAGCCTGCTGTTAGGCTTGTTAATTCTCGGACGATTGCTCTCAATATCACGGCGCATTGTAACCTTCAAATCAGTCAAAAACTTGTTCATACCATCCTCCATAGAAAAAGGACCTTCAACCTCACCGCTCTTAGCAGGCTGGCCATCAAAAACAACAAGCTTGTCAGACAAATAATCAATAAACAACAAATCGTGGTCAACAATCAAAACGCTAACACCACGCTGCTCGGCAACATCTCTTATAACTTTGCCAAAAGCCAAACGCTGTTCAATGTCAAGATAAGCGCTCGGCTCGTCAAGCAAATACAAATCAGCAGGCTGAGACAAACAATGCGCAATGGCAACACGCTGCAATTCACCGCCAGACAAAGTATTCAAAGGCTTAGTCAGCAAAGGCTTGATTTCCAAAGGACGAATAAGCTGAATCTCATACTTAGAAACCGCATCCTTCAAAACATTCAGGACAATCTCATCACTCCTGCCCTCCAAATACTGAGGCTTGTAAGCAACCTTAATCTTCGCGTCTGTTTCACCCTTATCAGGCTTTAACAAGCCAGCCAAAATCTTCACAAAAGTAGTCTTACCAATACCATTCTCACCCAAAATACCAATAATCTGATTACGACCAATAACGCCCTCATTAGACTTCAAATGAAAAGAACCAAGCTGCTTCTCAAAAGCAGACCAAGAAGTCAAAGCAACCTTGCTAATCGGCTTAGGAGGGGGCCTTGACAGGAATTTAATTTCGTGGTCACGGAAACGCATATTTTCGTCCTTAATGAAACCTTCCAAGTAAACATTCATACCAGTCCTTGTCGGCTTAGGCAAACTGACAATACCATAAGAACCCTCCTTACCATACATAATCTGCAACAAATCAGTCATATAGTCAAGAATAATCAAATCGTGCTCAACAACAAGAACAGCAGTCTTTTCGTCTGCCAAAGACTTAATGAATTTGGAAACACGAATTCTCTGCTTAATATCAAGATAAGAAGAGGGCTCGTCAAAAATGTACAAGTTAGCCTTTCTCAAAACAGTGGCAGCAATTGCAACCCTTTGCAGTTCACCGCCAGACACTTGAGTTATGTCGCGGTCAAGAACATCCCTCAACTGCAACGCATCAACAACCTCGTTAAACTTACCTTTTTCATCAACTTTCTTCAACAATTCACTAACACTTCCCTTCATTGTCTCAGAAATAAGCTCAACGTGCTGAGGCTTGTAAGCAACTTTTATTTTTCCCTCCTTGACAGCCTGAAAATAAACCTGAGCCTCGTGGCCCTTGAAGAATTTCACCAAATCATTCCAACTAGCTTCATTTTCAGCGCCCAAGTTCGGTTTTAGAAGGCCGGCAAGAATCTTGATAGCAGTAGATTTTCCAATACCGTTCCTACCAACAATGCCTACGACCTTTCCAAACAAAGGCGTGGGCAAAGAATACAAGTGAAAACCATTTCTTCCATAACGATGAATAGGCTTGTCCAACTGCTCAGGAAGATTAATGATGTCAATAGCTTCAAACGGACAACGATTAGGACAAATACCGCAGCCAGTGCACAAATGCTCATCAATTACCGGCTTCTTATCACCAGTCGGAGCTGGAACTATACAATCCTGCCCTTCCATATTAACAGGACAAACCCTTGCACACAAATAACCGCCACAACCCTGCGGGTTGCAACGGTCCTTACGAACGATTGCAATTCTTGGCATACGTTAAACACGAGAAAGAGAGTTTTTAAAGGTTTGCTGAAGCCTCACACTCTTTGTATATAGTAAACGTTATATACTGTTTTAAGTTATGATGAAAAATGGATCTCGGTTGGTATAGGTCTTTGGAATGGTATCAAAAAACCTCCAAAATAGAATTAGTATTATTCATTTGTTCTGGAAACACGTGCAGAAGTCCTTCGGCAGAATATTTCTTTAACAAAACAACCGGCTGGTGGGGAGCAAAGGCGTTTTCGAGAGGCACGCAAGTTGACGCAATTCTTGCCGCATTGCGCAGCAGAGGCATAAACATTCAATCTTTGATGATTGAAGACGAAGTGAAAAAAGTTATTGGCGATAAGACTGCCACGTTCTTAAGCAAGCACGAGGCCACACAAGTGGCTTCCGGAGATCTTAAAGGAGCTGACTTAGTTCTCACTATGGAAACTTCAATTCGTGATCAACTTAGGAAAGATTATCCAAAATATGCTTACAAAATTTTCACTTTAAAGGGTTTTATAGACCAAACTGATGACGGTTCAGCAAATTTAAACATAGGAAATCCGTTCCTTCCGCCTGCTGTTAGAAAAAAAGAGGGAATTACGCCGGGCAAAGTCAAGTATTATGAGTACATTCAAAATTACATGAGAATATTGGATTTGATAAAAGTATATGTAAGAAGACTAGTTGAAATATTATACTTAATTGCTGAAGAAAAAAAGAAGTGAAATGCGAAAGTACATATTAATGTGGGCTGAAGAGGATCATAATTATTACGACCTAGAGCCAATTTTACTAAATTACGGGCCCCGATCAAAAAAAACATATGGCTATGGGATAAATGATGGAATCACCTTTGGCAAAGGATTTCATGCAGAGTTCTATTTACCTGAACAAGAATTGAAAAGAATGGGCAAATTAGGTTATTCTTTCTTAATGAATAAAGCGCAATTCAAACGACTTCTGAAAGACATCAACTCAAACAAACAAGCAGTAGTCGAGAGAATAAAAGCGTTACTTACTCTCGATTTAAAGAAATTGAGCAATCACGAATTATTTGATATAAAAGATTTTTACGGCTTTAACTATGGGAAACTAATGCGTTGTTACATACTAACCCAACCGCACCAAGTTAAAAGATTAGAAAATGAATTATTCCAGTTTTTAAAGAAAAGGAAAATTGAAGATGTGGCTGAAGCAGTCTCAACTCTCACAACACCAAAAACCAAATTTGTCTTCCTAAAAGCCGGAAATGAATTATTTAAATCGTTTGCAGAAACGATTGAGAAAGAAACGGCAAAAATTGACAAAACCTTGATTAATAAGAAACTGGTCAGGGAAGTCAAGGCAAGACAAACAGAAAAAAATAATCTTCTGAAAAAATTAAATCCGCCGGCCAAAATTAAGCACATAATTGAAGTATTGACTATTCTGGCCGAAGAGCGCCTTAAGATGCGATTTGTATGGATGCCTGCAATCTATTACAATGAACTTTTCTTGACTGAAATCAAGAGACGATTTAAAATTCCAAAAAGAATTCTTAGAATGTACGATTCAACAGAATTAGATGATCTTATGCTAAAAGGTAAAAAGCTAACTTCAGAACAGCTCGGAAAAAGAAAGAACGGATTTCTAAAAATATTAAGAAATGGAGAGGTAGATACTTTTGAAGGAAAAAAAGCACAGGAAATACTTGACGAGATAACAAAACGCCCCGAAGACTTAAATGAGCTTGCAGGAATGGTTGCGTCAAAAGGCTTTGCTGTGGGGAAAGTTGTTAACCTTTCCTATAAAATGGCAAAAGAACACTCAAGAAAGATACAAAAAATGCAGCAGGGCGATATAATAGTAACAGAAATGACGAGGCCAAACATTATCGCGGCCTGCGAAAAAGCAGGAGCAATAATAACTGACGAAGGCGGTGTTTTATGCCACGCAGCAATCGTTAGCAGAGAACTTATGGTTCCTTGTGTAATAGGCACGATATATGCGACCTCAATACTAAAAGACGGAGATTATGTTGAGGTGGATGCAGAAAAAGGTGTAATAAAGAAAATTTCAAAAAACGAATACTTACAAAATAAAACAAAGCCGATTAAAAGGAAAATATCGAAAATAATCATCTTGGAGCACAAGGAACACCGAATTAAGAAAGGCGATATTTTCTGGTTCAAAGACGTTGACAAAAAAGACCTTCACACAGTTGGAGGCAAAGGTGCGAACTTGGGAGAGCTTTACAAGTTTGCAAATGTTCCAAATGGATTCTGTGTTGCGGTGGCGTCATATAAAAGATTCCTCGATGCAAGCAGCATTAATGCGAAAATTGGCCGAATATTAAAAGGAATTAACATTGCAAATCCGAAAAATCTGGAGTCTAAATCTAAGCAAATCCAGAAATTGATTTTGTCCAAGAAAATTCCGCTGGACATTCAGAAAAACATTTCAAAATACTACAAAGAATTAGGCGCCAAGAAAGTAGCAGTAAGAAGCAGTGCAACAGCCGAAGACCTTCCAAGCGCATCTTTTGCAGGCCAGCAGGACACTTACCTCAACATTACTGGTGAAAACGCTGTTGTTCACGCAGTTCAAAGATGCTGGGCTTCATTGTTCACATCAAGAGCCATTTATTACAGAGAAAAGCACGGAATCGATCATAACAAGGTCTACATAGCAGTTGTGATACAGCAGATGATTCAACCAAAATACGCCGGCGTAATGTTCACAAAAGACCCTCTTGACAAGAAACACATATTGATTGAAGTTGTCAAAGGACTTGGAGAAAAACTTGTATCTGGCGAAGTAACACCAAGCTCTTATTTGATTGATAAATCAAATTACTTAATAATAAGAAAAAAAGAATTATTTGAATTTAACCATAACAACCTTACAAAATTATCTGAAGTTGGACAGCATCTGGAAAAACATTTCAAGTTTCCACAAGATGTAGAATGGGCAATTGATGCCCAAGGCACACTCTTTATATTACAATCCAGAGCCATAACAACATAAAAGCCTCCAACGGGAGTTGCACCCGCGACCTTCGGTTTACGAAACCGACGCTATAGCTACTAAGCTACGGAGGCGTTATAGATTTTTAAGTATTTCTTCTTTGCTCTGCAATTTCTTCTGACATTCCCTGCAGACAGGATGCAGTTTACCCTTAGCATCCTTGACATAGCTGCCAATAATCTTTTTCAAAAACGTTTCAGCCAGAGTTTTCTTGCAAATGTCGCATTTCATAATAACCACCCTCTAAAATGCCGTATATAAAGGTTGCGTGCACAACTTTTTTAAACCCACTCTTATGAATCGACGGTATGGATAAAAAAATGTGGATAGGGCTGTTCATAGCATTCATAATGGTATTCAGCATATTCGGATTCATAATAGACTTTGCAATCCAGCCAACAACCCAAAAGATGGAATACGGAGACTACACGTTCACACAAACACAGCAAGGATACAGAGCAAAAGTAAACGGAAATGAAATGCTCTTCCTCTTCTTCCCAGGAGACTTGGAATATTACACAATAACAGATGACACAAAACAACTGCTAAAAGCACCTGTTTACACAGCAACCTATGACCCGAACAGCACAATAGCGCCAAACCTTGCAGAAGCACAATATTATCTGGAACAACAGCTGCAAGACATAAAATACATTGAAAGAGCGCTGACAAACAGCACAACACTGCCACAAAAAACCTGCGCAGACGCAACAACAGCACAGCCAGTAATTGAACTACTGCAGGCAAACGTGACAACAATAATCACGGAAAACAACTGCATAAAAGTCAAAGCAATAGACCCATACGACCTTTACAGGCAGACAGAAAGAATAATCTATGAAATACTTGGAATAATAAAATGAGCGAAGAACCAACACAAGAAGAAAAAACAAAATACACAACATACTTCATAGTCGGAACAATAATAGTGTTAATCGCATTCCTTGGCTACACATTCTTCGTATACAAGCCAGCACCAATAGAAACAGAAACAGTAGAATACAGCTATTTTACGTTCACATATGTCCAAGGACTCTGGCAGACAAGCATACAATTAGACAAGCAAGTATACGACGCAGTATTCAGGTTCAACCCAAAACAAGTGGAAGACGTATACATAACAGGACAATTAGGCAATTTCACCCAGCCAGTCTACATCACTTTCGACCCAGTTCAGGACAAAGAAGCATACAAATACTTGGCACTGGCAAGCTCAGAACTAAGCCTCCACCTAATCCGCGCACTGGAAAAAGAAGTAATTTCAGCCTGCACTTCAAACGAAACAGCCGCCTGCCAAGACAGGCCAATAGTAACCTGTGAAAAAGGCAAAAACGTAATCTACCTCAACCCGCTACCGCCAACACAAATAAACCTGAACAACACCTGCATAACACTCCAAGGACACGAAATGGAACTTCTAAAAAGCGTGGACAGATTATTGTACCAATGGTACAAAATAATGCGATAAAATTATATACGATAAGAGCATAAAAAACGCAATGATAACACTCTACTGCTCTGAAAAACTTGACGGCATAGCAGCAGCTGCAATAATAAAAAGACACGCGCAATTGAACAACCTTCCAACAAGATTTGGTGGCTTCCTGCACCCAGAAAACATAACAGACGAACTTGAAGAAATAGCAAAAGAAGAACAACAGCTAATATTCATACTTGACTCAAGCATAGCGCCAGAACACCTGACAATAATCGACAGAATACTCGCACGAAACAAAATAGTCTACTGGAACACACACGACGCGAAATCAGTCGTGCCGCCAGCAAAAATATTTGACAAGGCAATAGACAAAAATTGTGCAGCAGAACTCGCACAACAAAGATTCCTGCCAAAAGACCTAATAGCAAAACAATTAGCGCAATTAGCCCACGACATAGAATTCTGGCAGCTAGGAGACGAAAGAGCAATAAAACTAACAGACCTAATCACAGCACAATACAGCCCATTAGAACTAATAGAAGCACTCTCAAAAGGAATATTCTGGAACGACCAATTTGAAACAGTACACAAACAATACTTGGAAAAGAAAAACGCAGCACTAGAAGAACTCCTAAGAACATTAGTGATAAAGACATACCTCAATCACAGATTCGGATATGTATTGGCTGCGAATGTCTTAACAACAGCAGACGCCTGCCAAAGAGTACTCGACGGACACGCAGGAGTAGACGTCAGCATAGCACTATACAGAAACGGAAAAATCGCGTTCAGAAAAAGAGATACCTGCAACTTAGACGTAAGCGAGTTGGCGCATTTATTCAACGGAGGAGGAAACCAATTCGCAGCAGGAGCAAAACTCAACACGACAATAACAAAAGAAAACAATGAAGAAGTCATATTCCAGCTTGACACCACATTCAAAAACTATTTCATAGAAGCCACAACGTTTAAATAAGCTCAACAATACTTTCTACAAATGATTTTCGACTTCAGAGAAATTCTAGACATAATCATAATGACGGCAGCAGTAGGCTACATATTCATGGACTTATTCAGCAAACAAAAATACACATTCGACAAAAACGCATTTTTGTTCGCCTGCGCGATAACAGCACCAGCACTGATTGCACACGAACTGGCGCACAAGTTTGTAGCAATGTCATTTGGAATTCAAGCAACATTCCACGCAGCATACTTCTGGCTGATTTTAGGAATAGTACTAAAATTCCTAAGATTCGGATTTATTTTCTTTGTACCAGCATACGTAAGCATAGAAGGAATAACAAACGGACTGCCGATGGCGCTAATAGCCGGAGCAGGACCGTTCCTGAACTTCATACTCTTCCTAATAGCCTGGGCATTACTCCAACAAAAACGAATGAAGCACAGCACATTCATCTTTTTACAAGTCACCAAACAAATAAACCTATTCCTATTCATATTCAACATGCTGCCAATACCATTCTTTGACGGAATGAAAGTATACCAAGGACTATTCCAAGCATTCTTTTAACCCAAAACGTTTAAAAACAGACCCCTTTTCTCGAAGTACAGGTGGTTTGATTGCCAATAGGACAAATATTACTCAATATTTACGACAAGCATTACAAGAAACTAATGCTAGCTAGCCTGCTGCTCTTACTTCTATGTTTTGTCTCATTAGGAATAACTTACACAAAAACAGGAGAATTATTCCAAAAAGGAGTCACGCTAAAAGGCGGAATAACAATGACTATTCCGATAAGCGAGCCAGTCAACATACAGCAACTCACAGAAGCGGTCTCAAAGGAACTTCCAAACGCAGACATAGGAATAAGAGAGATAGTGGAGGGAGGAAACCCAAAAGCACTAATCGTGGAAGCAGCAGACGCAGAAGTTGAAGAACTGGAAAACGCGCTTCAAAACAATGGAATCGCATTAGAACAAGGAAAATACAGCGTAGAAAGCATGGGAAGCTCGTTAGGACAAAGCTTCTACTCACAAACAATCAAAGCAGTAATATTCGCATTCATAGCAATGGCACTTGTAGTCTTCCTAACCTTCCGCGCATTCATACCATCATTATTCGTAATATTAGCAGCATTCTCAGACATAATATCAACACTCGCAGTAATAGACCTGTTAGGAGTAAAAATCAGCACTGCAGGAATAGCAGCATTCCTAATGCTCATAGGTTACTCAGTTGACACAGACATCCTGCTGACAACAAAAGTGCTAAAACGCAAAGGAGAAGGCGGAAACATCTTCCAAAGAACAGTCAGCGCAATGAAAACAGGATGCACGATGACAATGACAGGATTTGCAGCAGCAATGATAGGATACTTGTTCACCCAATCAGAAGTCATAAAACAAATCATGCTCATAATCGCAATCGGACTTGTATTCGACTTAATCTACACCTGGTTCCAAAACGCAGGCATACTAAGATGGTATATGGAGAAACATGGGCAGAATTAAACAAGTACTGACGAACTTCAAGGTAATTGTCCTAATCATATTCCTACTTCTTGGACTATTTGCAATAAACGCAAAACCGTGGAACCAAGGCGTTGTGATAAAAGCAGTCAAAGCAGACAGCGCAGCAGCACTGGCAGGAATGACAAGCCCAAAACCAAACCTTCCGCCAATGGCAAAAGAAAGAATAATCAGCATAAACAACGAAATAATCAAAGACACAAACGATTATTACGCAATAATCGGCCAGCTTGAAACAGACCAAACAGTCGTAATAAAAACAAACAAGGCAACATACTCATTAGAAACACAGCCAGAAATCAAAATCACACAATTGAACGAAACAGAAACAATCTTTTACAACGAAACAATAGAAGTCAACCAGACAATCAACGGAACAAAACAACTTGTCAACAAGACAATAACGAAAAGCAAAGAAGAGCCAAAAACACTGCAGGAAACAATTGGAGTAAAACCAATAGGGCTCAGCGTTGACAACGCGCCAACAAGCAACCTCAGAAAAGGATTAGACCTGCAAGGCGGAACAAGAGTTCTATTAAAACCAGCTGAAGAAGTTGACGCAGACACAGCAGAATTACTTGTTGACTCACTAAAAGAAAGACTAAACGTATACGGACTGGGAGACGTTCTCGTAACACAAGTATCAGACAGGCCAGGCTTCATAGGCGGAGGAAACAGATTCATCCTCGTGGAAATAGCAGGAGCAACAGAAGAAGAAGTCAGAGACCTGCTCGGAAAACAAGGAAAGTTTGAAGCAAAAATAGCAAACCAAACAGTATTCAAAGGCGGACAAGACATAACATACGTCTGCAGAACAGCACAATGCTCAGGACTAGACCCGAACAGAGCCTGCGGCAGTGCAGAAGAAGGATATGGCTGCGGATTCCAATTCTCAATCACGCTAAGCCCAGAAGCAGCAAAAAGACAAGCAGAAGTAACAGAAAATGAAAGAGTAATAGAAGGCTACCTGGAAAACAAACTAATTCTGTATTTAGACGACCAAGAAGTAGACCAGCTAAGCATATCAGCAGACCTGCGAGGAAGAGCAATAACAGACATAGCAATCTCAGGCTCAGGAGCAGGAACAACCTACGAATCAGCAGTCGATGAAACACTCAAAAACATGAAAAGACTGCAGACAATACTGATTACAGGCTCACTGCCAGTCAAGCTGGAAATAGAAAGAGTAGATACAATATCACCAACACTCGGAAAAGAATTCCTAAGAAACGCATTGTATGTAGGGCTGCTAAGCATAATCGCAGTAGTCATAGTGCTTGGCATCAGGTACAGAAAAGCATCAATCGCAATACCAATAATGATAACCTGCCTCTCAGAAATATTCCTAACACTCGCACTCGCAGCACTAATCGGCTGGAACATCGACCTCGCGGCAATCGCAGGAATCATACTTGCAGTAGGCACAGGAGTCAACGACCAAATCGTCATAACAGACGAAGCCATAAAGAAAGAGTCAGAACTCGCATACAACTGGAAAGACAGAGTAAAAAGAGCATTCTTCATAATATTCAGCGCATACCTGACAGTCGTCGTAGCAATGATACCACTATTATTTGCAGGCGCCGGACTATTGAAAGGATTCGCAATCACAACAATACTGGCACTAACAATCGGAGTATTTGTAACAAGACCAGCATACGGTGCAATAGTACAAATGCTTCTCGAAAAATGAAATGGGTAATTCCTCTAATCGTTTTCTCAACACTCTTCACTTCAGCAGCACAACTATCGCTAAAATACGGCGCTGAAAAACTGCCGCAACTGCTCACAAATTTCCCGCTAATCCTCGGATTCATACTTTACTGCCTCGCAGCACTAATGATAATAATCGGGCTAAAATACGCAGACCTGTCAATAGTATTCCCAGCGCTTGCAACAAACTTCCTCTGGGTAAGCCTAATATCAATCTTCATTTTAGGAGAAACACTATCAGCAATAAACTGGACAGGAATAGGACTCATAGTAGCAGGAGTAAGCCTGCTCGGAAGGAACAACACGTGATACCCGCACTGACGATAGTATATGGAATAACCTCTGCAATAATCGGCGCCTTTGGAGGATTATTCCTGAAAAAAGGCGCAAAAAACTTCAGCCTGCGCAGTCCAATAAACTTAGGAATATTCATCGGAGGCACACTATACGTGATAGGGCTCGGATTCTTTGTTGTAGGACTGAAAGGAACACCACTATCCTTCTTTTATCCACTCGGCTCGCTAATGCAGCTTTTCGCAAGCTTATTGGGCTTTATTGTGCTAAAAGAGAAAGCGAGCAAATACAAAATAATCGGAATATGCCTCATAATGACCGGAATAGTTCTAAACTCAATTGGCAGATAAGTTTAAATTATTGAACAAAAAAATATTCTCAATGAAAACACAACTTGCAGCATTAGAAGTAAAATACATAGTAGATGAGCTAAAACAGCTTGAAGGCTCAAGAGTGGACAAAGTCTACCAGCCAGGAGGCTTTCTAATACAATTTCATACAAAACAAGGAAAAATACTGCTAAGAATAGAAAAAAACCTTCTATGGATAACAAAATCAAAACCAGAAACACCAGAAACAATAACAGGAATATGCAGAATGCTAAGAAACTGCCTTGAAGGAAAAAAACTAATCAAAATAGAACAATTAAACGGCGAAAGAATAATACGAATGGAATTCGCAACACAAAAAGACACTTACTATTTGTACATAGAATTATTTGCAAACGGAAACCTGATAATAACAGACAAAGACAAAATACTTGCAGCAGTTGAAGAAAGAGCGTGGAAAGACAGGGCAATAAAAAAAGGACTGCAATACACCCTGCCTCCAAGCAAACTGGACATAACAAAACTCCAAAAAGAAAACTTTGAAACAAAAGAACCGATATCAAAACACCTTGCACAAACAGGATTTGGAAAACTATACGCAAACGAACTCTGCCAAAGAAGCGGAATAAACCCTGAAACAACAAAACTCACAAAAGAACAACTTGACAAACTATTTGCAGAATACAAAAAACTTCTAACAGACAAAACAGGGGCGCACGTATATCTTGATGGAGAAATTGTGCCAGTCAAACTCGAACATTACAAAGACGGAAAAAAATACCCAAGCTTCAGCGAAGCAATAGACGCAAACTTCGCAACAACCGCGGAAACGCAAAAAACAGAAAGAAAAAAACAATCATATTTAGCGAAAAAAGAAAGAATAGACAACTTGATAGCACTGCAGGAAAAAAGCGTTAAAAAACTTGAAAAAGACGCAATTGAAAACCAAAGAAAAGGAGAGCTTGTCTACGAACACTACCAAGAATTAAAAGAAATACTTGAAGAACTCAACAAGGCAAAAGCAAAGTTTTCATTACAAGAAATCAAGGCAAAACTGCAAGGGCATTCCAAGATAAAAGACGTAAATCCGAAGACGAGTGACGTGATTGTGGAAATTTGAATTCAAAATTTATGCATCCAAATATTCAGGCTGCGCCAGAAGAAGCTCAATTTCTGCCTCAGCAGCTTTAAATAATCGTCTAGTGGTTGGACGTTCAACAATGGGGAAAGAGCTTAATTTTTCCAAGAAATTTGTCCTTATTTCTTCCTCGCCAAGATAAAGACGATGCATTCCAGTAGCAGCAACTGTTTCTCCTCTCCAACTTGACACCCGCCATTCACACCAGCCTTCTGGATTCCACCAGTTTTCAGGAACAAAGTGAGATGTTATGTCAAAAGTCTTCCCATTGCAACGGCGATTTATGATTCTACTGAAGTGCATTCGCGGTTTGTCAAATCCAGAGGGGTATGTAACGCTGAGATATACTTCTCCTCTAATGATATCATCCAGAACTATACGACTATAATAATCCGTTTTGCGCCCCAAAAAATGAAGCGCATCGATGTAGGTATAATCTCCTATTGAAACACTGGGAACTTTAGGAGCATCCTTTCCTTGCTGAAATTCAATGCGCAATGCAGGATTTTCCACTCTTCCTATAAAGATCTTTGGATGACTATCTGCTTGAACCGAACTACTATCATCATACAACAAGAAACCTCCTTCCCAGCTTGAAAGCGCCTGCTGTGCTTCCCTTAAGCGATTGTAGATTGCGTGAGCAACATTAATCCAGCTTGGATAATCTGGACCTCGATTGTAGTGATATTTTTGCTGGGTTCCCCAAGCCAAACAAAGCGCTGCATCAAACAACCTATCACCTGTCAGGCGACCCTGCTTCATTGCAGCAACATCACTTTCTGAAAGAACTTTAGTTGGATCAAGAATATCTGACAATTCTTTTCGAACTGTTTTTAATTGCGTTGTAAGCTCTGTCTCTCTTCCAGGCAAATGCAGCAATTCAAGCCCCCTCTGCGTATAACCTGACATAATTGATTATG
>DATDPK010000069.1:0-3207 GCA_035292785.1 Candidatus Nanoarchaeia archaeon
TTCTTTCCTTTGTGGGTATAAAAAAGTTTTGATGTAGTTAATTTTAAATACTAACTTTCAATTGGTCTGGTTAATGGAAAAAAAGAGGTTTTTGTTTGTTTCAGAGGAGGCGCTTGTTGGCGATCTTGCCTGGCAGGTGAAGAAGGAGGGGCACGAAGTCAAGTATTACATTGGTGAGAAAGCCAGCAAGGATATTTGCGATGGTTTTGTCGACAAATGCGATGAGTGGGAGAAGCATGTTGAGTGGGCGGATGTTATTGTTTTTGATGATGTTTTCTTTGGAGAAAAAGCTGACAAATTGCGAAAGCAGGGCAAGGCTGTTGTTGGAGGCTCTGTCTATACGGACAAGCTTGAGGAGGACCGTGAGTTTGGCCAGGCCGAGCTGAAAAAGGTTGGTGTTAATGTTCTGCCTCATTGGGATTTTACTGATTTTGATGAAGCGATAAAGTTTGTTCAGAAGAATCCGGGAAGATATGTTGTCAAGCCGACTTCAAAGGGCGGTGAAAAGGAATTATTATTCGTCGGCCAGGAGGAGGACGGAAAGGACGTTCTTCAGCTTCTGGAGCATTACAAGAAGGCGTGGGCAAAGAAGATAAAGTATTTCCAATTGCAGAAATATGCTTCAGGTGTAGAGGTTGCTGTTGGCGCTTTTTTCAACGGCGTTGATTTCATAACTCCTATTAATGTTAATTTTGAGCATAAGCGCATGTTTCCTGGCGATATCGGCCCTTCTACCGGTGAGATGGGGACTGCGATGTACTGGTCTCCTCCAAATACTATTTTCCGTGAAACTTTGGAGAAGATGAAGCCAGCGTTGGTGCAATCTGGTTATGTTGGATACGTCGATATCAACTGCATTGTTAATGCGAGAGGCATTCATCCCTTGGAGTTCACAACAAGA
Source organism: Candidatus Nanoarchaeia archaeon (assembly GCA_035292785.1). GTDB lineage: Archaea > Nanobdellota > Nanobdellia > Woesearchaeales > ARS49 > CABMGU01. The sequence goes on from DATDPK010000069.1 coordinate 902, forward strand.
TTTGGCTATCCTACAATCAGTATCCAAATGGAGGGCATTTCTTCTCCTATGGGTGAGTTTTTGCACGCCATTGCAAACAAGAAGCCTTATGATTTGAAAACAAAGAAGGGTTTTCAGATAGGCATTGTTATAGCAGTTCCTCCTTTTCCGTTTTATGATATTGCTGCTTTCAAGAAATATTCAGAAGACGCGACTATTTTGTTCAAGAAGCCTGCAACAGAGGGCATTCATCTTGGCGATGTCAAGTTTGTTGAGGATGATTGGCGTCTTGCAGGCTATTCTGGTTATGTTCTTGTTGTTACCGGCTCTGGCATGACTATGGAGGAGGCTAGAAAGCAGACATATCAGCGCATTAAGAACATAATGATACCCAATATGTTCTATCGCACTGATATCGGCGTCCGCTGGTTTACCGATTCTGATAAATTGCACACGTGGGGGTATTTGTACTGATGGTGACCTATACGCGTATGCAGGGCGAGCTTATAAGTTTTGAAACTGCTGACAAGCTTGAACTTGAGGGTATGTTGTGCGCTCCAACAAAGTCAAGGACTTGTCTTGTTCACGTGCACGGTATGACTGATAATTTTTTCGGCATCAGTATGGTTGACAGCTTGATGCATGCTGCCATCCGGAACGAGATGGCTTTTTTCGCGTTTAACAATCGAGGCATGGGCACGATTACTGTCTTCCAGCGCTTGAAGGAGCATTTGGTGTTCCGCACTATCGGCACTGCTTTTGAGAACTTCAAGGATTCTGTTCTCGACATTGATGGTGCTTTGAAAATGCTGCGCGAGCGTGGCTATAAAAATTTCATTTTGTCAGGCCACAGCACCGGCTGCCAGAAAACGGCTTATTATCAATACAGAAAGAACAAGAGGTCTGTTAAAGGGCTTATTTGGCTTGCTCCTGCTGATGATTATAATTTTCAGTTGAAGCAGCTTGGGACAAGGAAATGGAAGGATTGGCTTCAGGAAGCCCGCAGGCTGGTTCGTGCTGGCAAGGGCAGGGAGCTTATGCCTCCTGATGTTGAGCCGACATATTTCAGCGCAAAGCGATATTATGAGCTGTATCGCCCTGGAAGCATTGAGGGCGAATTGTTCAACTATAAGGGCAAATTAAAGGCTGTTTCAAAGATTAAAAGCCCTGTGCTTGCTGTTTTTGGCAGCAAGGAGGAGTTTGCTGCAATGCCTCCGAGAAAGATGTTAAAACTTCTTTCCAACAAGTTGCAGCACCCTTATTCCAAGTCTGTCTTGATTAAGGATGCTGACCACTGTTTCTGCGATTATGAGGAAGAAGCTGAAAAGATTATTTCTAGGTGGCTCAGAAATCTGATGTGGTGATTTAGTTGTAAATGTTCTTTCTGTGGCCGATTTCTATAACAAGAATTAACATTCTGTCTTGCATAATGTCAAGAATTATTCGGTAATCGCCAACGCGAAACTTGCATGCGTCTCTGCCGACAAGTTTGCTGATGAAGCTTTCAGGGCGCACCTGTATTCGTTCAATTGCTGAAAGTATTCTTTCCTGGATTGGTTTGTCCAGTTTTTTCAACTGTTTTAACGCCGCATCTGAATAAATGAGCGCGTACATTTACAGGCCGAGCTCCTTCTTGACTTGTTCGTGTGTATAGAATTTACCTTTTTTGAATTCAGCTCGTGCCTTGTCTATCTCTTTCTTTGTCTCTTCGCTTAATTCTTGTGTATCTTCAATTAAGTCCCAGATTACTTCTTCATAACTTTCTTTATCAAAAAGTTTCCTTTTGGAAAGCTCCTTTTGGAGTTCTTGGCTTATTTGTATTGTTGTTGCCATAGCAAGCTATAATTGGCTATAGTATTTAAAACTTTTGCTCGCCAACCAAAAAATAAGTCTTTGCTTCAAGAATTTTTACCTTGAGGACTGTTCCAGGGGGACTTGAATTTGATGTGGTAAGTTCATTATTTCTGAGTAGTAAAAAACAAAAGATTTATAAATTGTTGCGGCCACTTCCAATTTATGGATGAAACGCTTGAACTTAGGCTCATCGAAAGTTGTTATGATTCTGCAAAAGCAAGACAGGTATCTCTTAAAAAAGCAGGAGAAATAATTCGCGACGAGATTTTCGGAAGCGCAAGAGATAATCCTGCAGGAGCCCTTTATTTTGACGGATGGGCGCAGGTCATTGTTAGAACCGGTCTCGGGCATTCGATTATGAATGGGCAGTCTTTGGCCGTTACAGGAGGAGATCTTCGCAAGGGCTTGTTCGTATATTCTGATCAAGACGACTTAGACGGTCAAAGAAGCTCTGTATTCGTAGAAGGCGCGGG
>DATDPK010000070.1:0-11128 GCA_035292785.1 Candidatus Nanoarchaeia archaeon
CATCTTTTGCAAGTGTTTGGAACCACGTTCTGGTTCCTGGGAATGGCATCAATACGTTTACGCCAAGTCTCTGAAGTGGTATTCCCTCTAAAACAAAATCGATTGTGTCCCAAATGGTTCCGTGATTCTCAAACGGATGGCCTAAAATAACGCTTCCGCGCGTTTCAATGCCTAACTCAGCCATAGCAGTATATGCGATTACATAGTCTCCAAGTTTTGCTGCTTTTCCAACAGAACTTAAAATATCTTGGTTGCCAGACTCAATTCCGAGGGTTATCATACTAAACCCGGCTCGTCTCATGTGCTCCAATAACTCCTTATTCAAGGTGTTTGAAGCAGTGAAACAATAGAAGGACATGTCGATTTCTCTTCTCAAAATTTCATCACAAAGTTGATGTGCTCTTTTTTTGGATGCTGTGAGCGTGTCGTCAAACCAAATAGCATGCTTAACGTGGTTTACTTTGTACGTGTGTTCAAGCTCATCAGCAATCGCTCCAACATCTCTCATTCTTAATTCTGTTCCAACACCACGGAAGCAAAAGTGGCACTTGTATGGACAGCTTCTCTGTCCTTCTATTGCATCTGAACGAACAATCCCCTTTACAGGATCACCATATGCATAATTGTCATAATTCAAAAGATGTCGTGCAGGCCAAGGATTCTCATTAGGGTCAATTTCGTCGTGAGGTCCTCGTGATCTGATGACTCGTTCCTGTGGTCTGTCCATAACACGAAGAATTCCCTTTTCTCCTTCTGCAACAACTACATAATCGACCTCAGGGTGCCTATCTATAGTATATTCTGGTAGAGCAGAAACGTGAGATCCGCCAGCCATTGTAACTATTTTTCTATCTCTACTTTTCACGGCTTTTAGAATGTCAGTCGCAAAATTAAACTCAGGGGTTGTGGATGTAATGCCAACAAAATCTGGATTGGTTTCCATTATTCGGTCAACAGTATCACCTAGATCAAGAAGCTTTGGTTCTCCATCAACAATTCTTATTCTGTGCCCCTGACTTTCCAAAGAAGCAGCAAGATAAGCAAGTCCAAGAGGAGGTCTTATTTCACGTTCAGCTGGCACATCGCTATAAACACTGCCATATATGTGCGGAGTGAATGCTGGCCGTACAAGAGTGACATTTGCCATATCAACATAAGTTAAGTATATAGTATTTAAATCTTATGGACATTTGGTTTTGAGAAAAGAGCTTAAGCGATATATTTTTATATCGTCTATATTGAAGTCTTTTCATCGCGTCGGTAGTATAATGGTAGTACATCAGCCTTCCATTAATGAGAAGCAAGCTGATTGTCGGGGTTCGAATCCCCGCCGACGCATTTTTCTAAGCAACCTTTAAAAACACTTATATTCAATTTCTTCTTATGAAACAAACAATCCTCGCCATTGCAGCCCATAATGATGACCAGGTTATAGGCGCAGGCGGTACTTTGGCTAAATACGCAGGTCAGGGTAAGCGTATTCGTACTGTTGTGTTTTCTTTTGGTGAGATGCACCCGTATATGCGCAAGGATGTTATGATCGAGAGGCGTATGAAAGAGTTTTTGAAAGCAGACAAGATTTTAGGCGGTTCTGGTGTTGCTTATTTTGGCTGCAGGGATGGTCATATCGATGAGGACGTCAAGGCAAAAGGCATTAAGAAAAAGCTTATGCAAGTTTTAAAGCAGGAAAAGCCTTCTATGATTTTCACTCACGGTATTGATGATGCTCATCCTGACCATCGTGCTGTTAACAAGCTTATTATGGAATTAATCAGGGAGAACAAGATTTCTTGTCCTGTTTATTCTTTTGACATCTGGTCTTTGGTTAAGTTGAGAAAGCGCAGTCTGCCGAGAATGGTTGTTGATGTCAGCGAAACTTTTCCTTTGAAAATCAAGTCTTTTTTGGCTCATAAGAGTCAGAAGATGGTGATTGGTGCTTTGCTTTTGAGGGTTATTCTTAAGGACTGGTTTTCAGGTATTTTGCATGGTTATAAATATGCTGAGGTTTTTTATCGTTTAAAATGAAATTAGTAATTACTACTGATTGTTTTCTCCCAAGGTGGGATGGTATTGCGCGATTCCTGTCAGAGCTGATTCCCCGTCTTGGAATGAGGATTACTGTTTTTGCGCCTAAGTTTCCCGGCAAGCTTCCAATTTACAAGGGTGTCAGAATTTCCCGTTTTCCTTTGGTTAACCTTCAGTTTGGCGACATTCACTTTTCCAAACCAGATAAGTCAGCTATGCAGAAGGCAATTAAAGACGCTGACATCGTATTTAACCAGACTATTGGTCCTGTTGGTATGGCTGGAATCAGTATTGCAAGAAAGTTCAATAAGCCTGTAGTCAGCTATATTCACAGTATTGAGTGGGAGTTGGCAAAGCGTGCCATAAAGTATCCTAAATTTTTGACTGCTTGGCTTGTTAAGCTTATCGCAAGGCGTATGTACAATAAGTGTTCTCTTTTGTTGGTTCCTTCCAAGGAAGTTGAAGACTTGCTCTCAAACAATAAAGTGAAAACAAAGATGGAGGTTGTCCATCTTGGTGTCGATGTTTCAAAGTTTGTTCCTCCTAAGTCAAAGTTTGCTGCCAAGAAGCGCCTGAAGCTTTCAGGTAAGAGAGTTATTGGTTTTTGCGGCAGGATTGCGAGGGAAAAAGATTTGCCAACTTTATACGATGCGTTTAAGCAGCTTAAGTTGCGCAATACTGTTTTGTTAATTGTCGGGGAAGGTCTTGAAAAGGAGATTCCTTCTTCAAGGAATGTTATTCGCGTTGGCCGTCAGGATAATGTTGTTCCTTTCCTGCAGGCCATGGATATCTTCGTTCTTCCCAGTTTGACCGAGACTTCTTCTCTTGCTACTATGGAGGCTATGGCTGTTGGTTTGCCTGTTGTTGTTACTCCTGTTGGTAATATTCGCGAGTATGTTTCTGACGGCAAAAATGGTCTTTTTTTCCCTCGTCAGGATGTTAAGGTTCTTGCGGAAAAACTGGAATTCCTGTTGCAGCATCCAAAATCAATGGCTTCTTTGGGAAAAACAGCCAGAAAGACTATTGTTCAGGGTTATTCTTGGAATTCTGCTGTTGAGAAGATTAAGAAAATTCTTTCTACGCTTTCAGGCTGACTACGTTGCTTAGTCCTGCTTCTTGGTTCATGCTTACTCCGTATAGAATGTCGCCTTCTGATATTATTGCGTCGTTGTGTGAAATGACAATATATTGTGCTTTTCCGCAGTAGCTTCTGATTAGTTTGGCTAATTTCTCGCTGTTATGCTTGTCCAATGCAGCGTCAACTTCATCTAATACATAGAAGCTTGCTGGTTCGTGTTCCTGTATTGCGAACAGGAATGCCAGCGCCGTCATTGTCTTTTCTCCGCCGCTTAAGCTTCTAATGTCCAAAAATTTATTGCCGGTTATCTTCACGTTTATTTTTAGTCCGCCTGCAAATGGGTCTTCTTTGTTTTCTAATTCTAAATAAGATTCTCCTTTTGTTGTCAGTTGTCCGAATATTCTTCTGAATTGTCCGTCGACAACCTGTAATGTATTCACAAACAGCCCTTTTTTGTTTGCTTCTATTTCGTTCATCAGGTTGACTACATCGTCTTTCTCTTTGAGCAGCACTCCTTTCTTTTCCAGCAGTCCGCCGTATTCTTTTTCAACAGTCTCGTAAATCTCAAGCGCTCTCATGTTTACTGAGCCGATGTTTACCATCATTCTTTCAAAGTCATTGATTTCTTTCTTGAGTAGTTCTTCCGGTTTTTCCATATCCAGTTCCACGCCTGAATATTTTTCGAATTCTGCCTGTATTCCTGATTTTTCTGCGGTTAATCTGGCTGTTTCAATTGACAAGGTATTCAATGTCAGCTCTTCTTTGCGCGAATTCTCTTCTACACCGAGTATTTTTGTCTCTGTTGTATTGTTTTCATCTGATAATTTCTTGGCTTTTTCAAACAGTCCTTTGTATTTGCTGAAGAATTGTGCTTGTTCTTTTTCTTTTTTGTCAAGTTCGCTTTGCTGTGATGTGCTCAATTTGTCCAAACTCTGCATTTCTTCTGTGAATGCTTCCTCTTCTTTGCTCATGTCTTTTTGCAGCTTGTGCATGTTTTCCCTGTCTCTGCCGAGCACGTCATTCAACTGCATCGTTATTCCTTTTTGTTCTGCATCCAGTCGTGTTATTTCTCTTTCCAGCTGTCTTCTTTTCTCTTCAAAGGCAGTTAATTCTGCTAAAACAGTCGGGTTTCTTAATTCAGTAATCTTCGTTCTAAGGCTTTGTTTTTGTATTTTCAGGTCTGTCAGCTCTTTTGTCTTGTCTGCTACAGAATCTTCAAGCTCTCTCAGTGTTTTTTCGAATTGTTTTATTGCACTGCCCAGTTCTTCTTTGTAGCTTCTGGTGGAATCCAAATCTCCGGTCTCAATATGCAGGCTCTTTTCCTGCTTGATTATTTCTCCTTCTGTGTTTGCCTTGAGTTCTCTTAGTTTTGTTATTTTGTCTTCGTTTTCTTTTCTTGATTGTTCGATTGTGTGCAGTCTGCTCTCAAGTTCCTTTATTTTTGTCTGCGCGCTTTCCAGTTTTGCAGTCAGCTCTTTTTCTTTGAAGCTTCCTGCTTTTTTGTGCCTGAATCCGCCTATCATTGCGCCTGAGTGTTCGCATAAGTCTCCTTCCAGCGTGACCATTCTTGCCGAGCCTATGCCCAATCCTCTTGCAGTCTCTATGTTTTCTATTACAAGCGTGTTTCCGAATACTTGTGAGAATACGTTCTTGAATTTCGGGTCAAATTCTATTAAATCTACTGCAAATCCGTGCACTCCTTCTGCTTTGCTTAGTTTTTTGACTTCCTGTTTTATTTCAACAGGCCTCATTTTGTTTAATGGTAAAAATGTCGCAACTCCTAATTTTTCTTTTTTCAGGTATTTGATGCAGTTTGCTGCTGTTTTGTCGTCTTCAACTACTATGCTGTGTATTTTTTGTGATGCTGCCACTTCCAGTGCTGTTGCGAATTTGCTATCTGAGCTTCCTAACTCTGCTACTGTGCCGTAAATCTCGCCTAATTTTTGTCTGTTTTCAAGAACTTTCTTTACTGCTATGTTTGCTGCTATGTTTTCTCTTATGCTTGCCTGCTTGATTGACAGCTTGTTTTCCTCTTCTCTTAATCTTTGCAGTTCTGTTCTTTCCTGCGCCAGCGTGCTTGCATCCTTGCTGTCCTGATTCAGCAGCCCGTTTAGTTCAAGCGCTATTTTCTTGAATTGTTCTTTTCTTTTCTTCAGCAGGTCAATTTCTTCCTTGTGCGCGTCCTCAAGCTCCTTGACTTTTGCTATTTTTTCGTCCATTGCTGTGAGCTGGAAGTCTGCCTTGTCTTTTTCTCTTATGAGCGCCTGTTCTTTTTCTCTTAGAAGCTGTATTTCCTGCTGTTTTCCTTCTGCTTTTTTGTCTATTTCCTCTAATTCCTTGTCTATGTCTTTCTCATCTGTTAGATTATGTTTTGTTTTGAATGTTTTTATTTTTGTATCCAGTTCTGCTGCTGTCTTGTTGAGCGCTTCCAATTGCGCGCTCATAGACTGTTTCTGCTGGTGCAGTTCTGTTATTTTTTCTTCAACTTCTTTTAAATTTCCTGAAAGTTGTTCTTTTCTTTGTTTTATGCGCTCCAAATCAGTGTTGCACGTGCTCATTCGTGTTTTGTGCGTCGCAAGATTGATTCGTAAGTGTTCTACTTCTTTTTGTATCTGTATCTGCTCGATTTCTCCTTTTTGTTCTATTTCCTTGTTGAGGTCTGTTATTGCTTTTTTGCGCTGTTCTATTTCTTCTCGTAATTTCTTTATCTGTTCTTGGTACTTTGTTAATTTTTCCTTGTGAGAATTATTTTTTTCTTCAAACTTTTTCAGTTCTTCTTCTTTTCTGTCGAGCTGTCTTTTGAGGTGGCTTGCCCTGTTTTGTCTTATTTTGTCGTTTAATTCCTTGTACTTTAGTGCCTGGTCTCTGTCTTTTTTGAGCTCTTTCAGGTGATTCTCTCTTTCTTTCAGGATTATCTGCGCTTCATTCAGTTTCTGTTCCACTTTTTGCAGTTCATTAAGTGTCTGTTGTTTTTTCTCTTCGTACACTCCTATTCCTGCGATTTCTTCTATTATCTGCCTTCTTTCAATCGGGCTCATTTCAACCAATCTTACAATATCGCCCTGTAAAATAATGTTATAACCGTCTGGATTTATTTTCGCCATTCCGAGCAGTTCAAGAATTTCCTGTCTTGTCTTTGTTTTTCCGTTTATTTTGTACTTGCTTGCCCCGTCTGCCCTTACTATTCTTGAAATTTTGACTTCGTCTTCTTCTACTGGGAAGATTTTGTCTTTGTTGTCAAATGCTATGCTTACTTCTGCTGCTTTTGAGGGCTGTTTTGTCTTGCCGCCGTTGTAGATTAAGTTTGAGCTTTTCTCTGCTCTTAGCTGTTTTGAAGAGCTTTTGCCTAATACAAAGCATAGTGCGTCCAGAATGTTTGATTTTCCTGACCCGTTTGGCCCTAAGACTACGTTAAAATCGTCTCCAAACAGCAGCTCTGTGTGTTTTCCAAAGCTTTTGAAGCCGTCCAGCACCAGTCTTGTTATTTTTGTGCCTTTGGCTGCTGTAGGGCTTTCCAGCTGTTGTGTCGTCGGTATTTCAGCCGTCTCCATTATCACATTTTTGTATACTAAGAGTATATAAAGATTTGCTGGCTAGAAAGGTATATAAATGCCTATTCTGGGTGGTTTTTCATGGCATCCAAAGTCCACGCATATCATATTCTTGTTAAAACCGAGCAGGAAGCTTTTGGTCTTTTGTTTGACATTAATCATGGCAAGGATTTTGAAGTTGTTGCAAAGGACAAGTCCATTTGTCCGTCAGGCAAGAAGGGCGGTGATTTGGGCTGGTTTGGCAAGGGTATGATGGTGAAGGAATTCGAGCAGGCTGCTTTCAGCTTAAAGCCAGGAGAATTGTCAAAGCCAGTCAAAACCCAGTTCGGCTGGCATATAATTAAAGTTATAGAAGCGAAATAATTAAAATTCCCCTATCTTCTTCTGTTTTTTCAATCCTGCAACTTCTTTGTATGTGCTCCAGCTGTGCCTGAATAGTTCTGGGTGTTTGTTCCAGTTTTTCTTGAGGAATGCTTGTGTTATTGAGTTTGCTGGATATCCTGGTCCGCAGTCTTCTCCTACGTGTTTCTTTATTTTCTCTATTTCTGCATCTCTTGTGACTTTTGCAAGTATTGATGCAGCGCCGACAATCAAATATTTGTAATCTGCTTTGTGTTCTGTTATTATCTTGACTTTCTTGTGCAGTAATCTTTCTGCAATGTATTCGTGGTATGCTTTTGTGTTTGGGCTCGGGCAGTCTATAAGCGCTTTTTCCGGTTGCAGCATATTAATCAGCTCAACTGTCTTCACTGCTTCGAGCCAGTTCAGGTTGCTGCCATTTTCTCCGCCGACATTTGAATCTATTTCTGGTGGAGAAATTATTATTAATTGATATTTTACCAATTTCGGTAATTCTTTCGCAATTCTCTCACGTTGCTTCGGAGTCAGCAATTTAGAATCTTTAACACCTAATTCTTTTAGCTGCGCTTCATCTTTTTCATCTATTAGAGCTCCGCAAATGACTAATGGTCCTAAAACAGCCCCTCTTCCTGCTTCATCCACGCCTAAAACTTTCATAATCCTTAGTTTGCAAGTCTTCTTTTAAAATCTTACCAAAATGTTTATATACATTCGTCCTTCTGGATTTTATATGCCTAAAGTTCCGCCAGAAACAGAAGTTATTCAGTTCATCGGTGTTAAAGACCTTTCTTCTGAAGAGCAGGAGACAGTTCAGCGTTTGACTACTGAAAACTATGAGAAGATTAAGCGCAAGCTGCATAATCTTACTAATATGACTGTTCACGTTAAGTGTTATCAGAAAGAGGGCGATAAGAAGAAGTATTCTATGCACGTTAAGGTTGCTGCTCCTACGCATGTTTTTGACAGTTCTAATGCTGATGATTGGGAGCTTCCAAGGGCTTTGCATAAGGCTTTTGAGGATATTATGCATCAGATTCAGCATAGGATGCATACTGATGTTACAAGGCCTGACCGTTTATAGTTCCGTAAATTGAACTCTGCCAGAATAAAGCTTTGTAAAGCTTAAAGAGCTCTAAAACGCCTTTTTTTCTTTAATTCTTGAAAGTTTGTATATAAGTAATGTTGCTTCTACAAAGAGTATGGTAAGTCATATTATTCAGCCAGGAGCAATATATAGGGTGTTGAAGTCTGATGATGATGGCAGTCAGTTGCTGGATTATTGGGCAAGAGAATTGGATAGTTTGACTTTGAAACTTCCTGAACATAATGGAACATCCGATAAGGCGCAGGAGAAAAGATACGTGGGTAATTTTGAGTTGGGCAATACTCTTGCACGTCAAGGCGGAACAAGTGTTACTTGTTTGGTTCGCGCCATTTGCAATGATCCATTCGGTAGAAACAATGATTCGGCAAAACCGCGCTATGTTAAGGACGGAATATATGTTATGAAGAGTGTTTCTCATTCACAGAATGCATTGCTTGCATTTGTTAATGAAATGATGATTTTCTCTTTGTTGGGAGATGCGTCAGAGCATAACATTGCAACGCTTGTTGATTGTAACGATAACCCTGAGAAAGGCCCGCTGTATATGGTGTTTGACAAAATTCCGTATGAATCCCAGCGTGATGATGAATGGTTGAGAAAGATAGATCCTGAGCGCGTCGTTGAAATTGCATCTGGAATAGCAAAGGCATTGGTGTATTTGCATAAGCGTGGCATTGTTCATGGGGATATTAAGCCGGATAATGTTCGCATTGACCAATTCCGTCAGCCGCTCATTCTTGACCTTGGGTCTGCATTCGTTCATGCTCCGCAGGATAATTTGCAGGAAGCAGGTTTGGAAGGTATTCTTCAAAATGAAAGGATTCGTGTGCACGGTTCAGTGTACTATGCGCCACCAGAATATCATGGATATTTGCTTGGCGACTTGGAAAAAAATCCAAAAGATTTCAAATATGATGTTCATTCTTTTGGAATAATGTTATATGAATTGTTGACAGGTGACAGGCCTTTCAGCGAATTGGTTGAGAGCAATATGGCTTGGCAGGATATTGCAGTATCTCATAGAGACGGCGCAAGTCCGTTCAGGCAGGAATTGCTTGATACAAGTCATTATGGTTCAAATGAGGATGCAAGATTTTTGCTGAGCGTGATTAAGCGTGCAACAGCGCAGTATGAACAGCGTCCGTCAATGCAGGAATTGCATATGGAACTTCTTGAGCATTTTGGGCGCACAGATAGGAAGAAGTCAACGCGAGTGCAAAGAAAACCGCAGAGTGAGCGCATGACTGCTATTGAGAAGGCAAGACAGGAGCTTGCTGCTTTGGAAGCAAAGGAAAATGGCGGGTTGGATATTCACGCGCCAGTGTGCGCAAAAGCGAAAAAGAGTGCAACAACTGATAATGATACAATTAGCGATCTTGATTTAAAGCTGGGGGGGATGAAAAATGGCAGTTGAAGTATCGCCTTTGGAAATGTGGGCGAGCAAGGCAAAGTCGCGTACACCTGAATCATTTGCGCTTGTGTGCTGCGGAGATAACCCTGTTATTGTAATTAAAAGCGCAGAGCGCAGGGGCGATATTGGTTATGTGACTGTTGATACAGAAGATATGAAGGCTGTTGGCGAAGTCCAAAAGTCGCACGTGGTTATATTGGAAGGTCCAAAGGGAGATGAGCCTTACAGGGATTATAATTTTGGAAGGGCGCCGAATAATGATATTGTTCTTCCCAGCGACAAGGTTTCTAAGCTCCATGGAAAGTTCAGGAGGCGCATTCAACAGGGTTCATTGGTCACGCTTATTTGTGATGCTTCAAAGAACGGCACTGTGGTAAATGGAAAGGTCTTGACTGGTGCTGACCAGGAACTCAGCCGTCACGCTGAAATTCTTGTTGGCGGAAGCCAATTAGATTATTATCCTCCGTTGGAATTCTACAGGTTCTTGCAGGAATTGGCTCAAAAGAAATAGCGAGGGGAGGATTTGAACCTCCGACCTGTGGGTTATGAGCCCACCGAGCACTCCAGACTGCTCCACCTCGCTGTGAGTATTTTGCTCTTAGTAATCTTTTATAAATCTTTGCTCAGAAAGGTTTAAATATGCTCGGGAAGGTCATTTTCTTTTATGCCGGCGTCGCATAGCCTGGTATTGCGCGGGATTGCTAATCCCGTTTCCGCAAGGATACCCCGGTTCAAATCCGGGCGCCGGCGCTTAACATTCATATGAACGCTGACCGAGGCAAGACGTTGTGAAGAACGATGGTTGTCTGGCCACGGCATTTTTCAGGATTTTAACTCTCAATATTCTGGCTGACAGGGGGTCAAAACCCGAGTGTTCATTTCACTGACTAGAACTATTTATTTATCGACGGAGCTTTCCACATACTTTCTTTCGTAAACTTTAAAAACGTAAGAGGCTTAGCTTTCTTTATGAGGTGGTTATTCTTAGCATCATTGTTGCTATTACTTCCTTTTGTTTCTGCTGATTTGTTAAGCTGCGACTCAGAGCAATACAAAGGAATACTTTGTGAAGCTTCAGAAGGTGTATATCGTGCTTATCTGAATCATTTGAATGAGGTGAAGGAATCAAAAAGCAATTGTGGAAAGCAGCCTCAACTACCCCACCCTCCCGGCTGCGTAGGAGAATGGGTGCAGTATAAATGTCCTTTTGACGAGCCTGCCAGAAATTTAATATTTGAAATTGCTGACATCTGCTCAGAAAAAGCGCCGACCCCTCCTGAAGTAACAACACCAGCTGAAACTCCAACTCCGCCAACAGTTACTCCTCCCAAGCCTGTAGCTGCCCCTCCTGAAACAGCTGAGCGGAAACACTGCTGTTTTTGTTTGGTTAAGAAGGGCATGGAAAGGGAATCGTTGCCTATAAGCATAGTTTATACTCCAGAGCAATGCCAGCAGTCATGCCAAAAATACGGTTTCTTGAATAATTTGGAAATCATTAAGCATATTGCAAGAGTTGGTTTGTGCCCTGCACTGTCTCCTATGCCTGTGAGCGCTCCAAAAGAGGAGAAAAAAGAAGAGATTAAGGAGACTCCTTGCAA